>CAYVPU010000114.1:1388-10404 GCA_964453885.1 uncultured Anaerolineae bacterium | reverse complement strand
AAAAAAGAGGTGATGCACATGGACATAATTAGAGTCATGCTCGTTGATGATCATCCTGTCTTCCGTCAGGGCTTGAGGGGCATCATTGAGGCCCAGGAAGATATGGAGGTTGTCGCGGAAGTAGCCGATGGCGTCGAAGCTCTGCGCATTGCCCACGAGATTGCCCCTCAAGTCATTGTCATGGATATCAATCTCCCCTCTATGAACGGACTGCAGGTCACGCGCCGCATCAAGGTAGACTTGCCCGGTGTCGCCGTGGTAATACTTACTGCCTATCATGACGACGAGCAATTGTTTCACGCTGTCCGGGCCGGCGCGGCGGCCTATTACCCCAAAGATGTGACCCCGCGCAAGCTGGTGGACGCCGTGCGCCAGATCAGCCAGGGCAACTATGTCGTTGATGATACCGTGTTGGACAAACCGCAGTTCGCCGCCTGGCTTGCCAAAGAATTCGAGCGGATGGATACCGGTTGGAGTGGCGCAGATGAACTCTTTATTCCCCTTTCCCCGCGAGAGATGGAGATTCTGAACTTGATCACCAAGGGGATGAGCAACAAACAGATCGCCCGTAAACTGGGGATCAGTCACCAGACGGTAAAGAACCACATGACTTCTATCTTGCGCAAGCTGTCGGTGAACGATCGCACTCAGGCCGCCGTTTATGCTCTGCGGCATGGCTGGGTGCGGCTCCAGGACACAGTGGAAAGCTAATAACCTATCTCCAGTCGTAAAAGCCCCAGTTCGGAGCCCCTTCGGGGAGGGAGTATGAGCAACAAACAGGATACGTCGCAAGAATCCCCCTTGCTGCAGTTGGCCAGTGACGCTAAAAGCGAATACGAGCAGACACAGAGGGAGTTGAAAGAGTTGGATGTCTCGATCCAACAGATCAGCGGGGAGGTGGACCGGCTGGCTCAGCGCAACGTGCACATTGCCAACCGGCTCCGGCAAGTGGAAGTCAACATTGATACCGTGCCCCGGTCGGACATCCAGGAGGTCTATGCCGCTTCTCAGGACGCCCAGAAGCGGCTCTTTATGATGAAAGGGCAACTGGAGAAACTCCAGAGCGATCAGAAGAATTTGCAAAAGCACGCCAATCTGCTCCGGCGCATTGTCAAAGTGACCGGCGAATTGAGTTTTGAGGACGTGGATGTCCCTCAGAGCACTGGTCGTTCTGTCAGCGGGCTCGCCATAGTGCGTATTATTGAGGCTCAGGAGAACGAGCGCATGCGTTTGGCGCGGCGAATGCACGACGACCCGGCCCAGTCTCTCACCAACCTTATTCTCCAGGCCGAGATCTGCGAGCGGTTGTTCGACACCGATCTTGAACTGGCACGATTGGAGCTGGCTCGTCTCAAAGAAGCTGTCAACGCCACCTTTCAGAAAACCTATAACTTTATCTTTGAGCTGCGTCCTATGATGTTGGACGATCTGGGACTGGTGCCGACGCTGAAACGGTACGTGAGTGGTTTCCAGGAAAAGAACAATATTCAAGCCCAGTTGACCGTCATGGGCAAAGGGGATCGGCGATTGGCCTCTTACACCGAAGTGACAGCCTTTCGCATTGTCCAGGGAATCATGAACAACGCTAGCGAACATGCTAATCCCACCCGCATCCAGGTTGTGTTGGATATGGAAGGTCCTATGATAACCGCGTCCGTGGAAGACGATGGCGCAGGCTTTGACGTGGCCGAAGTGTTGGCATCTGCCAACGAGCAGAGAGGGATCGGAATCACTGTTATGCAAGAAAGGGTCGAAATGCTGGGAGGCTCGTTGACCTTTGACAGTGTTGTGGGGCAGGGAACCAAGGTGACTCTAAAATTGCCGGCGGAATGAACCACTAGTACTCTCTTCCTATTGTCAAAGGTGTTAATCTATTGTATCATAGATATAGTTATTTTTTGCCCCACTTTTGGGTAGCGCTGCCCGCGAACTTTGGAAGGAGGTGATACGAGTGCTGGAGTTGCGTAATGAAAAGGGGCAGGGTTTGGTGGAATATGCGTTGATTCTTGTTTTGGTGGCTATGGTTGTGATCGCTGTTCTCCTGCTACTTGGCCCGGTGATCGGCAATGCTTTTAGCCACATCGAGGCAAGCTTGGGTTTCTAGAGGCCAGGTGACAGTACCGGCAGCTTGGCCAGCGGTGGCGACGTGGCGTCGATTTATAGAGTGGCATTTCTTGCCTTTTTATTGCACTCTTACCTTGCAATTCCCCCCAACCCTGTCGAAAAGGCAGGGTTGGGTTCTTTCTCGGTCTGCTCGGGGGACGTGGTACTATTGTCCTATTGCTCTTTACCGACTCTACAGTGTATAATATAAGTAGCCCTAGATTGCGTAGAACTATGTAAAAGTACGCATAAACATCATACAGTAGATCAACAGGTAGGAAAGGGAAGAAACTGAAGAAGAAATTATGATATAGTTATTGTTGGTGTTGCGTTAGAAGCCTCAAGCCATGACGAGGGGGCGCGTATGTTTTTCTTAAAGCGACAAAAAGGCCAGGGCCTCGTAGAGTTTGCGCTGATTTTGCCAGCGCTGTTGATGATCCTGTTGGGCATTATTGAAATGGCCCTCGTATTTCAGGCTTATCTTGAGGTCCAACATGCCGCCCGCGAGGCTGCCCGGTTTGCTGTGACCTATCAGCCTGACTGGACGTTCAGGCTGAGCGATGGGGAGGAATGTGATGGGTCGGTGGACTTGTGGGACGAAGAATGTGATGTGACGGAAACCCCGGAGGATTACCTGGACCGGCGGGTCAGGTACATCAAATGGTGGGCCCATGAGAAGGCGCTCAGTCTGCGTAAAGGGCCTTTGGGGCTCACTGAGGCCGACTATAGTGCAAACGACAACAAGCCTGCGTTCTTTGGCGTCAGGGTGCAGGGCCATGATGGGGAGAGCTTTGTCGCTGATGAGCCCGGGTTGCGAGGCATGCCCGTCGAGGTGGAGGTGTGTTACAACGTCGAGATGTTGGATCCCATATACCGTGTGATTATTCCTCGCGGCTGGATCCACCTGTGCGGCCGGGCGACGATGATCAACGAAGGCATGTCCAGCGCTGCGGGCGGGATCCCGCCTGTTGCCCCGACAAAAACACCCTTCGTGGCCGATACCCACACCCCCACGTCCACCGGCGACCCGCCAACTGCCACCCATACGCCCACCGAGACCGGCGTCCCTACGGACACGCCGACTCCCACGAACACGCCCACGCCCACCAGCACGCCCAACTATGCCTACCTTGCATCTTCCGATTACGAGGTTGGTGCTGGTGATCTCATCACCGTCACACTTCACCTCCACAACGTGGGGAGCTATGACGTGTGGTGGGTCGCGGATTACATAGCCCCCGGTGCGCCCAACACCGAACGAGAGATCATGTTCGACGTCTCTGTGGATGCCAGCGGGCAAAACGTAGACTTGATAACCTTTGACGTCCCGCCCAATTCCAATGGGACCTATTACCTGGCCAGCTACTTGCCGGGGCAGAGCCCACCCTCCGATGCCTACGTCGGAAGGTCGTCTGATATTACTGTGGTGCCGCCACCGCCAGACCTGGAGGTAACTCAGATCAACCTGCCTGACGATGGCATCCAGCCTGACCAGCCGGTCATCCTGACGCTGACAATTGTCAACAACAATCCCGGCGGTGTGTCTGACACCTACTTTGATATAGATATCTACATTGACCCCGATGGAGAGCCACGGCTGGGGCTGCCTGGCATCCGCAAGCAGTGGCTGACCGAGATTGGCGCCTCTGGCACCGCCACGGCGACGGTGGTGATTACCGATTACCTGTCTTTCTGGAACGGTGGGCAGCACGAGGTGTGGGCTCAGGTGGACACCTCCAATAACGTGGCAGAGACGGTGGAGACCAACAACGTCACCGGGCCTGTTGCGGTGGATGCGGGTTGTCTTTCCATCCTGTCCGACACGTTTGGCGGGAACATTCAGCCGTTCTGGACCCTGGACAACATTCCGGCCAGCGTCAGCGGCGACTACGCGGTGGCAAGCGATCAGCTCGTCATTGCCACCGATGGAGAGGGCATATCGGATGGGGACAATGACTTTACCTTTCTCTATCACCAGGTTGAAGGAGACTTTGACGTCGAACTTGAGGTCATCGCGCCGGTGGATCATGCCAACAGTTGGGCCAAGATCGGCTTGATGGCACGCCAGGATACGGAGCCAGATAGTCCTTATGTCATAATTGGCCGGCTGAGCCGAGGTCCTGCTGACGACGAGCGAATTCAGTGGCTCACCCGTCAGGGTAGGGGTGGAGGTTATGACGTTGATTACATTTACGACACCTTGCCGGTGTGGGTGCGTCTGGTGCGTCAGAGCGGAAGCTTTTATGCCTACTACTCGACCAGTGCTGATCCTGGCGACGGCGATTGGAACCTGGTTGGATCGTCTACCGGCTGGGATCTGGAGAACCCCGCACTCTTGGGCATTGCGGCGGCGGCCTATGACGGCGGTACGTCTCACGAGGGCATCGTGGACAACTATGAGGTCTGCCTGGCCGGCGCGGGCAGCCCCTACCCGCCGCCGCCCGGTCTGACAACCTGCGACTATCCGATCCTGATGCGGGATCCCGGTCGTGGCTCCTTTGAAGACTCGGACTTTGCCGATTGGTGGGTTTGGGGCACCGAGGCCGGCGCGGCCCTGCGCACGACGAGGTACAATCATACCAAGCCGGGCAACTATTCTTTCGCCCACAACGCCGAGACCAACCCGTACAACTTTATCGTCTATCATCCCTGGTTGAGGCAGACCATCCAGATGCCATGGGGTCTGTCGGGCGATCAGGAACTCTCGGGCGTGATTTCCTTCTGGACCCTGGTGGAGGACGCCCTTGGGCCGTCGGCGGTGGCGGCGCTGGTTCATGCCCCTACGCCCACCCCGGAGGGTGAAGGTCGGGCCTCCCAGGGCGACAGCTTTGGCGGCGACTCTAACAATGCCGTCACCGAATATACAGGTAAAGCCGGAGGGGATTATGTCCTGGTCAGCAGCCCGGTGCGAATTGTGGACGACTCGGACCAATTCCGCTATACCTATCGGAGTGATGCTGATGGCGAGCTTGATGGCAGAGTCACGCCGAACGATGTGAACGACATGGACGAGGGAGATACCCCCTCCGATTCCGGTACTGGCCCGATTGTCCAGGAGGACGTGGCCTTTGCGCCCCTGGCCCAGGGTGCAACCGCTGTCTACAATTATGTGGGAGTTACCCGGGCATCGTGCAGCGCCAATGGTATTTGTGCGCATGAGTCGGACGTTGATGTATTCCCCTACGGTGGAAGCCAGAATAACCGAAATGATTTTCAGGAGCCGAGTGATGCGGAATACGTAAATATCTCTGCGCGCAATAGCGCCCAATGGGCCACTGATGACCCAGGATCGAACGACGAAATATTCGTACAGTTCGACATGATCATCAACGAAAACATCGCCGATATATTTCGTATTGACCTGACCTTTAATGGCAATTCAGATAGCAGTACGACCGAGCATAGAATCTACGTCCAGCGAACAGGGACGGATTGGTGGCAAGATGCTTCCTGGGACTTTTTTGATCCCGGCGAGAGCATCCCGGCCGATGTAGATACCGAGTTTACCCGGTCTATCACGTCAAATTTTGCGGATTACATAGATGCAGTTACTGGCGCTATCACCTGGGGCGTCTATCAGCAGAATAATCCCTCTGATGACATGCGTATCAACTATGTAGAAATGGTGGTCATGACCAATGCCCCGGCGCTGAACTACTCTGCTGAATCAGGATACGATAGCACCGATGGCATAGACCCCGATTGGGGGCAGGCCTCCACGACGTTTACGTACAAGGTCGTGTATTCCGACCCCAACAACGATCCGCCGGCCTACGTTCGCGTTGTGATTGATGGCACCCCCTACGACATGATCCTGGACACCTCGGCAGCCGGGACTTTGTGGGACGGTGTCTATACCAACGGCGAGCAGTACATGCTTGCCGCAACGCTGCCTGTGGGTACGCACAATTATTACTTTACTGCCTCTGACGGGACGCACACGACCCGTTTACCCGATAGCGGCACACTGGGTGGTCCCCTGGTCGTCGCTCCGGCGTCCATCGGTGATCTGGTGTGGGACGACGCCGACGCCGATGGCGTCCAGGACGCGGGTGAAACGGGCATAGACGGCGTGGCCCTCACCCTCTCCCTGGGGAGCAGCCCGGTTGACACGGCCACTACAGCGGGGGGCGGGGCCTACCTCTTTTCCGGTCTGATAATAGGCCCTGGCACCTTTGAAGGCACCGTCCGTGATGAGTTCAACAGTGTTTCCTACGGCAATAACGATGGCACTCAATCTTGGGAAGGGGCATGGGTAGATTCACAAGATGGCGACCCAACGGCAAACCTCATTCAAGTTACCGGGGGGCGACTGCGGCTTCACGGCGTAAGTGGCACGGACCCAACTGTGTCTCGGGAGGTAGACCTTGATGCGGCGGGTGCTATTAGTGCAACCCTTAGCTTCGATCTTGACACCAGTGGAAATCTCGAGGAGGGGGAAGATCAACTCAATGTTTTGATATCGAGTGATGGTACCAACTTTGATATACTTGATACCTTTAATGGTGATAGTGATGTTGGCTTTAAGACTTATGACATAACAAGTTATATTTCCACAGATACGAACGTTCGCTTCCAAGTTCTCCAATACGCCACTGGTACGGGTGAGTACTTTTACGTGGATAACCTCCAGATCGAGTTCACCAGAGGCTCATACATCGTCACCGTTGACGACAGCAACTTTGCGCCCGGCGGCGCGTTGGAAGGCTATGGCCCCACCAATGCTCCGGCCGACCGTTCGCCACGCCGCGTTCCCCTGAGCGCGGGCGAGGACCGGCTGGACATTGACTTTGGCTACAGCAGGGCGTCCATCGGCGATTTCGTGTGGGACGACGTGAACGACGATGGCGTCCAGGATGCGGGCGAAACAGGCTTTGACGGCGTGACGCTCACTCTCTCTCTGGATGGCAGCCCGGTTGACACGGCCACCACTGCGGGCGGTGGGGCCTACCTCTTTTCCGACCTGGTCGTATTCCCGTCTATTGGCACGTTTACGGTGCGCGACGAGTTCAGCAGCGCCGCTTTCGACAACAACGATGGTACTGCTGACTGGGCCGGCGCCTGGACGGAGGTTGACGGCGGTGGTGCAGGCCCGGGCAGTGGGGTGGTGCGGATCGTTGACGGCGAGATGCGGTTGTG
This sequence comes from uncultured Anaerolineae bacterium, assembly GCA_964453885.1. Lineage (GTDB taxonomy): Bacteria > Chloroflexota > Anaerolineae > CAYNKW01 > CAYNKW01 > CAYNKW01. The sequence goes on along the minus strand of CAYVPU010000114.1, from coordinate 3,162 downwards.
CGATCGACCTGATACAGGCGGTTATCCAGGCTTGGCCCGCACCGTTGATCTGTCCGATTACACGACCGCAACTCTCAGCTTTGATTACCGTACTTCGGATACCGTCGAGGCTGGGGACCGCGTTCAAGTCCAGGTGTCTGACGATGGTGGCTCTTCGTGGACAACGCTGGAAACCTTTGAGAGTGAGGTTTCAGGCTCGGCAAGCTATGACATAAGTGCCTACGCATCGGTCAATACCACTGTCCGGTTCAGGGTGGAGCACTATTTTGGCGGAGACGGCGAGTATTTCTATGTGGATAACGTCCAGATCGAGTACTCGGGGGAGGTCGAATGGGCAGTCTATGTCGTCACCGTTGACGACAGCAACTTTGAACCCGGCGGCGCGCTGGAAAGCTATGCCCCCACCGGCGATCCGTCCACTCATTCGCCGCGCAGCGTCACCTTGAACCCGGGCCAGGCCCTTCTGGACGTTGACTTTGGCTACCGCTTCAACAATCCACCCGATCGACCCGTCAACATAACGCCTGCCTCCGGCGCGACGCTGGACACTCCCAATCCAGAGTTTACCTGGTCGGCTTACAACGACCTTGACGGCGACCCGCAATCTCATTTCCAGGTTCAGATTCGCGCCAGCAGCGGATCCTACGGCGACGCCAGCAGCCGCGACAGCGGCGAGGTTGCCAGCAGCGCCGATTCCTATACCCCCGACGAGTGGAACCTGTTCAACGCCGACTATTGCTGGCACGTGCGCGTGCGTGACGACCGCGGCACGTGGAGCGACTATAGTGTTGAGACCTGCTTTAGTCTGTTCCGGCCGCCCGACGCGTTTTTCCTGCAGATTCTGGACAGCAGCGGCACTATTACATTGACGGAACCCATACTGATCGCTGACAGCGAGGACACCAAGGAAGAGTGGCTCTTTAGCGAGTCCGCGCCCATGAGGATAGATTTTATTCCCTTCATGGAGGCTAACGGTTACGATCCTGTGGACTATGCCGGTCAGGATATCAGGGTGCGTTTTTTCGCTCCCAACAACGGTACCGCAAACACCCGGTTCTACGTAGACGATGTGCAGTGCGAGATCTGTGCCACCAATCCCGTCCCGGCGCCGTCGCCGGGGACCGGCATCCTGTGGGGCAACCTGCGGGTGAAGCGAGGCACCGGTACGCCGGTGCAAATGCCAGGCGTTCCCGTGTGGTTGTACGCCCAAAGCGGCGAGTTCTTTGTCACTACCTCGATTCACGACTCGACTTATCATTTCTACAACGTGCCGCCGGGCATCTACACGCTCTACTCTGAGGTCTGGATCGGCAGTGGGGAGGATCGCCAGTTATTCGTCTTTGTGGAGCCCCAGGTAACAATTGTCGCTGACCAGACTACGCAGTACAACATCACGCTCCAGCCATAGCTTGGGAGGGGGAAATGTTTCGTGGGGCAGAAACAAGTGGGCGAGGTCGAATAAGCGGTGTCGTTCTTTTGGCGACTCTGATGCTCGTCGTAGTGCTGATGCGGGGTGGCTCCTTGCCTGCGGCCGGGACTAGCGAGGCGGCCTCTCTGGATCGGGTGGCAGCGCTGGCCAACGGCAGTGGTTGGCTGCGTGTCCGGTACAACGTCTCTCAGACCAGCGGCCGCAACTCTGCCTGGCCCCGGATCGCGCTGGGGCAGGACGGGGAGGGCAATGACCAATACGTGGCCGTCGTCTGGTCCGATGGCTACAGCAGCGAGCCTGGCGCTGGACACCTGGGCCACGTGTACCTGCGCTGGGTTGACGAGG
>CAYVPU010000114.1:0-1288 GCA_964453885.1 uncultured Anaerolineae bacterium | reverse complement strand
CATCTCGGCCAATCCTGTCGTTGCCAGCCACGTGAACACTGACACTGTCTATGCCGTCTGGGATAAGCACCTCTATGATGAAGGGTCGGCCAAGAAGGAATTCCGGTTCTATGCCAAAAAGTCCACCGATGGCGGCGCGACCTGGACGCCGCCCGATTCTGACGATAAGACCTGGTTGCCTTCGGATGGCGTAGAGTACGAGTCTGTGACGCACGAGTCAGGAGAGATTGTCTATCGCACCGATCTGCAACCGGCTGCCTTTGTGGACGGCGAAGGCAATCTCCACGTGGTGTGGCACCGTCACTTGAAGCTGCGGGAGGGCGAGAAGACGATCTATGACCAGTACGACGTGATGTACTGGTCCAACTCGACCAATATCACGAGCACGCTGCCCATCACTGTGGCCACGCTGAGCTACGACGGCAGAGTGCTGGGCGACGATGATCATCCCGACGTGGCCGCCGACGTGGCCGTGGGGTATTGGAAGGGCGAGTGGCACCTGCACGTCGTCGTCATGCTGTTGGATAGAAGCACTGAAAAATGGGACGTGCATTATCTCGGCAATTACGTCTACGCCAACAACGACGTCTACCTGCCGATCGTCATGAGGAACCGTTAGGGGCTGTCTATGACGCGCTGGCAAAAAATCACTCTCGCTTCGTTGGGAATCATCTTGCTGACCACGTTGGGTGCGCTGGCCTACGTTCTGCTGACCATGCCCCATTCCAGCGACGTGTTGCCCACGCCGGTGCCCAGATCAACCTACACGGTGCCAGCAGCAGCGGTCACAGCGCGGGGCGCTTACGAGCAGGCCGGGGCCCTGGCCCGGGCCTGGCAGGCCGACGCCGTGCTGCTCAGCGCCTCGGCCATCTGGCGCAAGGCAGCGGTGGGAGACTTGAGCTGGCCTGTCCCGTGGAGCTATCAGTTCTACTCGCCCGGCACGAACAAGCTCTATCTGGTTGTGGTGCGCGGTGGTCAGGCAGAAAAAATACGCGAATCGCTTTCGCCCTACAAACTGACAGTTGCTGACAGCGATCAATGGAAGGTGGACAGCCATCAAGCTTTGAGTGCCTGGCTGAATGGTGGCGGTGGAGTCTTTTTACAACGGCATCCCCTGGTGGACATTCAAGCCAGGCTGAGCGTGCAGCAGGGCAAGCTGGCCTGGGTGGTGTCCGGCACGGACGCGATTGGGACAGATGGGGTGGACGTGGTTGTGGATGCTGCACTCCCTTAGCACTTGTCCAAAAACAACTTGCATCTTTGCCACTGTTTCTGCGCCTAATCAGCG
>CAYVPU010000113.1:3525-10499 GCA_964453885.1 uncultured Anaerolineae bacterium | reverse complement strand
ATACCCTGGCGCAAGAGAGCTGGATGGGCGGTTGCCTTCCCGTCTCCCTGATCACTTTGGGGTCAAGTCGGGTTGTACTAGGGTAGGGACGGACGGGACGGCAGAGACGACTCAAGCGCCCCCAGCAGGCTCTGGACTTGCGCCAACTGGCCCTGAGCGATCTTGGCCGTGATGTCGTCAAGTGAGCCAGCCAGGTTCTGCAATTGAGGCCCTCCCTGGGACATCAGGCTGGCGCTCGCATTGGCCCCGGTCTGTGCAATGGCAGATAGTTCTAGTTGTGAGATTTTGTCGTCGGTCAGTGCCGAGCGCACCGTTTCGATATAGTCGTACGCGCTCGCGATGGCACTTTTACGGTCCGCTGCAATCTCGGCCGGTTGAACAGCAAGAGCGGCGGCTGCTCGGCCCTCAAGCTCGGCCTGGAGATCCTCAAGCCATCCGTCGGCCTGCGCCTGGAGTGCTTCCGCATTGACGCCAGCGGCCTCGGCCAGGGCCACAAGCTGGTTGATCGTCTCCTCTGACAACTCGATCCCCTGGTCAAGCATCTGATCCACGTCCTCGAGAATCTCGGTGGTAGCCACGACCAGGGCAGTTGTCTCCACCAGAAGCTGTTCCACCTCTTCGAGGACGATAAGGGTTTCCTCGGCGAGTTCGCCGTACAGATCCACATAGGCGTAGATCAGCGCTTCCGCCAGGGCGATTGCCTCCTCGGCGTCAGCCACGACCACCTGCACCGTCTGAACTTCCTCCTGGGTGACTGTGCCATCCGCCGTGGAGGATTCTGTGGCTGCCGCAGCTTCTTGCGTGGCAGCAACGGCTTCGTTGACTGCCTCATCAACGAGCGCAGCCAACTCCTCCTCGGTCATGGTCACATATTCCTCTGAGGAGGGGAGCGCCGTTTCAGCAGGAGTAGCCTCTGTGGGGGCAGGCAGCTCTTGGGTAGGCGTGGGAGGGCTTTGTGCCGCCATGGCTGTCTGGGTCGCTCCGACGGCCGCTTCAACCGTTGCCGCCTGGCTCTTCTCGGCCATCCTGGTAGCCTGGACTGCCGCGTCAACGGTTGCGGCCACATCCTCCGTCGGGGAGAGCGGTCTCTGGACTGATCTCGAGGTACAGTTGGCAAGAGCAGCCGTGACCAGCACAGCCAACACAAAAGAGATAATAGTCGTCGTCTTCATCTCATTCCTCCCATGTTATTTCAACCAAAGTACTGCCAATCTACCACTGTGCCACCACTACCCTTGCCGTAATACCTTGAGGATCTCTGGCCCGTATTCTCCCCGCTTCACTGGCCCCAGAATGTCTGTCTTTTCCAGATCTTTTAGCGTGCCCGGTCGGTGGCGTGCCAGGGCCATGAGGGCGGCGTTGGAGACAATGACATCCGGATCAACGTTTCGCAGCGCTGCACGGTCTTTGCGCCAGGCACGGAGCGCCTCATACCGGGCCGTGACCTGGGGGGTGGGCCAGCGATGATTAGCCTTTCGGGGCGGTGATGGCGGTTTGGCGCGACAGCCGCGGGCAATGGCTTGCAATGCATCCCGTCCGTAGCGGCGCACCAGGTAAGGCGTCATGCCTTTGATGTGATTCAGTGCCCCCATGGCTTGAGGACGCTCTTTTGCCAGACGTAGCAGTGTAACGCTGGACATGATCTTGAACGGTGGTCGGTCGCGCCGACGTGCCTCGCGGTCACGAAAGAGGTACAGTTCGCGCAATACAGCCAGGCCGACGGGATCCAGATCGTGCGCCCCCCGGATGCGCCAGAAGCCGTCTGGATCGAACTTGCCTCCCTGCCAAACAGCAACCGTAGCCTCAGCAAACATCTCTCGCGCCTCGGCCAGCAGGCCGGCCTCTTGCAACTCTGTCAGCAATATCTGGCGCAGAGGTAGCAGGTAATGAGTGTCCAGGCGGGCATACTCCATCTCGCCTGTGCTGAGGGGACGGCGCGCCCAGTTATTGCGCTGCATCCGCTTGTCTTGCGCCACGCCAAAGCACTCGGCCAGGATGCCCCCCAGGCCATGGCGCGGCCAACCCAATACCCGGCTGGCAACCATGGTATCGAACAAGTTGGCGAATTGAAAGCTGTGATCACGCTTGAGCACCATCACATCGTACTCGGCGGCGTGGAACACTTTTTCGACGGCTGGGTCGGCCAAGATCGACGACAGCGCGGATAGGTCAGGCAGCACCAGCGGATCGAGCAAATAGTCAGCCCCGGGCACGGAAAACTGGATGAGGCAAACCTTTTCGAAATAAGCGTGCATGCTATCCGATTCTGTGTCTATGGCGATTACTGGCTGCTGGTAAAGACGTTGGACCATCGCCGCCAGGGCATTGGGCGTGGCTACCCAGATGGGTGGGGTCTCAGGATAAGGATGGGAAAAGTGTTGTGTATTGCGTATAACGTGGCTCATTGTGCGTGTTTCAGGACGCGCAAGGCGCGCAGCGTGACCCACTTGTTGGGTTTGCCTTTGGGACCAAAGGAGGCCCAGGTTTTGCCGGGTGTGTATTCCAGGGGCCACCGGGCTTGCGCGTCCTGCTTGGACAACACCAGCGAGCGAGCGCCCTGCAGTCGCGGATGATCGGCCGGGACACCGGCCTGGAAGAGCACCCCCAGTGCCTCCAGCACGTCCGATGTGTAGCTCAATGGGAAGCCAAACTTGTGCCAGAGCGCACTGGGCTCAGTGGCAGTAGGATAGTTGCCGCCAACCAGATCGTGGGCCAGCACAAAGTCCACTGCTTGTCCAATAGCAGTCTGCTCCTCCGGTGTGCGCTGCGCCGCTGGCAGCGCCACCAGCGCGCCGAGGGCCTTGATCGCACCCCACGCGCAGGGCAGACCATCACTCATGCGGGGTGGACGTCTTTCTGCCGGGGCGTTGTAGCGGCAGCGGAAGCGGTCACGGGCGATCTGCGCGGCCATGGCCTGGCGGGTTTCTATCACGCGCAGGTCGCCCGCGTAGCCGAACCAGATCAGCGCGCGCAGCAGGTTCCCGTTGAGGCAAAAGATGGCCCCTTTGTCGTCTTTGCGCGCCGAAAATCGACCGTCCGCCAGGCGGCTGTGGGTCAGGACGTACTCGACCGCCCGCGCCACTGGCTCGCAGTGGGACACGCCCATTGCCGCCAGAAAGATAACCTGCCACACGGTGGCCTTGTACTTGGGACTATAACCCACACCGGGGTGCATCCAGTAGCCCTCCGGCCACTGGGCATCCAGGATGCGCCGCGCCGGCCCCCAGGTGAGGATCGGCTGGCGGGCGGCGATGGCCTCCGGGTCGTCGGCGGAGCGATCCAGCAGGTCGGTCAGTGTCAGGTAACGCACTGATGGATTCACTGGCTCCAGCAGCCAGGGGAGCGGATCGGCACACAGTCCATCAAGCCAGGTCCGTTGGCTCAAGCTTCTTCTTCCTCTGCTTTGCCTCTGGAAACAACCTCCACCTCGTCGGCAGCTATTTCTGTAAGAAGTTCTTCTTCTTCCTCTTCTTCTTCCAACACGCGGGTGGCATACGACAGGCGAACAACGACCGCGTCACCATCAGCCAGAAGGGTGATGCCTTTAGGAACAGGGAGGTCCTTCACGTGCAATACATCATCCACGTTTTGCAGCGAACTGACATCAAGCTCCAAGGAAGACACGAGGTCGCCCGGCAGACACTCTATCTCGATCCGATCCATAAAGGTCAACAGCATAATCTCCGCTTGTGCTGCCGCGGGCGATTCACCGACCAACTCGATGGGAACTTCGGTGGTGATCTTGTGGGTCATAGAGACCCGGTAGAGGTCCACGTGAAGGACGGCATCGGTCAGGATATCCCGTTGGATCTCGCGTACCAATACCCTGTGAGATTTTTGTCGCCCCTCGACTTGCAATGAGATGAGGCTCGTCATGCCCGCTGTGGCCAGCACCCGGCCGGTTTCAAGGTCGTTGGCCTGATAGATTTCAGGCTCGGAACCCGGCCCGTACAGCACCATCGGCACCCACCCCTCTCGCCTAATTTTTTCAACTTTCTTGCCGACGACTGTGCGCGGCAAGGCACGAAGCGTAATCCCTTCTGTCAACTTTTTCCTCTCCTTTACAAGAATTACTGATTCCGCCGCACAAGCAAGGTCCGCACCAGCGATAGCAAGCCCAATGCCAGACCCAGCGCAACGCCCAGCGTCAACGCGCCCCGCTGATCTAGCACAGTCTCTACTGAGCCCTCCACGTGGCGGGCAAAAAACAAGCCGGCTTGCACCCGCTCTGCCTGCACCTCCTGGCTAATTATCACACCACTACGAATTCTCCCACCGGTGACCTGATCGCCAGTGATGACCATCACGCCGCTTTCCCCCAGGGAGACGTTTTCACTGCGCACAGCCATCGCACCGCTTTGATGCATCTCGACCTGGTTGGCTTCCACCGTCTGCGCGCCAGACTGCTGCATTCGGACTTGAGTGGCTTTGATGGTGCCAGCACTGCTCTGTGCCATACGGACTGTTCCAGCGGTCAACTCTTCGATGGTGTCACCGTCCACGACGGCGATCTCGCCAGGATCGGTCTCCTCGACCTCAATGACCTCTGCCTCATCGGCTTCGATGACCTCGACTTTTACGGCTGGCGTTTCTTCCTTCTCTGTCATGGTAGATTTTGCCCTCCATTGCCAAACAAAAGAGCGTCGCCCTCTATCACGTGCGAGGGGCCAGACGCCCTAAGCACTTGCGGAGAGCTATTCTAGCCGATTTCCGCGATTTCGTCAAACACCAAGACCTCCGAGATTCTCCAAAACCTCAGAGGTCTTGGTCATCTACTCGATTGACTAGAAAAGAGAGATTTCGCCCTTGCGGACGAGTTCTCCCACCTCAGCCACGTTCACCAGGTGGTAGTCCAGTACTGCGCGGACTTTGGCCGCGACATCTTGCGCAAGCTGGCCGTTGACCGGACGCACCTGGGCTGTGGTCACCAAAGGCTGATCGAGGGGCTTGCCGATCTGAGCCAGCACGTAGACGGTTGCTGCCTTGATCCCTTTCACCTCTTCCACAACTGCCCTGGCTGCACGCAGGGCCAGGACATTGTAAATCTTGCCGACGTGGGAAATGGGATTCTTGCCACAGGCTGCCTCCAGGCTGGTGGCACGGAAGGGGGCAATGACGCCGTTGACCCGGTTGCCCCGACCAACTGCGCCGTCGTCACCACACTCGGCAGAGGTGCCGGTGAGAGTCAGGTAATAGTCGCCTCGTTTTACCCGATCGGCTGTATTCACGTCCACGCGCACCTGGCGCACACACATCTTGTCGGCGTATCGTTGAATGACCGCCCGGGCCGCGCCTTTCACTTCGACGTACCCGGCCAGATCCTTGATCTCGGTGGCGATAAAGGGCAATGCCACGGTGAGAACGATCTCTCCGTCGCTGCGATAACCCATCACCTTCACGTCCTCACCCACCGGGAACTGGTTGATCAGGTCGTAGTTGATAAAGCTGGCCGTATCGTAGACGATGCCCTCCAGGGCAGAGTGCGGCCAATGGGAGACGCCAAAGCTGGTGTCGTTGGCGGTCACCTGATCCACCACACTGACCAGTTCCGCTGCGCCCCGGCCGATGTAGCTATTAATGACCACGTGTTTCACCGGGTCCAGGTAACGCATCGTCTCGCGGATGTGCGCGCGTGCCGCTTCAATGGCGATGGTGTCCATAGGCACATTGCGTCCATCGTAGCTGGGCGTGCCCCTCCCGGCGATCTGGATGCGAACAGGTCGGATCATCTCGCCACCGCCAAAGCGCACGTCCACCTCGCCGGCCACCAGTTGCACCTTGTCAAAGTTGTGATGCAACTGGACGCCCAGGTTCTCCAGGCACCAGTTAGAGTACTCGCGGGAGATGCGCTCGGCGATGCCATCGCACAGGCTATCGGGATGACCGATGCCCTTTCGTTCTACAATTTCCACTGGCAAATCATCAATGTACTCGCCCGTGGCTTTTGTTATTACAATGTTCCGTTCCATCATGGTACTTCCTTTCTCTACGATTGACAAATTGTTGATAGGTTGACAAGGTGAAAGATTTTGTCTTCCAATCCCAAATCCATGTTTTATCTCCGTACTTGCTCACCGGGATCAGATGCCCACGTATTTAGAATACAGCGTCCGCGCTACCGTCTCATCGTTGGTGCCCTTGATCAAGGCTCGCGCGTCGGCAAAGAGAGTGATCTCGTAGCCTTCCACCTCCAGCCGGAGCAGGTATTCGTTAAAGCTCACCTGGCCCACCGTCTCCAACCGCCGGGCCATTTCCGCCAGGTCGAGCGACCCCGCACCAGGCACGCTGATATGCACCGCGTCTCGCCCGCACAGCGACATCGCCTGGCTACCAACTTTGGCGTTCAGATACTCGAACTGGCCCAGGCCACAAGCCGGGCAGTTCGGACGGCGGCCAGCCGACTCAAAGCCCTCGTAGGTGTGATCCCACACGTCCACCGCGATGAGACCCCGGTTCAACGTGCCCTGGCCAGTGAGTAGTTTGATCCCTTCTGTGGCGGCGATGGCGGCGATCACCTGCACCACCGGGCCCAGGATGCCGGCCGTCTCACAAGTGGGCACGCTGCCCGGAGGCGGCATTTCGGGAAAGAGGCAGCGCAGACAGGCCGTATCACCGGGAACTACCGTGGCCGTCATGCCGCTGCTGCCAATGACGGCGGCGTACACCCAGGGAATGTCCAGCTTGACGCAGACATCGTTGATGAGGTAGCGCACCTCAAAGTTGTCGTTGCCGTCCAACACCAGGTCCGCGCCAGCCACCAGGCTTTCGACGTTGCCGGGGTTGACGTCGGTCACGTGGGGTACGATCTCTACCTCAGAGTTGATGGCCCGCAGACGTTCGGCGGCAGCGATGGCCTTGGGCAGATTGCGCGCCACGTGGGTCTCGTCATAAAGGTTCTGCCGCTGCAAGTTGTTCAACTCAACAAAGTCCCGGTCGGCGATGACCAGTCGTCCCACCCCAGCCCGCGCCATCAG
>CAYVPU010000113.1:0-3425 GCA_964453885.1 uncultured Anaerolineae bacterium | reverse complement strand
TCGCAAAAAACCCCTTCCGGCAAGAGAAGGGGCAGACGCAACCACGCGACTCCCTCTCATCTCACAGAAGTTCCTCTTCTGACGGAATTGGCACCTTTGATTGCCTACGTCTGGCTAACAGCATTACTGCCGTCACTGCGTGGACAATCAGGTTGCCGAGGTTTCACAGGGCCGGTCCCTCCACCTCTCTGGATGAGAGTGTCAACTCTCAATATTCAACTGTTGTGCAGGACAATAATACCACAGGCGGGTGGTTTTGTCAAATGATCTCTATCTGTTACGACTCTTTGAAAAACAGTCGCTCCCGGCAAGCCGACCGCATCGCCGCCGCCAGTCCTAGTGCGTCCAGCACCTCGTCGTGGCGGGCGGTGCCGCTCTGACCCTGGCGGAGGCGCATGTTCAGGGCAAAACCGCCCGGTACCGCCTCTCCTACCGAGAGCGATTCCACCAGCGGACAAAGATCGTAAGTCTTGCCGCGCCGCTGGCGGACGATAGTCTCGGCGGCCAGGAACTCGGCCACGCGCGCTTCCAGAGCCTGGCGACTCTCTGCCCATTCCACTTTTACGCGGTATTCGGCAGCCCGCACCTGCGATTGCAGCGACGGCAAGCGGTGGTATACCTCCTCCACGGAGACTACTTTCAGTCCGGAGGGCAAGTGTGGGGCCAGCCGTTGAGCAAAGGTCAGCGGCATGACCGGGCGCTCCAGGATCAAGTCCATAATCTCGCGCTGACCCGTCACGCCCACCGGCATCGCGGCGGCAAAGGTGATCTTGGGCCGGGGGTTGAAGCCTTGAGAGTAGGCCAGCGGCACCCCGGCGCGACGCAGCGCCCGCTCCCAGGTGCGGGCCAGGTCCAGGTGGGAGATGTACTTGATAGCCTCGCCCCGGCCAAAAGTGACCCGCAGGCGCTGTCGCGCGCGTTGATTCATGCCTCCTCCACGTAGCTCGCTGCTTCTTCAACCTCCAACTTTTTAACCCTTTGGGGCGCGACCGGCGGGCACTCCCACGCCTCAGCGGGGGTCTGGCGGCGGAGGTTGGCAAAGGTAGACAAAATGCCGCAGGCATAGCAGCCGCCCCGACAGTCCTCTCGGGTTTGCTCGGCCAGGCTCATCTGGTAATCTTGGGCCAGGTAGCTCTTTTTCAACGCCACGCTGATGTGATCCCACGGCAACACCTCGTCCAGCGAGCGGTGGCGATGGGTATAGAAACTCATCTCCAGGCCAGCATCGGCAAATGCCTGCTGCCAGGCATCCCATCGGAAATGCTCGTTCCAGGCGTCGAATTTGGCCCCCAACTGCCACGCTTGATGTATAACTGCCCCCAGCCGCCGGTCACCCCGGGCCAGGGCCGCTTCCACAAGAGTCTCTTCCGGCGCGTTCCAGCGCAGGTTAAGACCCTTACCGCGCAGCCCGCGTCTGAGAACCTCCTGCTTTTCTCGGATCCGCTCCTCAGCATCTACCGACACCCACTGAAACGGCGTGTGCGGTTTGGGTACAAAGGTCGAGACGCTGACGTTAACGACTGCCTTCCTGCCGTGATGCTTGCGCCCCAGCTGCATTACCTGCCAGGCCAGGTCCACGATGGCCTGAACGTCCTCCAGGGTCTCTTTTGGGTGGCCGATCATAAAGTAGAGCTTGATCGTGCGCCAGCCGCGAGAGTAGACCTCCTCAGCCACGTGCAGCAACCGTTCGTCGGGGATGAATTTGTTGACGATGCGCCGCATCCGCTCGGTGGCAGCTTCCGGCGCGACGGTGAACCCGCTCCGGCGGCTGCCGGCCAACAATTCGGCCAATTCCACAGAGAACGACTCAATGCGCAGGCTAGGCAGGGAAAGAGAAAGATGGTGATCCTTATAGCGCTCCGACAGCGCACGCACCAACTCGCCGATGCAGGAGTAGTCGCTGCTAGAGAGAGAGAGCAAACCGATCTCTTCAAAGCCAGTCTGTTCCACGATGCGGTCAATCGCTTCCAGGATCTCCCCCAGCGGTCGCTCCCGCACCGGCCGGAAGGTCATGCCGGCGTGACAGAAACGACACCCCCGCGTGCATCCCCGCTGAATCTCAACCGTAGCGCGATTGTGGGTCACATCCACGTAAGGGACAATGAAACGAGTGAGGGGCGGGGGCAACTGGGCCGTAATGCGCTTGACCACCGGGAACCGCGCCTCCGGCACCAACGGCGTGACCTCAGCCACGGTGCCGTCGTCGTGGTAGTGCACGTCGTAAAAACGGGGCACGTACACGCCCTCAATCTGGGCCAGTCGCCGCAACTGCTGCTTCCGGGAAAGGTGGCGTACCTCGGCGTAGGCGTGGGCGATTTCCAGAATGGCTTCCTCCCCCTCACCAATGAAGGCCAGGTCCAGGAAATCGGCCATCGGTTCCGGGTTGGTGCAGCCGCTGCCGCCGGCGATGACCAGCGGCCATCGCTGATCGCTCGACTGAGCCTGCGACGAGCTCGGTCGAGTCGGCCCACGCACGTCCCGGTCGGCGGCACGTACCGGCATTCCCGCCAGGTCGAGCAGGTTCAATAAATTGGTGCATAGTTGCTCGTAGGGCAGGCTGAAACCGATAATGTCAAAGGCGGTCAGCGGGTGGCGCGTCTCCAGACTAAAGAGCGGCAGGCCAGCCTCTCGCATGGCGGCCTCCATGTCTGTCCACGGCGCAAAAACCCGCTCGGCCAGCAGGTCTGGCTGCTGGTTCACAATATCGTACAGCAGCATCAGTCCCAGGTTAGACATGCCCAGATCGTACACGTCAGGAAAGACCAGTGCTATCCTGGCGTCAACGTTGGACCAATCCTTGACCACGCTGTTCCACTCGCCACCGGTGTAGCGAGCGGGTTTTGACACGGTGGGTAGGATGCGGTCGAGCAATTGGGAATCAATAGGGTGGGACATGGGATTCCCTTCTAGTTGGAAGGTTAAAGGTTACTCACCAAGGATGTCCACCAACACTCGCCGCCGGCGTGGGCCGTCGAATTCGGCCAGGTAGATGCCTTGCCAGGAACCCAGGGTCAGCCGCCCATCCTCCACCAACAGGGTGTGCGAAAAGCCCATGAGACTGGCCTTGACGTGCGCCGCCGAGTTTCCCTCGCCGTGCTGATAGTCGTCGTCCCAGGGCACCATCTTGCCAAGCGCCATGAGCATATCGCGGCGAACGGCCGGGTCCCAGTTCTCGTTGAGCGTGAGGCCAGCAGTGGTATGTGGCACAAAGACGTGGCACAGGCCGGTTTTGATGCCGCTCTGGCTCACCACTTTTTGTACCTGGTCAGTGATGTCCACCAACTCGTCGTGGGACCGGGTGGGCACCTCGATCTGTTGTCTCATTGCTTTCTTTCCTCCAATAAAGAGTGCCGGTGAGTTCTCATCGTACTCAGCAATTCCCGTTTTGTAGCCGCGATTTCCAAATCGCGTACCCTGTACCCTGT
>CAYVPU010000112.1:0-10507 GCA_964453885.1 uncultured Anaerolineae bacterium | reverse complement strand
GGGAGCAAAGAATCCCGTTCCTAGCTGGCAATTTGTCATCGCAAAACGAGATTCTTCACCGCGTGTTGGCTAGCACGATATAGAAATCTCGGCCACTTGCCCCCGGTGGAGATTTGTGCTATCATAGCACCACCTTCTGGCAGGGTAGTGAGAACTGCCTGTGTCAAGGAAGGCCCCATTGAAAGGAGCACAACTGCTATGAAATTCGACAATGTTCTCAACATTCTCGACAATGTCCCCGACTATCAGGTCTTTCTCACGGTGGACGAACTGAAGGCCAGCGCTCGTCAACTGGCGGACAGGTATCCCAGCATTGTGGAGGCTCTGCCCGTCGGCCATTCGCGACAGGGCGATCCCATTGAGGCGATCAAGATAGGCAATGGGCCCAAGAAAGCGCTGCTCTTTGCCATGCCCCACCCCAATGAGCCCATCGGCAGCATGATGTTAGAATACTTGTCGCTCCGGCTAGCAGAGGACAAAAAGCTGCGCGAGTCGCTGGGCTACACCTGGTATCTGATCAAGTGCATTGATCCCGATGGTACTCGTCTCAACGAGGGCTGGTTCAAAGGGCCATTTTCGATAGGGAACTATGCCCGTCACTTTTACCGCCCGCCCATGTTCCAGCAGGTAGAATGGACCTTTCCCATAGACTACAAGACCCTTCACTTTCACGACCCGCTGCCCGAGACGCAGGCACTCATGGCTCTGATCGAGCAGGTACGGCCTGATTTTATCTACTCCTTGCACAACGCTGGCTTTGGCGGAGCCTACTTTTACATCTCGGAAGAGGCGCCGCCGCTGTACGAACCATTCTACAAACTGGTCGAAAGCCAGGATCTGCCTTTGCACCTGGGCGAGCCGGAGATGCCCTGGGCGGTGGCGTACGCCAGCGCCATCTTTAAGGTGCCCCTGGCTACCGAGTCGTACGATTTCCTCGAAGAACAGATAGGCGGCGATCCGGCCGAGGTCTTAAAGATGGGAACGGCCAGCTTTGACTATGCCAAGTCGTTCTGCGATCCTTTCTGCCTGGTGTGCGAAATGCCTTACTTTTATGACCCAGCGATTCGCGACACCTCGGCGTCGGACATGGTGCGCCGAGAAACGATTCTGCAAGCGGTAGAGCAGGCCAGAGAGGATATTAACTTTTTGAAAGAGCAGTACGAGGCCGTGAAGGATGAACTGACGGCGGCTTCGCCCTTCCGTGACTCAATCGAGGAGACGCTGAGGACCTCTTTGCAACACCTGGCTGCCCAGGAGAATTGGGCGCGGACAGACCCCAAGACCGCCGAGATAGCCACCGTGGCGGAAAAGTTTGACAGTCTGGTGATCCACAGGTTCTACCGGCTGCTTGGCCTGGGCATGTTTGTTCGTATGCTGGATGCCCAGATAACAACGACGGGCGAATCACCGTCGTTGTTCGCCGCGCGCGAGGCGGCCAAGGCGGCCTTTGAGGCACGCAATGCTGACCTGGAGTCTGAATTAGACTATGCCGTGATCCCTATCCAAAAGCTGGTGCGCGTACAATTGGGCAGCGCGCTGCTGGCGGCGGATTACGCTGCCGGGCGATAATCACAACCTCCGGTGACAGATTGGGACGCAAAAGGCGCCAAGAACCCAAAAGATTAGATGCGCAAACGGGGATCCAGGGCATCGCGCAGCGCGTCGCCCACAAAGTTGATGGCCAGCACTGTGATCATGATCGCCATCCCTGGCGCAACGGCTATCATGGGATGATGGCGCATGTGTTTCTTGGCCGTGCTCAGCATGGCCCCCCACTCCGCCGTCGGAGGTTGCGCCCCCATGCCCAGGAAACTCAACCCCGACGCAGCCAGGATAGAAACAGCCACGCCAAAAGTGGCTTGTACGATCACCACGCCTAGACAGTTAGGCAGGATGTGACGCCAGATGATCTTCCAATCTCTCACACCGATCACGTGAGCTGCACTGATAAACTCTTCCTCGCGCAGAGAGAGAACCAGCCCTCGCACCAACCGCGCATAACCGATCCAACTGACGCCTCCCAGCACGATCATCACATTCGTCAGGCTGGGGCCCACTATTGCCACCACGGCGATAGCCAATATCAAAAATGGAAAAGCCAATATCACGTCTACCGATCGCATGATGACCTGATCTATCACACCGCCATAGTAGCCGCTGATCGCCCCCAGTGTCACTCCAATGCTGCCCGCAATGCCAACCACGATCAATCCCACGGTCAACGAGACGCGAGCGCCGTAAATCAACCGGCTCAAGAGGTCTCGCCCCAGGTCATCAGTACCCAGTATGTGCTCGGACGAGGGAGACTGCAACCCTCCAGACAAGTCCATCTCGTAAGGGTCGTAAGGCGCAATCCATTTTGCGCCAACGGCCACCAGGATCAGGCAAGCAATAACGATCATGCCCACAACCGCAAATCGATTGCGCCGCACCTGACGCCACATGTCCAGCCATAGCGAAGAGGATTTGTATTCTCTGAAATCCATTTCCTTCGATTCTGCCATCTTTTTTTTCCCTCAGTCATAGCTGATGCGCGGGTCAATAAAGGTATATAGAATGTCAACCACCAGATTGGCCAGCACAAAAGTGACCGAAAAGACCAGCACTGTGCCCATAATCACCGGATAGTTGCGGCGCGAGATGGCATTGACCGCCAGCCGGCCGATTCCCGGCCAGGAAAAGATGGTCTCGGTGATGACCGCGCCGCCCAACAAGCTGGCAAACTGCACGCCTACGACCGTCACCACCGGAATGAGTGCATTCCGCAGGCCGTGCCGGATGAGCACCACTCTTGATGTCAGGCCCTTGGCCGTTGCCGTCCGCATATAGTCCTGGCCCAGGACTTCTAACATGCTCGAGCGCGTCAGCCGCGCCACTAGACCCATCATGCCGGTGCCCAGCGTGAGCGAGGGCATGATCAGAGCCTTGAGCGCACCCACCAGCGTGCCATCGCCCCGGCCGCCGGTGGGCAACAAACCCAACTTTAGCGAAAAGAGGAGCATCAACATGATGCCAAACCAAAATGATGGCATGGATACCCCCAGTAGCGCCCCTCCCATACACAGGTTGTCCACCAGCGAACCACGTTTTACCGCAGAAACGATGCCCAGCGGAACGGCTACCAGCAGCACGATGAGCATAGAGGCAACGGTCAGTTGGACCGTGGCCGGGAGCCGGGAGAGGATCTCCTTGCTGACCGGTGCATGGGTAGTGAGCGATCTGCCCAGGTCACCCTGCAGCAGATTGACCAGGTAGCGCAGGTATTGTACCGGCAGAGGGTCATTGAGACCCAACTCCTCGCGAATGGCCTCGATCCTCTCCGGCTCCAACTGTTTGAGGTTCAGACCAAACCGTGTCGTGATAGGGTCGCCGGGCGCCAGGTGGATCATAAAGAAGGTAAGAAGCGATATCGCAAGCAACAGAGGTGCAAGGAGCAGCAAACGCCTAAAGATATATCGCCTCACAAAAGCCTCCTACAAGGAGGGCCGGTCGGAACACGCAGGCCCGACCGGCCCTGATACAGCATATAGCCGCATTAGACTATTCTGTCACCCAGGCATTGTATCTTTCGGTGACGATATCCACCGTCCAGTCCATCCCGCCAAAGCCGCGCACTCGTGAGTTGACGGCTTGGTACGCTGTGCGGTGGCGCATTGGGATAGCGAGGTACTGGGAGAACAGCTTTTCCTGGGCCTCGCGGAGAATATTGTCCCGCTCACCCGCATCAATGGTGACGTTGGCCTCATCCAGCAGATCGTGGATCTCTGGCATGTCATAGTTCAAGGACACAGAGGTGGCTGCATCTCGACCAAAAACACCATTCAGGCCGCCATCGGTGCAAAACCCAGATGCAGTAAAGGCCTTTTCGGCTCCACCAAACAAGTCATCGATCCAGGTGCCAAACTCCACGGTCTGTAGCTCCACCCCAAAACCGGCTTCTTTGAGCTGGATAGCCATGGCTTCGCCGTACCGCGGCATGGTGCCCATGTTCCAGATCTCCAACTCGAATGCCATCGGCTCGCCGTCTTTATCCACCACGCCGTCTCCGTCGGTATCTTCCCAGCCCAGTTCCGCGAGGAGCGCCGCGGCCCCATTAGGATCGTAGGGAAAGTACTTGCACAGGTTCGGGTCGTAGCCGGGCACGCCCCGGCCCGAAATGCCGCAGCCGCCCACATAGTTGCTCTTTTCAATGTTCCTGCTGATGGCTTCGGCATCTATGGCGTAGGCCATCGCCTGGCGGAATTCCTGATCCTGGAAATACAGCACCGTCATGTTGAAAAAGATCCACGGCGCGCACTCGTAGCCACTAGGTGTGAGAACAAATCGGGTATCGTCTTTGAGACGCTCGATCTCGGCTTCTGGCACACCATACATATAGTCTACCTCACCCGTCTCGAAGGCGATCAGTGCAGCATCATCATCGGGGACGACCTTAAAGATGACTTCGTCCAGGTATGGTGCCTTCCAGTAATCCTCGTTGGGTACCAGGAGGACGTACTCATCCGGCTTGTATTCGGCGAACTCGAACGCCCCCGATCCGATGGGATTCAGACCAAAATCTTCGCCGTAATACTCCACTGCCTCATGAGGTATGACAGCAATGTGCCCCAGGCCTCGCGCCCCAGACATGAGAAGCGCGTCGGGCTTGTTGAGTTTCAGCCTGACGGTATAGTCATCCACGGCCTCCACAGACTCAAAGGCGCCCAGGAAGCCGGCCGACAGGGTGGAGCCTTCCATATTCACGCCATACTCGATAGAGTAGGCCACGTCAGCGGCCAAGACCTCTCGGCTTCCGCCTTCGGGAAAGACATCGTTGCCATCTTGCCACATGACCCCTTTGCGCAGGTGAAGGATAAGCGTCGTGTCGTCCTCGTATTCCCAAGAAGTGGCCATGTCGGGGTAAATGCTTCTATCCGGAGCAATGCGGTATATGGTGCTATAGACGTTGGATATCACGCCCCAGGAGTCATCGTCGGCACACTGGGCAAAGTCGAACTGTATCATGCCGGCGGTCCGGAGGATGAGCGTGCCGCCGTACTTGGAGGTGTCTTCAGGCTCTGGCGTCGCCGTGATCACCTTCTCAATAATCTTTGTGACTTCTTTTTCCACTATCTGGGGTGTCCCCTCGACGATGATCGTCTCTTTGACAGTCTCTTTGACGACTTGGGTGACAACTTTTTCGACGACCTTTTCAACTTCTCGCGTCACCTCTTTTTCGACGACCTTTTCGACGACCTTTTCGACGACCTCGGGCGTCGGCGTGGCGCAGGCGGCCAGCAAAGAGGCAACCATGATCAGGCTAATGAGTAAACCCAGGCGTTTCATTTCTTCCTCCCTTTCTTCTTTTACAAGTTGCAGATCAGGATAAAAAATCACCGCTGCCGGCACAAATTGCCAATTGTCTTATCCATTCACCCCCTTTCCGTGCTCCCTGGTAAAGCATGACTCGAACAAGTTTTATGTTGTCTGTTCGGGAGAGTATTTTAACACAACTCTATGGTTTGGGCAAACCAAATGACACAGTCACTAACCTACGCGCGGCTTGTCATAGGTAGACTGTTGTGCTATAATGCCATCCGCAATCCTTTAAGGAGTTCCTATGTTACAACCTCCCACCTTTCAAGACGTGCTCAAGGCCCGCCAGGTCGTTCGCCGTTATCTGCCGCGGACGCCGTTGCATTTCTACCCCAGGCTCAGCGATCTACTGGGCTTTGAGACTTGTATCAAGCACGAAAATTACCAGCCCGTGGGCGCCTTCAAAGTGCGAGGCGGCGTCTACCTGGCATCGCAGTTGAGCGAGAACGAGCGGCGGCGGGGCATGATCGCGGCCAGCACCGGCAACCACGGGCAGTCGGTCGCCTACGCGGGGCGGCTCTTTGGCGTGCGCGTCATCATCGGCGTGCCGGAGGGAGCCAACCCGGGCAAGGTAGCCGCCATGCGCGCCCTGGGCGCCAAGGTACGCTTTCACGGCGCCGACTTTGACTCCGCCCGCGAGATCGTGGAGCGCCTGGCCGCCGAGGAGGGCTATCGCTACGTCCACTCGGGCGACGAACCGCACCTCATCGCCGGCGTGGGCACCTATGCACTGGAAATCCTGGAAGACCTGCCAGACGTTGAGACGATCATCGTGCCGGTGGGCGGTGGCAGCGGCGCGGCGGGGGTGTGCACCGTGGTCAAGACCCTCAACCCAGCGATAGAGATCATCGGCGTGCAGGCAGCGGCGGCCCCGGCGGCCTTTAAATCCTGGCAAGACAAAAAGTTGGTCAAAGACAGAATGGAGACCTTTGCCGAGGGACTGGCCACTCGCACCGCCTTTGTTTTGCCGCAGCGCATCCTATGGAAGCACCTGGACGACTTTGTGCTGGTCAGCGAAGAGGAACTGCGACGGGCCATCGTGCTGACCCTGGAACAGACACACAACCTGGCCGAGGCGGCCGGCGCGGCGTCGCTGGCGGCGGCAGTCAAGCTCAAAGAGCGGCTGGCCGGGCGTAAAGTGGCGCTCGTGCTCAGCGGCGGCAACCTGAGCATGGAAAAGTTGCGCTGGGCGCTGGCTGGTGCAACTGGATAGCTTTTTTGATTTGGTGACGGCTGCATGAAGATACATTGGGTGATCTGGTATCGTCAGTTCATCGAGAAACTGCACGACAAGCATAACGTTGAGATTGAGGAAGCAGAAGAAGCGCTTCAAAACCGCAAACGTGTGCGTCGTGTGGAGCGGGGCCATGTGGCTGGTGAAGACGTGTACTTGGCCCTGGGGAGAACAGAGGCGGGCCGCTACCTGGCGGTGTTCTTTATCTACAAAAAGACCCGCGAGGCCATTGTCATCAGCGCCCGCGACATGGATCGGAAAGAGAGGCGAGAATATGCAAAATCGTGAGCGAGAACCTATCCCTGAGGAATTTAAGAGTCTGGCAGAAGCCGGTGAGTTCTGGGACACTCACTCGGCCGCGGACTATTGGGACGAAATGGAGGACGTTGAAGTCGAGGTGGATTTGCAGGGCCGCCGTTTCGCCGTGGCGCTGGATAATGATGTCTATCGCGTTATTGAGCGCATGGCAGCAGCGCAGCAGGTTTCCCTGGATGATTTTGTCAATCAGTTCCTCCACCGCGAACTTGTTGGCATTGACACAATAACTCTGGAGTGAACGTAACTTGCGCGGATCGCGTTTCACGGTTTTCGTAACCGGGGCAGCCATCATTCTGGCTGTGATATACCAACTGGGCAACTATAACGACTACCGTGCTCGCCTGCAAAAGGGTGTCACACTGGGGGGCGTGCCGGTGGGCGGCACGTTGCCCGACGAGGCGACGCACGCCCTGGAGTCGGCCTATTACGCGCCGATCACTGTCCACTACCTGGACCAGGAGCTAACGGTATCCCCACGCGACCTGGGCCTCCGTCTAAAGTCCCAGGAGATGGTGACCACAGCCTTTAAGGAGCACGAGACGGCCGACTATTGGGACGGCTTTTCGGATTTCCTTCTGGATGAGCCAGGGCCGCCGGTGGATTACCCCTTGCAGGCCAGCTACGACGACGAGATGGTTCGCCTCTGGCTGGAGCGGGTGACCGAGGAATACGATCAGTCCCTGCAACAGCCCCACCCTATCGTCGAGACACTCTCCTACTCGCTGGGCAAACCCGAGAGCCGCCTGGATGCGCCCGCCTCACTGTACCGGCTGACGGCGGCTCTCACCTCCCCCGCCGACCGGGAAGTCGAACTCGTCGTGCACACGCGCCAGCCCAATCCGCCTTCCATCGCGCTGCTTGAAGAGATGGTCGAGGCCCAGTTGTCCGAGTTCCCTGGATTGGGCGGCGTCTTTATCCGCAGCCTGACCACGGGCGAGACGGTCCGGTCGGACGCAGACGTGGCCTTTGCCGGCATGAGTGCCCTCAAGATCGCCATCCTGGAAGAAGTCTATCGCGTTCTGGACAGTGAACCAGACGCCGAGACGACCAGGCTCATCAGCGAGACGATGACCCTCAGCGGCAACTTTACGTCCAACCTATTGCTGCGCGTCATCGGCGGCGGCGATAGTTTTCGCGGCGTGCGGGTGCTGACAGAGTCTATGCGCAACCTCGGCCTGGTCAACACCTTTATGGTTTCACCTTACGACGTAGAAGAGGTTCCGGCCCACATCGTCACGCCGGCTAACTCGCGGACTGACAAGAACACAGAGCCCGATCCGCACATGCAGACCACCCCGGAAGACATAGGCCTGCTGCTAGAGATGATCTATCACTGCGCCCACGGAGGGGGCAATCTCCTGGCTGCATACGACGACCAGTTGACACCCGGCGAGTGCCAGGCCATCCTGGACTTTATGGCCCAGAACAAGGTGGGCAGCTTTTTAGAAGCCGGCACGCCTTCTGAAGTGCCCATCGCCCACAAACACGGCTGGATCGGCGACTCTCACGCCGACGTGGGTATTGTCTTTTCTCCAGGTGGCGACTATGTGTTCAGTGTGTTCCTCTACCGCCCCGGCTGGCTGGAATGGGAACTCAGCTCCGAGGTGATGGCAGATCTGGCACGGGCAACCTACAATTACTTTAATGACCAATGGACAGATAAAAAATGAAAAATGATCCAATGCCAAATGATAAAGTGGCAGATGCCGAGAGATCCTGGGCGTTTGTTTTTTTATCCTTTATCATTCCTTCATTCGTCATTTTTTTATTCATCATTCTATTATTTTTCATTTCCCCAAGGGGGGGATTTGCCCAATCGCCAACACCTCGCGTCTGGACGCACACCAGCCAGGCGGATTTTATGGCTGGGGAGCGGCACAACCTGGATGCGCGGGGACTCGATGCTTTGGGCACTCCCTACGGCTACGACGCCGACCCTCGCGGCGAGATCCGGCTTCGCTCGCGGCCCGGGCCGTTCACCAAGCACCCCGACAACCCTGTCTTTGACGTGGGCAAAGGCGACGCCTGGGACAATGCCGTCGTCAGCGAAGCAAAGGTTGTCCTTGACGACCAGACGTATCACCTGTGGTACGCGGCCCGCCAGCGACTGGAGACACCCACCGGCCGCAAAAAATCGCCAATGTTGGTTGGCTACGCCACCTCGCCCGACGGCCTGCACTGGACGCGCCACCCCAATAACCCAATCATGTCACCCGGCCCCCCCGACTCCCCTGAGGCCAACTTTGTCTATCCGCCCTACGTGTTGTTTGACGGCCAGCAATTCCGCATGTGGTACAGCGCCCACGATTTCAAAGAGTGGTCTATCAACTATGCCACCTCCACTGATGGTGTGGTGTGGGAAAAGTATCCCGGCAACCCACTGATGCGCGCTGCCCACGACGGCCGTTGGGATGAGAACTTTATCTCCGAGCCGTCGGTGCTATGGAACGGCCAGCGGTTCGAGATGTGGTACAACGGCGGCTCCGAGCGCACCAGCACGCTGCGCGTCGGCTATGCCTGGTCGGACGACGGCCGGGCCTGGCACAAATGGGAACCGGACGAGTGGGTGCTGGGCGTGGGGCCACCTGGTGAATGGGACGATTTTTCCGTGGCCCGCGTCCACGTGCTTTACGACGGCGAGCGCTATCAGATGTTCTACGAGGGCCACGACGCGGCCAGTTGGCGGTTGGGTTACGCCTGGTCGGAGGACGGTACAAGCTGGAACAAGTACGCGGACAATCCCATCCTGGGCCTGGGGTCACCCGGCGACTTTGACAGCGTCAACGTAGCTGAACCTTATGTCATCTTTGACGGCCAGACCTATCGTCTCTACTACTCTGCCTACGACGGTGACAAGTACCGCATTGGCCTGGCTACCGCGCCGCCGGTCTACGAACAGGAAGGGATCTTGGTCTCGGCGCCCATGGACGGGGAGAGACGCACCTACTGGGGCGAGCTGGCCTGGACGTGCCATCTGCCCAAAGCTACGGACATCCGCCTGGGAGTGTCCTGCTCTGACGACGGCGAGACGTGGTCCGACTGGCAGGTCATTGCCAAAGGGAGCGCTGACGGCGAGAACAGCATCTCACTGCTCAACCTGGGTCTGTCTGCCTCGCGCTACCTGCGCTACCGGGCCACGCTGACCACCATCGATCTTGCCCACTCACCAGTGCTGGAAAAAGTGACTGCCATCGAAGCGGCTGGGGATTTCACGCTGGAGGTGCAGCCCGCCGCGCTAACGCTGCCTGCAGGGGAGATCGGCAACTACACAGTCAGTCTGGCATCCCTCTACAGCTTTGACGAGCCGGTTTCGCTGGCTGTGTTCGGCTTGCCGGAAGGGATTGAGGCTCGCACTGGCGACGGGCCAGTGGCCTTGCCGATTGATGTGTCACTGTCGGTTTCTGCCAGCCTGACCTCGCCCGCCGGGAGACATACGTTGATCATCGAAGCAGTCGCATCCAGCGGCATCACGCGGACCGTGGCGGTAGACCTGGTCTTGTTGACGCCCACACCCACCCCCACGCCTCCGCCGACTGCTACCCCAACCGTCACGCCAACTCCCTCACCCACGGCTACCCCTATGCCCACGCCCACACCTAC
>CAYVPU010000111.1:3862-10516 GCA_964453885.1 uncultured Anaerolineae bacterium | reverse complement strand
GCGCCAACAACCGCCTTGGCGGTGGCGTCTGCCTCTTGCTCGTAGGCGTCGCCGGGCGGGTTGACCGTCATCCGCCCACCTCTGCCCACTGCGCCGGAGCCCTGCTGCACGACGTGGGTCAACTCGTGAGCGATCAATTCCTGGCCGGCGGTGGAGTGAGGCTCATAGGCCCCTTCGCGGAAAAAGACGTCCTGGCCGGTGGTAAAGGCCTTGGCCCCGAGCTGGCGGCTCAGCGCGTCTGCCTCCGGCGAGGTGTGCACCTGGACGCCGCTGAAATCGTGGCCCGTGGCCTCGCCTATATGCGCCTGAGCCGACTCCTCCAGTGGCTGCCCGCCGCTCCGCTCGCGCTTGATGCGCTCGGCCGTCTCATCGTCAAGCTCGGCCGGCTCGTGGGCAGCTCGTTGGGCCAGCAGGCGCTGCACCGCCCGGTTGCCAATGAGCCGTTGCAGGCCGGTCAAGGCGGGCAGGTTGGCCGCCGCGCCCGTGGGCTGCTCTTTGCTTTCCGGCTTGTGCTGCTTGATGATTTTTTCCTCTTTTGGCATCCGTTCTTTTGCCATGGTTTTTATTTCTCCTTTCACTGGTAGCTGGTCTCGGACACGGCGTCATGTTTTACCGTCCGGGTGTGAGTGTCAAAGATGTTCGAGCGTCATCCTATGATTCCCAGGAGGCCCAGGATCCCGAATGTGGTGAGCAGCAGGCCAATGCCGGCCAGAACGAACGTGCTCCAATTGACTCCCGGTTCAAGCACACAAAGCCCGGGTTTATGGGGATGATAATAGACCGTCACCTGGCTTCCGGCCGGATACTTGTGGGCTATGCGGTATGCCCGGGCGGAGGAGCTAGACGTGTACTCGGCAAAGGAGCGTCTGTCCCCAAAGTATTTCTCCCCCTCGACCTCGTATTCGTACGTGATCTTGGTGCCATAGTTCGTTGATGTTGAGCCATCGTCGTCCGTACTGGTTGATCGCGTGACGTTAGAGGCCAGCACGGTTCCCCACGTGGTGGGCCATCCTTTGCTATCCAATCCTCTCTTGGCGTTTCGGAGAAGAAAGAATGTCACAGCCACGCCTATGATGATGAAGAAAATAAAACCAATGTTCATGATCAGGCCCTCCTTTTTGGGATGATGAGGATTAAAACCCAGTTCATGGTCAACTCCAGGATCTCGTGTATTTTTGCAAAGAGTCCGTTCGTTTCTCAAGCCGATCAAAAAACTTTTCGACGCCAGGCGTGATCCCTCGGCTGCGTGTTAGGATTTTGAGCGTTCGGGTAGGATTGACTAACCTGAGAAACTTCCAGAGCTTTTTTTTGAGAATTCGTTTGAGCCTTTTCCCGTGCAGTTTTTCAATATATGACTTGACATCTTTGGCATACTGGATAAAGCTGTTCCGACAGTTTTGAATGTCTTCCTGAAGGGACGGCGGTACGGGCCGGCCTGCTCTCCTGAGCCTTTCAGCCTGGCGCTCATATTTCGCTATCTCATCGTATTCTTGAGCCGCAGAGACTGTATATTGCCGGATAAAGGCCAGGCCAAGCGTGGTATCGAAGAAGTATCTCATCCATAATTCGCGGGGCGAGGGGCGATCTGTAGCAAGAAAATCTGTCAACTTGCCCTTTTGCCTTTGAACCAAAGGCATCGTCTGCCCGGAGATGATGGGGGGCTGGATGGCTCCGGAGCGAATCAGACGCCGGACGGTCCGGTTGCCCAGGCTTCGCTGTACGGTGAGCAGAGCGCTTGTGCTGCGGTTGCTCTGCCCTGGGGTGACTTGGCTCTCTTGAGGACGCGCGCGCTTGAGCTGTGACGAAATTGCAGTGCGTTTGGCCTCTTCACGTTCGACGGTTTGAATGCGCCGTCGTCTTTTTCCCTTCTTCATGCGACATCCTTTTCAGTGGCTACCCGCTGTCGTCTACTTGGTCGGACTACTGAACCAGACCTTGAATTGCCGCTCGACAATTGCTTTGGTGATGTATCTTCGATACCTCAGTTTCTTGTCATTGCGCAGTACTGCCAAGGCATTGCTGACAATGCACTTTTTGTGCTCCTTGAGCACCTTCTGAGTCGTGGCGGAAGGTGGGGTGGGCGTGGGATCCAAGACAGATTTGAGCCCTCTGCCCAGGGACAATCCGCAGCAAATGAATGCCGCTCTGCGAAACAGCTTGTTCCAATCCACGGTCTTGAGCTCTCGCTCAAGGGGAGATAGGGTTGGCGGCCAGGGTGCAGGTGTGCGACCACGGGTGCCCCCTCGTATCCGCGTGCCGGTGATGATCCTGTAGCGCGGTCTTTGTCGGCGTTTGCGCGTGGCGGCAGGAGCCTTGCCGTGCAGCGATACGCTCACCGCGCGGTCGGCGCTCCGTTCGCTGCGGTCGGGCGCGCCTTGTTGGGCCGCGGTCTTTTCACCCAGCCCGATTGTCTCTATTCTTCCGGCAGGGACCCCGCGTTGTTTGAGATAGGCAGCCACTTTTTCGGCCCGCGCTTTGGAGAGTCTAACATTTCTGGCCGGCCGGCCGGCCCGGCTGGCGTGGCCGGTGAGTTTCACTTTGGCAGCGCCCTTGATGTTGGGCAGTAGTTGGTTTATGAAGGTCTTGTGCTCCGACTTGAGGTTGCTGCGGTTGATGTCAAAGTTGTACAGCAGCCACGTGCGGCTGCTCACCCACTTGGCCCAGCCAGGGCCAGTACTGGCCAGAGCCTTTGACCTGCGGCGGGAGCCGGCTGTTCTCCGCAAGATTCGACGCTGGGCAATCCGGGTGGATCGAATGTTCCTGCGCGGCAGGGAGGCAGGGTGGAGGAATCGCTGCACCGCCCGGTTGCCCAGGCTCCGCTGCATGGCAAGCAAGGACCTCGGGTCACGGCCTGCTCGCGCCGGTGAGATTCGGCTCGGCAACGGAGACGCGGTCTTTTGCGTCACCGAAACTGTGGGGCGTTTGGCCTCTTCACGTTCAATGGGTCGAATGTGTCGCTGCTTTTTCTTTTTCACTTGATCTCGATTTCAACGGCTACCTGCCGCTGCACCGCCCGGCGGCCAACTCGCTGCCGCAAGCTGGCTAACCCGAGCTTGTCCACTTGAATATTGCCATTTCGTGACCCTCAAGCGGCACCCTGACGGTGTGCCTTGGGTCTCTCTGCTCCACGGGCACTTTCTTTTCAGCGTCGAGCAGATTGACCAATTTTTGTCCGACCGGGCTCAGGTTGACATCCACAGTGACGAAATCGTTCCTGGGATGCGCGTCCAGGTTCATGACGACGAGGATCTCGGTGGTGTCGAGTATCCTGGAATAGGCCAGCGTGCACTGGCCATCGAGAGGATGTCCGAAATCTTGTCCGTTCCCCGAGATCTCTCGAAAGTACTGCCGGCCATAACGCAACGCCGGTTCGCTCTGTCTGACCGCCGCTATTTGGCCGATGCTTTTGTAAATGGGATGCTCCGGATGAAAAAAGTGATGTCCTGTGCTATCAAAGGCACCCCACTGACCACCGAACATGCACTCCCGGACATACCTATCATTGTCTCCTCCACCGTCAAAGCCCTGCTCAGTGCCGTAGTAGATACAGGGCACACCCTGGCTGGTCAGCAGATATCCGATTGCCAGGACGGCCTGCCGGGGGAAAGGGTTCTGATGCAGAAAACGCCGGTACGGCCTGGACATTTGGTCATGGTTGTCCACGAATGTAGTAAAGTAACGGCCGGCCTCCCCGTGATCCGCATACAGCGTCTTGAACTGCTCGTAACGCTGGCGCAGATGGACGGGATTGAGAAGGCCCTTGATGACCTCTTCCAGGACAAAATAGAGGGGAAAATCCAGAGCGGCGTCAAGGGAAGGAAAGCGCTCATTTGTCCCGGGGATGCGGCTGTTGCGACCGATGTAGCGCTGTATAGTCATATCATCACCGACGATCTCGCCAAAGATAAAAAAGTTCTGTTTTCCAATGCGCTTGGCATATTCACGCACCGCATTGCAGAATATGGCGGTGGCCCTGCTTTCCATGTGTTTTACCGTGTCCATGCGGAACCCATCTACGTCGGCAACGGCGATCCAGTGTTTATAGACCTTGACCAGGGTATCCAGGACAGTCGGTTGGGTGATATCCAGTTCTTTCAAACTGAAAAAGTCACCGTTGATGGCTTGCTCGGCATCGTCCCAATCCTTGATCTGCCCTCTTCTCTTGTAACAATCTGGACGCAAGAACTCTTTGGGCCAGACGGCATCGTCGCTCTGAAATCCCGGCGCCGGGTCTGCCTCTCGCCAGAACCCAAAATCAAAGGGGCCGGGCGCCTCTTTCCAGTAGTAATAGGCATAATCCGCCGGATACGCCCAGTTGTCTCCGCTGTGGTTGATGATGATATCCAGGATAACATACATGTCCCTTTTGTGAGCCTGCCTGACCAGTTCTTGCAGGTCCTCCTTGCTGCCAAACCTCGGATCCACCTCCAGGAAATCCTGGATGCCATATCCATGATAGGTATCGTTTTTCTCCTGGCGGTTCTTGAATATGGGACTCAGCCATATCGCGTTCGCGCCGAGCCCCCGAATGTAATCCAGCCGGCGGGTGATACCTTTGAGGTTGCCGCCCTGAAACATCCTGCCTTGTTCCGGGTCACGGCCTCTGGGTACGGCGGGATGATAGGCCGGCAGGTCTGGCTGATTATTGTCAAACCGATCCACCAACAGAAAATAGATGAACGCGTCCCGCCAGTCGCTGGGCGAGGGGAAAACTCTGCCTTGAGGCGCAAAGTCCAACTCTTTTACGGATTCCATTCTTTCGTTCATGGCTTATTCCTCCTGGCAAAAAATCTTGACTTAAAGTCGGGCAGCATATCTTTTTTTTCACTTCCAGTTAAATCTGTCTTTGAACCGCGTGGCCCCGACTGCTGCGACGGTGTAACACACCCTCCGCATACTGTCCAGTTCTCTCGTCCCGTTTCAGAGGAGCGATGACCCTCTGCAAATGCTGGTTGCCCTGTACCCGCCCAATTTGGGTCGCCAAGGCGCGGCGTTGGGCGGCCTGCAATCGCCCCGCCTGGAGCCAATCGGCCTGGGCCTCGATAGAGCTGTTGCCAGCAGCAGCGACAGGGCCGGTGGGCAATTCGAACAGCGCGGCCAGGTTGCCAGCCGGTTCGGCGACGACGGCCGGCCCGGCACTGCGCTGACTTTGTTCCTCCACCTTGACCTTTGTCGCTTGGTTTTGACTTTTCATCGCCTCCCCAATTCGAATTGACTCGAAGACGCTTACCTCTTGACCTTGACGGGAATGAGCCTTTTGCCGCAGATAAAGGTGACCTGTTCTATGCCCAACGCCTTGTATGGCACCTTGGGGACGAGGAGGTTCAAGAGCCACTCCAGGCGTGGAGCGAGGCCTTTTAGCTCAAAAAAACGATCCCACAGTTCTGCGTGACCCAGATCGAAATCTAACCGTTTCTGAACCCCTTTTCCCTTGAGTTGCTTGATCCTGTTCTGTATTGCCCTTTCGACCAGAGCCCTGGAAAGTGCTTCGGCTGCCAACCGGGCATCCGGCAATCCCAGGTCCTCCGGGCGATCTCTCGCAGCCTGGTAGAACTTTTTCTTCTCCTCTTCCCATTCCGGCCCTGCTACTTCCCACTCGTAAAACGCCCGTTTAACGATCCATTTGATCAGCGTGTTCTTGTCGATCTTGCCGATATAGGCGTGAAGGTCTGCTGGCAACGCCAGGACAGCCGGTTTCTTTTTTTCCCCCTCCCGTTTTGCCGGACCGCCAAAGGCGAACTTGAGCACAAACTTGACTGCTTCTGGCTTGTGAAACGTACCCTTGAATTCCACTTTTATGCTCAGATTGTCGGAGAGAGGGATCTCGGGCGTAGAGGGAATATCGGTATTGTTGGCGATCATGGCTGCCAATACACTGCTACCAACCATGAGCGTAAAGGGAAGCCCCTTCTTACTCAGCAGCAGTTCCAACCCCCGCTCTTTGACCTTTTTTCCTGTTTCTGTTTCAAAAAAGGCCTCCAACGACTTTTTGAGCGCTTCTGTGCCCTTGCTTTTATCTTCCGGCTCTTTGCCTTTCAAGGCGTCAATGATCGCTTTGAACAGCTCTTCCTTTTCCTTGATGCCGGCTAGAGTTTTAGGCTCTTCCTTGGGAGTAGGGGTGCTCTCTTTTGTGCTCTTGACCTTTCCCCCAAACATAACAAGGCTGAGTCTTGCATTTTCAAGCTTTTTCATCAGGCTGGCAGGGATCGTAGCAGGCAGAGAGTGATCCAGGTTTTTCAATGCTCCGCTTGGTGTTCTGGGCGGTACACGCCACAAGAGTGTAATGTCCTCGGTAGACAGAGGAGTCACCATCTGAATGATGGCCATCAGCCTTTTTGTCAGTTTAATCGGTTCTTTGCAGTTTGATTGGCTCATCCATTCCAAACCGAGGATGGTGCTCAGCGTTGTTTTGAGCTCCTCCTTTTTAAAGACCTTTTCTTCCTTCCTCAGGACGTGGGGGGTGTCCGCCCCCCGCTGGACGTGCCGGCTGCCCTGCGTTCGCTCGATCTGGGATGCCAGGGTACGCCGTTGGGCGCTGTGCCGCGTGGCCTGAGCCTCGACGGGGCCCTGACCGCTGTGCTGCACCAGTCCCGCCCCGAGGCGGGGCGCCAGTCCCGCCCCGAGGCGGGGCGCCAGTCCCGCCCCGAGGCGGGG
>CAYVPU010000111.1:0-3762 GCA_964453885.1 uncultured Anaerolineae bacterium | reverse complement strand
GGCGGGGCGCCAGTCCCGCCCCGAGGCGGGGCGCCAGTCCCGCCCCGAGGCGGGGCGCCAGTCCCGCCCCGAGGCGGGGGGTCAGCACGCGCTGCACTGCCCGGTTGCCGATGTGCCGTTGCATGGTCAGCAAGGACTCCGAGTCGTGGTCCGCTCCCTCCGGTGAGATTTGGATCTGCCCTGGAGACACGGCCTTTGGCACCGAAACCTCAGAGCGCTTGACTTTTTCACGTTCAATGGGTCGAGCGTGTCGCTGCTTTTTCTTCTTTTTCATGGGCAACCTTCCAACCTACCTCACCTCCAACCGATAAACCGTATGCGCCGGCTTGTTCGTCTCAATCAGGTGCCGCACCATGCCCTCGTCCACCGGCTGGCCGTTCGCTGGAGTGAGCGTCACGCGGAAGGAGTGAGGCCCGTCGGTGTCCTCGGCGATCTCGACGCGGCAGTCAGTGCTGGCCTCCAGCAGGCGGGCCAGGCCCTTTTTCGTGCCCCGAAAGTCATACAGCTCCACGGCCGACTGCAAGATGGCCCGCCGTCTCTCGGCTGGCCAGCGGTCGTCCAGCACCAGGCCCAGCCAGCGGGCCAGTTCCGACAGAAAGCTCTCCGGCGCGGTGCGTGGGTCGAGGAACAGGTCAAAGTGGGTGACGATCTGATCCAGCGAGCCAAAGAGGTCCTCAAAGATGAGCAGGTAGCGGCCCAGGAACTCGTCTTCGCTATAGATATAGGGCAGGTATTGCAACCAACGGCTCCGGTCGAAGGGCATGCCAACCCAGTGCCCGAGGGGGTGTTCTTCCGGCGGAGGTGCGCCGACGGGAGGGGGCTCAACCGGCGGTGGCGCGGCCGGCGCCTCCTCGACGCGCAGCCCGGCAATCCGGTCTTTTTCCTCTTTTTCTTTCGCAGCCGGTTCGGGGGTCTCTTTAACGGCGCGAGGCGCTTCGAAGGTGAGTGTAAACGGGCCGATGACGATTTGGTCGCCGTCGCGCAGTTCGCGCACCTCGTCCGCGGGCAGGGGAATGTCGTTGACGAGTGTGCCGTTGCTGCTGCCCAGGTCCACGATGCGGTACGGCTCGCGGTCGCAAAAGATCTGGGCGTGCCGCCGCGACACCAGGCCGTGGATCAGGGTCAGGTCGTTTTCCGGCGCTGGCATTCGCCCGATGCGCAGGATCGGTTCATCCAGGACGACGGTGTGCGGTGTTTCGTCCGGCGCGGTGATGTGCAGTTTGCCAGGTATGGTTTTAGCCATGTCGCTTCGCTCCGTTGATCGGCAGATTGGGAAACGGTGAGTTTCGTGGATTCGTGAATCGGGGTTCCTCCCAATTTCCGAATCCCCGAACCCCCGAATCTACGAATCTACGAACCTGCCAATTTACCGTTCTTCCGCTCTGACTGTATGTTTATCGCTGACGATGACTTCGTGATTCAGCAACTCGATCTTTTTATCTTCGACGTGAGGCCGATTCTTGCGATCCAGCCAGGACATCTCGAGTTCCTTGATGTACTCGACACCTTCAACCGCCTGGATGCAGGCGTAGAGGTCAGAGATGTACAGGTCGCGGCCAAAGGGCCAGCCTTTCCCTTCCAGCCCGCCGACGAAGGGGTTGAGCAGGGCTTCCAGCCGGGCAGCGATGGCCTGCTCGACGCGACGGGGTTCCGCTTCGGCACGGGCTTTGACCTCGACGGTCACGGCGACTCGTTTATAGTCCGGCGCGCGGACGGTGAGCTGGGCAGTGAGCAGCCGGTGGTCGTCCAGGTAGGCTTTGATACGTCGGCGCAGGTCGTCGCTCAGGGTCAGTTGACCCACCGGCACGTAGCCCACTGCCAGGTGCTCTGGTAGGCGGGGGATGACCAGGATGTAGATCTGGCCAGGGCCGGGACGTCCGTCGTCGCCGGGCAGGCTGGCTTGCAGACAGCGGACGCGGGCCGCCTCGGCGGCGAATTCGTGGTGCGTCAGGTGCTCGAAATCGGCGGCCGTGACGGCACGACGGCGGGTGCGGAGGACGTGGGGGGCGCGCAGTTTGGCGTCTTCCAGGTCCTCGGCGTCCACGCCGCCGCTGGCGGGCTGCCGGTTGACGACCCGATCCACGTAGGGGATGGCGGCTTTGAGCTCGGTGACCGTGCCCGGGCGCACGTTGCCCACCGTGCCCCCGCCGTGGCGGTAGGCCGAGAAGCGAATCTGGGCGCCTCGCGGCGGGATGGCTCCGTAGCGGTGGACGGTGCCGTCGGGCTGGCGCAGCGCAGGGCCGAAGCGGATCTCACCGCTCACGCCGTCGCAGATAAAGTGCCGGTCGTCAGAGCCGGACGCGCCAAAGTCCTCGACTTCTTGCCAGTCCTCCCACTCACCGAGGTCGGCCTGCCAGACCTGCACCGTCTCGCCGGGGCGTCGCTGGAGAACAGGCGCGCGCTCCAGGTGAAAGACCTGGCCGGGGGAGCCATCGGAGCGGCCCAGGATCTCGTGGCGGATCGTCGCCGCGTGGGTGGCCGGGACGGTACCGCCCCAACTGACGGCCGTCACGTTTCGCAGCTCCGGCGATGCCTCGTAAGGTGACTGGTCTCCCTCTGCTTCGACCACTCGGATGCGCACCCAGTGGGCCGTCGCTTTGCCGATGGTGCGGGGGGCCATGCCTGCCGGCAGGTGCAGCTTGATCTGCCCCGACCAGTTCAGTCCGCCGCTGCCGTCTTCCTCCAGATCGGCCTCTTGCCAGCCGCCGTCACACCACACCTGGTAGCGCAGCGGTGGGTATTCCGGGATGACACCTTTGCCTTTGGCGCGCACACAATCGAGTTCCAGCCCCAGGATGTGATTGTCCAGTGGTTTCTCAAAGCCAAAGTAGAGGGCATCATCCACCTGGGGCACGGCGGAAAAGGCGCGGAACTCTTTTCTGAGGCGGCGCAGGTTCACCGTCGTGTACCGGCCACCCTGGCGGGTGAGGATGTAGGCCAGAGTGGGCACCTCGACGGTCAGTGGCTCGTCGGTGGTAAATACGACGGGCTCGCTTCCTTCGGCGCGGGCAGTGGAGGCTTCGACGCCGGCCGGCATTTCCACTGCCTCCGGCTGTGGAGCCGAGAGCCAAAAGGTGATCGGTGTCTTGCTGGCGCGCGGCTCCTGGAGGTGGATGCCCAGTAGTTCCATGAACTTGACGTAATGCTTATCCGGCACCTGATTGAGGCGGTAGAGCGACGTTTCAATCATCCAGGCAAAGAGTTCGATGAGTGTCACGCCAGGGTCGCTGACGTTGTGATCTGTCCACTCGGGACAATAGAGGGGGATTTTCTTTTTTGCCTCGTCCACCAGGTCTTGAAAAGTCCGGTCGTCCAGATTTGTGGTTGGTAGTGCCATAGCCTGTTACTCCTCGTCACGTAATCGCAATTTCTATATCGGGGGAAGCGTGGTTACTCTTCTGGGATCAGGTAAAAGGGATAGACCAAGCTGCGTCGGTCGTGGGTGGCTTTGATGCGGTAATGGATATCGATCAACAGGCGGGATAGATCGTCAGGGTCAGGGGCCGCTTCCACGTCTAGGACGTTGATGCGCGGTTCCCAGCGGCCTAGCGCCTGATGCACTGCCCGCTCGACCCGGCTGGCAGTCGCACTGTTGTTGGGCATAAAGACCAGCTCGTGCAACTCGCAGCCGAACTCGGGGCGCATGACGCGCTGCCCTGGCGCGGTGTGCAGGATGATAAGAATCGCCTGCTCAATCTCGGCTTCGCCGCCCACCAGCCCGATGCCGCCACGGCGTCCGAGCCGGGGCGGGAATTGCCATCC
>CAYVPU010000110.1:4794-10654 GCA_964453885.1 uncultured Anaerolineae bacterium | reverse complement strand
CGTCACGTGGGGCATGGTGCGGCCGGCGCCAATTGTGTGGGGCTTGTGGGGGCTGACAGTGGCTGGTTGGAACGTGCATCTGGGAAGGGGAGGAGGGGAGGGGGAGGGTTAGAACTCGCCCCTGGAGCCCTGGTACACGCGGTACCAGTTTTCGGATACAACCACCAGGGATCGGCGGAGCCCCTCTTCGCCGAGGGCGCCAGAGGTGAGGAAGCGCTGCAGAGCATCATTTACCCATTCCACTGTCTGATGCCTCAGGCGCAGGACCAGGATGCCGATAGCCCCCTTCTCGACCAGGTAGTAGATCTCTCCAAAGTCCAGATCGTGGGTGAGGATGATCCGCTCTTCCTGCTTGGCCAACGTGATAATCTCTGGGTCGGACAATCGGCGGGGGCCATTGCGGCGCAGACTGTGGCATGGATATCCCAACCCTTCCAGAAAGTCGGCTGTCTCGGGGGAGATGTTTTCGTCCGCCAGGAAGGGGATCATGAAATTGTTGCCGGCGCCATCTTTAAGGGATGGACTTCCTCGTAGCGCATACGCTGCTCAGCGTAGGAGAGGGCAGCGACGATGTCTTCCCGGGTTAGACTGGGGTAGGCTTCAATGATCCGCTCGTGAGTGTAACCTGAAGCCAGCAGGTTGAGAATCAGATACACAGGGATGCGCGTGCCAGCAATGACCGGTTTCCCCAGCAAGATTTCAGGGTTGACCTCGATTCTGTTGCCCATAGCCGTGCTCCTTATTTACGCTGGTTTGTCCCTTGTCCACAGCAACGGTTGAGTGATCGTGTCGGTGTTATTATAGCACATACCAGAGCCTGTGGCAAAGCGCGGTATATGCGGCAAGGTTGTCGAGGGCTTTGCGAGACGGCGCTACGAGAACGTCTTCAAGAACGCGCTGAACAATTCCCTTGGTGAGGCGGCAATGCATTTTCACAAGACTCAAGTGCGCTCAGTGTATTTGAGTTGACGAAGAGTTTTCCGAAGGAGGAGCTTTATCTCTCCTTGTCTCAGGCTGGTTAACAATGATTGATTGGGGTCAAGTTATTCGTAATTCAACCTGGATCGCAGGCCTGGCAACGGTGCTGGCGGTCTTGAGCTACGCCGATTGGCGGGCCTCCGCTGAGAGGGTGAGTCTGCGCGCTGTGGTGAAGCGTGTGTCGCAAAGCGCTGGCTTTGCCCTGGGCATGACGCTCGTTTGTTTTGGCGTCGGCCTGGGCGTCTCTCGGCTGTGGGAGTGTATCTTGTGGTTGCTGCTGGCAGCCAGCTTTGCCTCTCAGGCGGGTTGGACCTGGCTAAAGCGGCGGAAGGAACCTCCGCAGTGAGCGAGTTGGCAGACCAGGCTGATCAGAAACCTCAATCGAAAAGCTGGCTGCGTCGCGAATGGCGGCTGCTGGCCGGCCTGGGTCTGAGCCTTGTCTGTCTTGTTCTCGCTTTGCGGGGTATCTCGCCGCCGGCCCTGGGCGAGGCCTTGTCCCTCGTCCGCTGGGAGTGGGTGGCCCTGGCGGTGGTGGTTGTGGTAGCCAACACGTTCGTCAAGGCCGTGCGCTGGCGGGCACTGCTCTTCCCGCAAAAGATTTCTCTGGGCAAGGTGTGGTCGGTTTTTATGATCGGGCAGATGCTAAACGCTGTGCTGCCGGCGCGTGCTGGTGAGGTGGTCCGCATCTATTTCATCGGTGGGGTAGAGGGCACGAGCCGGGCCAAAGCGCTTTCGACGGTGGTGGTGGAAAAGGTGGCCGACCTGGTGATGCTGGCCCTGGCGTACCTGCTGGTGGCTGCATGGCTGGTCACCACGTTCACCGGGCTTCCGGGTTGGCTGCGAGATGCTGGCAGGGGGCTGCTGCCGCTGGCGGCGCTGGCGCTGGGAGGTCTGCTGCTGTTCGCTTACGCGGGGCGGCCCGCCTGGCGGTTTTTGCGCCGGGTATTGAACCCTTTGCCCCAGCATTGGCAGGCGGCTGCCGGCGCGGCTGTCGAGCAGGCCGTCACTGCTTTTGAGTCCTTGCGGCGCTGGCAGACTGGCGCCCGGGTATGGGGCTGGTCGCTCCTCATCTGGGCGCTGGCGACGCTGATTAATGGTCTGGCGTTCAAAGCCTTTCGTTTTTCTCTATCGCCCTGCGTTGCTCTCATGCTTCTGGTGGTATTGATGAGTGGTGTTTTTGTGCCGCCGTTGCCCGGCAACCTGGGTGTTTTCCCCTACCTGTGCGTGCTGGTCTTGTCGCTCTTTGGCGTGAACCGGGAAACTGCATTGGTCTATGGTTTCGTCCTGCAGATGGTGGTCTATCTTCCGATAATCGTATTTGGATCGGGGTGTATGGTCTGGGAAAACTGGGCCTTGCGCCGCTCGTCGCTGGCGTGTCGTGGAGCAGGGCGTGGAGACGTGCAGAGTTGAGTCGTTTTGGTTGTGCGATGGGTAGTGGCGATACGGAAGCGGTGGATGTCCTGGGGGTGCGTGTAGATTCTCTGACTCGACGCGACTTGCTCCGGCAGGTCGCGTCCATTTTGCGATCGGGCCGTCGGGCCCGGGTGATGTATGCCAACGTGCACACGTTGAATATCGCTTATCGTGATGGCGAGTTGCGCCGTCATTTGAATGGAGCGGACGTTGTGTACTGCGATGGCGAGGGGGTCAGGTTGGCGGCTCGTCTACTGGGCGGCTATTTACCGCAGCGCATGACCGGCGCCGATTGGATCTATGACCTGTGCGCGGTTTTCCAGGCCCAAGGATATTCGTTATACTTTCTGGGGGGTGAGCCTGGCGTTGCTGCCAGGGCTGCCGATAAGCTTGGCCGGCAGTATCCTGGGCTCCAGGTTGTTGGGACGCATCACGGGCATTACGACCACAATGGCCCAGAGAACGATCAGGTTATCGCCCGGATCAACACTATCCGTCCCCACGTGTTGCTTGTTGGATTTGGTACGCCCCTGCAGGAAAAATGGATCGCTCGGAACTTGGAAAAACTGAACGTGCCTGTGGTTTGGGCTATGGGAGCGTTGCTGGATTTCGTGACGGGCAAGGCGCCCCGGGCTCCCCGTTGGATGCTGAAGTATGGACTGGAATGGTTGGGTCGCTTGATGGCAGAGCCTCGTCGCCTCTGGCGACGCTATCTTATCGGCAATCCGCTGTTTCTGTGGCGCGTGCTCGGGCAGCGACTGGGGTTGCTCGAGTTGGACAGCACCGTCCACGAACCCATCGCCTCGCCCGTCTCCAGTGATGACCCACTTTTGTAAACTTGCCCCTGCTGGTGTTTCGTGCTACAATGCTTGTAACCGTTCACCAGGGGGCCAAGAAACCCGGTTTTTCTTGCCAGAGAACCCCGTTGGCCTCTGAAAAACACCTTGCAGCCAGCAACTTTGGGCTCGTGGGGCACCAAAAACCGGGTTTCTGATCTACCCCCCTGGACGGATGGATACCCAGAGAAGGTTCTGGTTCAAAGACGAACCGAGTATGCCGAGGCGAGAGTTGATATCTTTTACTACATCGAGGCGTTCTACAATCGGCGTCGGCTTCACTCGTCGCTGGACTATCTTAGCCCGGAAGCCTATGAGCAACTCTACCATCAGCAGCAGAGTTTAGCTTAACCCCCTGTCCACAAAACCGGGGGAGGGTCTTTGACCAGGCCAGAATGGGCTGATATGGAGATGTGACTCAATGTTGAAGCGTTTTGGTCTGCGTTTCGTGATGTGGCTATTCCTCGCTGATTTAACTCTCACAGCCTTTGCCCTGCGTCTGTCGAGTGCAGCCCGTCTGTGGCTGCCGTGGGGGGCAGACATTGATTTGGAAACCGTCACCCTTAGTTTCTACGTCTACCTGATAGTCCTTCTCATTTGGGCTGTGGTGTTCCAGATGTTCTCTGTTTACGACCCCAAACGAACCCTCCGGCTGGTGGATGAACTGCAGCAACTCGTCCTGGTTGCTTTTATGTCTACCCTTGGCCTTGCGGGCGCGCTCTATTTCTCCTTTCGAGACATTTCCCGCTTGCAGGTTATCTATTTCTTTGGCCTTGACCTTGCGCTCCTGATGGGTTTGCGGGTTCTTTTGCGGCTGCTCTTTCATTTGCAGGGTGAACGTCGCCACAACGCCCGCCGCGTGTTGATCATAGGCGCTGGCCAGGTGGGCCAGCAGGTAGCGGCCATGATCCGGGAATTCGCCTGGGCTGGCCTTGAATTGGTAGGCTATTTGGACGATGCCTCTCCCGAACGAAGCACCGTATTGGACACGGTACAATGCGACGACCTGCCGGTGCTGGGCGGGCTGGAGGACGCCCAGCGCCTGGTAAAGGAGCGGCAAATTGACGAAGTGGTAGTGGCGCTTCCCCTGCGCGCTCACGAGCGTCTGGCTGCCGTCACCTATGCCCTCCAGGAGGTGCCGGTCAATATCCGGGTGGTGCCTGACTATTTCAACCTCGTCTTCCTGCGCGCGGCGGCGGAGGATTTTGGTGGGATGCCCCTCATCACGCTGCGCGAGCCGGCGCTCACCGAATTTCAGCGGGTCGTGAAGCGTGCCTTTGACCTGGTATTGGGTGCTGTGCTGATGGTTGCCAGCCTACCTCTCATGGCTCTCATTGCTCTGGCTATCAAACTGGATTCGCCGGGGCCGATTATCTTTAAGCATCAGCGAGCGGGCGAGAATGGTAAGCTATTTCTTATGTACAAATTCCGCTCTATGGTGGAAGGCGCCGACGAGCGCCGCGAAGAAGTGATTGGGCGCGCACCCGATGGGACGATCATCCACAAACGCTCCGACGACCCGCGTGTCACCCGCGTGGGTCGTTTTATCCGTGCTTTCAGCCTGGACGAAATGCCGCAGTTGTTCAATGTCTTGAGAGGCGAAATGAGCCTGGTGGGACCGCGTCCGGAGATACCGTGGCTGGTAAAGGGATACGAGGAGTGGCAACGCAAACGTTTCGCTGTGCCACCGGGCATCACCGGCTGGTGGCAGGTCAATGGCCGCGCTGACAAACTGATGCACGCGCACACTGAGGAAGACCTGTTCTACATCAAGAACTATTCGCTACTCCTCGATCTTCAAATCCTCTGGCGCACAGTCGGCGCCGTATTGAAGCGAAGGGGGGCATACTGATGGGCAGCATTGTACCGTGTCCAATACATTGTACCGTGTCCAACACGGTGCGGTGCCTGGAACAACTGGAGGCTCGTCGCGCTCAGGCGCGCCTGGGCGGTGGACAGAAGCAGATTGACATCCAGCACGCCAAGGGCAAGCTCACCGCCCGCGAGCGGATAGCGTGTTTTGTGGACAAAGGGAGCTTTCAGGAACTGGACCCCTATGTCACCCATCGCGCCATCGACTTTGGCATGGCCGACCGGCGGGTGCCTGGCGACGCGGTGGTGACCGGCTTTGGCAATGTCGCCGGACGTCCGGCCTACGTCTATGCCCAGGACTTTACTGTCTTTGGCGGATCTTTTTCCGAGGTCCAGGCGATGAAGGTGGCCCGTGTCATGGACCTGGCTCTGCAAAACGGACATCCCGTGATCGGCCTCAACGATTCGGTAGGCGCGCGCATTCAGGAGGGCGTTTATAGCCTGGCCGGCTACGCCGAGCTCTTTTGGCGCAACACCCAGGCCAGCGGCGTTGTGCCGCAGATCTCGGTCATGCTGGGACCCTGCGCTGGCGGATCGGTTTACTCACCGGGGCTGACTGATTTCGTCATCATGACCGACGGCCTGAGCCACATGTTTATCACCGGGCCGGATGTCATCCGTACCGTTACCGGTGAAGAAGTGGATTTCGATACGCTGGGCGGCGCGGTGACCCACGCTAGCAGGAGCGGTGTGGCTCACTTTGTGGCTAAAGACGAGGCTCATGCTTTGGCCATTGCCCGGCAACTGTTGAGCTACCTCCC
>CAYVPU010000110.1:0-4694 GCA_964453885.1 uncultured Anaerolineae bacterium | reverse complement strand
CATTGTACCGTGTCCAATACATTGTACCGTGTCCAATACGGTGCGGTGCATGGACGATGCCCTTGATGCCCTTCTGGGTGATCCTGCTCGGCCCTACGATGTGCGGGAGATCATTGCGCTGGTCTTTGACCACGACACCTTTTTTGAGGTGCATCGCCATTTTGCCCGGGGTGTTGTCGTCGGGTTCGCCCGGCTGGACGGGCATGTCGTCGGCATTGTGGCCTCGCAGCCGGCGGTGGCGAACGCGGCACTGGGTGTGGACGCTGCCGACAAAGCGGCGCGTTTTGTTCGCTTTTGCGACGCTTTCAACGTGCCGCTGGTGACGTTGGTCGACGCACCGGGTTTCGTGTGCGAGGAAGCGGAGGCGCGGCGCGGGCTGGTGCGCCATGCCGCCCGGTTGGCCTTTGCGTACGCCGAGGCCAGTGTGCCCCGCCTGGTCGTGTTTGTGCGGCGCGTGACCGGTGGGGTTTACGCTGTCCTGGGCCGCCCAGGCCGCGCCGCCGATTTGGCTTTTGCCTGGCCGTCGGCGCAGTTTGGCGCAGACCAGGGTCCCTTTGAGGCTGCCGCTGCTGCATTGGTCAACGACGTGATCAAACCCAGCGAAACCCGCCCTCGTCTCATTGCCGCGCTAGAGATGCTGCGAGGCAAAGAGTCTCCCTTGCCGCCGAGAAAGCACGGCAACATGCCAGCATAGTGTGCGGCGTGCCAGCCGCAAGGTGGCGTCGCATGAAGCCTTTATCTGATGTCGGTGAGAACCTAACTTTGTACCGTGTCCAACCCTGGGTCCTTTGGCCCCAGGACAAAGGGTACGGTGCTTTGTGCCTGAAAGGCCATCCAGAAATCCTTGTTCCAATCACATAGGAGATAGACCTTATGAACGGCAACCTGACAGACAGAATGATCGCCCTTACCAAATGCTACCGTGCTGAAATGATAACCTTTTGCCAGCGGATCGTCCAGACGCCCAGCCTCCCTGGCGAGGAAGGCGACGTCGCCGCGCTGATCCGTGCCGAGATGGAGCGCCTGGGCTATGACCAGGTGTGGAGCGA
This sequence comes from uncultured Anaerolineae bacterium, assembly GCA_964453885.1. GTDB lineage: Bacteria > Chloroflexota > Anaerolineae > CAYNKW01 > CAYNKW01 > CAYNKW01. Next base: position 3,645 of record CAYVPU010000110.1, on the reverse strand, counting down.
CGACTGGGGCAACGTCGTCGGCCTGCTGCGCGGTCAGGGGACGGGCCGTTCGGTAATGTTCAACGGCCACATGGATCACGTAGATACCGGCGACCCCAAAGATTGGCTCTACCCGCCCCATGGTGGCGAGATTCACGACGGGCGGCTGTGGGGACGTGCTGCGGCCGACATGAAAGGCCCGCTGGCGGCCATGATCCACGCCGGGGGCGCGCTGGCTCGCGAGGGCATCCGTCCCCCGGGCGATCTGTACGTCGCCGCCGTCGTGCAAGAAGAGGTTGGTGGGTTGGGCACGCAAAAGCTGGCCCAGGCCATCCACCCCGACTGCGCCGTCGTCGGCGAGGCCAGCAGCAACCACCTGGCGCGAGGTCACCGGGGACGGGTGGAGGTGGTCGTGCGCGTGCGGGGTAAATCGGTACACGCCAGCGTGCCGCACCAGGGCGTGAATCCCCACGCTGTCCTGGCCCGTTTCATCCGGCGGCTTGAGACGCTTCCCCTGACCCACGACGAGACCTTTGGTTACTCCACCGTTGCTCCCACCCTGTACCTCGCCGACCAGCGAAGCAGCAACGTGCTGCCTGGCCAGGTTCGCCTGCACCTGGACTGGCGCAATATCCCTGGCGAGACAGCCGACGACGTGTTGGCCCAACTCCGACCATTACTGGCTGCTTGCCTGGCCGAGGTCGAGGGCAGCCAGGGTGAGGTGCTGCTCCACACTCGCGATCTTTGCACCTATACCGGTCAGACCGCGGTCTTTCCCGACATCTTTCCATCCTTTGGCCTGGCCGCCAACGATCCGCTGGTGCAGAAAAGCCAGCGCGTGCTGGTTCGCACCCTGGCCCGTCCTGTGGACGTGATCATCTGGCGCTTTGCCACTGACGGCGGCCACCTGATGGCGGCTGGCGTGCCTACGGTTGGCTTTGGCCCGGCCGAGGCCCACACGCTGCACACCGTTCGGGAAAGCGTGCCGGTGGAGATGCTGGCTGAGGGGATGTTGGGCTACATCGCTCTGGCGTTGGAACTGGGGGAGGAATGAGGGGATGAGTGTGGGTGAAAACGATGTTCATCGCGTTGTGCTGGACAATGGTCTAGTGGTGCTCCTCAAAGAGACCTGCGCCGCGCCAGTGGCGACCTGCTGGATCTGGTACCGCGTTGGCGGACGCAACGAGAGGCCGGGTCTCACCGGCATCTCTCACTGGACAGAGCACATGATGTTCAAAGGCACGCCAGCTTTCCCCAAAGGCGAGATCATGCGCCTGGTCAACAAGAATGGTGGTGTGCTCAATGGTTTTACCTCGCAAGATCATACCACCTATTTTGAGACGCTGCCCGCCGACCGCATCGAACTTGGCCTGCGCATTGAGGCAGATCGCATGTCCAACTCTGTCTTTGACCCGGGCGAAGTGGAATCGGAGAGGACGGTGATCCTCTCGGAGCGGCAAGGCGCGGAGAACTCGCCCAGTTTTCTGCTGTTCGAAGAAGTGTCTGCTGCTGCCTTCCATGTGCATCCTTATGGCCATCAGGTGCTGGGTTGGAAAGAGGATTTGCAGCGCATCGCCCGCGACGATCTATGGCGGCATTACCGCACCTACTATAGCCCGCGCAACGCCATCCTCGTCCTGGTCGGCAATTTTGAGGCGCCGGCGATGCTTGAGGCCGTCAAGACTCACTTTGGCCCTATACCTGCTGGACCGGAACCACCGCTCGTGAACGTCATCGAGCCGCCGCAGCGGGCCGAGCGGCGCGTCACAGTGCGCCAGCCGGGCACGACTGCTTATTTTCAGGCCGTCTACCACGTGCCCGACGTTCATCACCCGGACTATTACCCGTTGCTGGTGCTGGATGGGATCCTCTCCGGCGCCAAGCCGATGAGTCTTTCCAGCCCTTCGGTGACCAACAAGAGCGCGCGGATCTATCGCGCCCTGGTGGAGACGGAACTGGCCGCCTCGGCCACTAGCAGTTTCGGTGGCAATCTCGATCCTGGTCTGTTCAGTTTCTCTGCCACTGTCCGTGCTGGCCGCACGCTGGAAGAGGTGGAGGCCGCCATGCTGACCGAGATCAGGCGCGTGATAGACGAGCCAGTCGAGGACGCCGAGCAGGCCAAAACGCTCAAGCAGTCCCGCGCCCAGTTTGCTTACGCCAACGAGAGCGTCAGCAACCAGGCCCATTGGCTGGGGCGCATGGAGATGATCGAGTCCTATCGGCGTCTCTACATCTTTCTTGACCATCTCTCGGCTGTTACACAAGAAGATGTTCAGCGCGTCGCCCAGACCTATTTTCAGCCGGATCATCTCACCATCGGTTGGTTTGTGCCGGAGGGATGAATGTTCAATTCGTTATTCACAATTCACAATTCACGATTCGCGACGCCTGGCCCGCACGACGTGACACGTCACAGGCTGAGCAACGATCTCACGGTGCTGGTACGGGAGAATCACACCTGTCCAACCGTCGTCTTTCAAGGCTACGTCAAAGCCGGGGGACTGTGCGATACGGATGAGACTGCCGGGCTGGCTGGTCTGACGGCGGCCACCGCTCGCCGGGGCACTACCACTCGAACCTTCCAGGAGATCAACGAGGCACTCGAGTCGGTAGGCGCCAGCCTCAGCATGGGAGCCAGCAGGCTACTGGCTGGTTTCGCTGGCAAGAGCCTGAGCGAGGACTTTTCACTGCTGATCGAGATGGCGGCCGACATTCTCCAACGCCCCAACTTTCCCGAGGCCGAACTGGAGAAGGTGCGCGGTCAGGCCATCACCTCTTTGCGCCAGTTGGAGGACAACACCCGTCGCAAAGCCGACCGCGAGTTCCGCGCGCTGGGCTATCCGGCTGGACACCCTTATGCCCGCAGCGTCGGGGGCACCCTGGATACCGTCCAGCGCCTCCAGCGCGATGATTTGCTTGCCTTCTACGAGCGTTTCTACGGCCCTCGTAGGGCAGTCATTGCCGTGGTGGGCGATGTGGAGGCCGATGAGGTCATCACTCTCCTGGAGGACACCTTTGACGACTGGCAAGCCCCCGGCGACGATGCGCCTTACGACATTCCAACTGTTCCCCGCCCGGCTGGCGCGCAGCGTGTCGTCGTGCCTATGTTCAACAAGACCCAGGCCGACATTGTGTGGGGGCTCCCTGGCCTGTCCCGGGCGAGCCCCGATTATTACGCCGCTCGCGTCGCTAATGCCATCCTGGGCGAGGTGGGTCTCATGGGCCGCCTGGGAGCCAGCGTCCGCGACAAGCAGGGCCTGGCTTACTACGCCACCAGCCGACTGGAAGCAGGTTTGGGGCCTGGCCCGTGGCTCGTCTATGCCGGCGTCGCGCCCAACAAAGTGGATCGCGTAGTCGAGAGCATCCTGACAGAGGTCGCCCACTTGCGTGACGAGTTGGTCACGAAAGAAGAACTGGCCGATGTGCAGGACTATCTCACCGGCATCCTACCACTGCGCCTGGAGACCAACGATGGCGTCGCCGGCGCGCTGATCGAGATGGAACTGTACGGGCTGGGACTCGACTTCCTGGGCCGTTACCCGGTGCTCATCCGTGCCGTGACGCGGGAAGACGTGCAGGCCGTAGCGCAAAAGCATCTGGACACAGAAAACTATGCTTTGGCCATCGCCGGGCCTTATGGAGAGCCAGCGAAAGCATGAGCCAGAG
>CAYVPU010000109.1:0-10657 GCA_964453885.1 uncultured Anaerolineae bacterium | reverse complement strand
GCCAACCGGCAGGGAGCGCGTCAAAGGGCGCCCCCCCAGGTGTCGAAAGGAAGGGACAATGTTATTCCCCTTGCCCACTGTGCCAGTGCCCCTCTTACCCCCAGACCCCGACGTGCCTCTAGAATTGCAGGCCACCGTCGAGGCCTGTTTCGACCTGGTAGGCTACGAGCGCCCGTTGGACTATTCTGGCCCTCTCCCTCCACCCGAGTTGGACGAGAACGATACCACCTGGGTGGCTGAGACCCTGTGCGCTGCTGGCTTGCGTGACGCGTCTGCTCGGAGAGACGGAGGTACAGGGGCGCAGAGGTAGGAATCATGCCAGGCAGAAAGGGATCGAATTACAGGAGAGCGCGGGAGAGAATGGTCCGCCAACAGATCGCGGCGCGGGGCATCCGTGCCGAGCGCGTGTTGGACGCCATGCGGTCGGTCCCCCGGCACCTCTTTGTCCCCCTGGAATCTCGCCACTCGGCGTACATGGACGGACCGCTGTCCATCGGCCAGGGTCAGACCATTTCTCAACCCTACATTGTGGCACTCATGACCGAGGCATTGGAGTTGAGGTGCCATGAGGGCGTGCTAGAGATCGGAACCGGTTCGGGTTACCAGGCAGCCATCCTAAGCCAGTTGGCCTCCCACGTGTACACCGTCGAGCGCATCCCGGAACTGGCCAGCCGAGCGCAAGATCTGTTTCACCAACTCGGTTATGACAACATCTCGATGCACGTCGGCGATGGGACGCTGGGCTGGCTGGAGCACGCACCCTACGAAGCCATCATCATCACTGCTGCCGCGCCTGAAATCCCGAGGCCTCTGACAGATCAACTGGCTGAAGGTGGGCGACTGGTCGCTCCCATCGGCGGCAGTTGGTCGCAGTCGTTGGTCCGGGTCCGCAAGCAGAGGGGGCACCTGCGACGCCAGGAACTGACCTCTGTGGCTTTCGTACCGCTCATTGGCCAGCATGGCTGGCCGGAAAAGTAACGGGAATCTGGAATTGAGGACCGATTGGATTGGAAACCAAGCGCCCCTATCTTTGCCGACCGGCTTGACGCGGGCCGACAACTGGGGGAAGAGTTACGATTGCGCGGCCACAGAGACGAACCAGCGGTAGTGTTAGCCATCCCACGAGGCGGTCTTCCGGTAGGACACGCTGTGGCGCAGGCCATCGGTGCTCCCCTGGAAATCATCATCCCCCGCAAGTTGCCCGTTCCAGACGATCCTGAAACTAGCTTCGGGGCGATCACGTCCGACGGCACGCTGCTCCTGAACCTCCCCCAGGTCGAACACCTGCAACTGAACGTCGAGGAGATCAAGCGCGTGGCCATGGAGACGCTCACAGAAATTAGCCGCCAGGTGCAAGCCTACTGCGGCCACTGCCCGCCGCTCGATCTGGACGGCAAGACAGCCATCCTGGTAGACGACGGTCTGATCTCAGGTTTTACCATGCTGGCCGCGGTGCGTGCCGTCCGCCGTCATGAACCGATGCGTATCGTCGTTGCCGTGCCGGTGGGCTCCTTTAGCTCTATAGACCGGCTGGAACCGCATGTGGACGATCTGGTCTGCCTGGCAGAGCGAGACGACACGACCCTTGCCGTGTCCCAGGCGTACCAGGACTTTGCCGATCTGACCGACGACCAAGTACGAGCCTTCCTGCAGAACATTGGGAGTAACCGCTCACCAGAGAGCCAAGAACCCAGGCTTTTCTTGCCAGAGAACCCCGTTGGCCACTGAAAAACGTCCTGCAGCCAGCAACTTTTGGCCCGTGGAGCACCAAAAACTGGATTTCTGATCTACCCCCTGAATGGTCTAGAGAGACCCTGAAAGCTTTGGTCCTCAGCACGACGGGCATGATCGGGGAAACATTTCGATTGCTCATTCAAGCAAAGTAAGGTATAATAGCGCACACCCTGGGGAGGACATTTGCCACAGAGAGTGGGGGCAAGGGAAAACTGTGATCGGCGAAATACTCGGCAACCGCTACAAGCTCCTTGAGGAGGCGGGCAGTGGTGGCATGGCCTGGGTCTATTTGGGGAAGGATCTTCTTGACGGCCGCAGAGTGGCCGTCAAGGTGCTGTATCCCCAATACACAGAGGACATGGCCTACGTTCAGCGGTTCGTCCGCGAAGCCAAGCTGGCCCTTGGCTTGGACGATCCGCACATTGTCCGTGTTCTGAACTATGGGGCCGACCGTGACGTACACTACCTGGTGATGGAGTACATTGAGGGAAAAGACCTCAAAGAGATCCTGAGCATCCGAGGACGACTCCCTTATCAAGAGGCATTGGGCATTGTCAGCCAGGTCACTCAGGCACTGCGGAGTGCCAATGAGCGAGGCATCGTCCACAGGGACATCAAGCCACAGAACTTGATGATCACCACCGATGGGACAGTCAAAGTGCTTGACTTTGGCATTGCCCGGGTGAGAGCCCTCCCCTCGCTCACGCAATCAGGATTCGTTGGTTCTCCCTATTACATCTCACCTGAGCAAGCCATGGGTGAGAACGTGGACATTCGATCTGACGTTTACTCCCTGGGCGTGGTGACTTATGAGATGCTAACCAACTCGTTGCCCTTTAACGCCAGCAGTCCCTGGGCCATCATTAGCCAACACATCGCTAGCGCGCCGCCCACCGCGCTCCTGGATCAAACCCACGCACCTGGGACGGTGACACAACTGATCCTAAAAGCACTGTCCAAGCGGCCGGAAGATCGCTTTCAATCGCCCGAAGAGCTGCTGGAGGCAGTGCAGTCGGCCATGGCTGGCGAGGAACTGCTGACAGCACGTCTACCACCCTCGCCGCAGGCAAACAAAGTGCACCAGTTGCTGTTGAGCAGCCTCTACAACAGGGCGCGCGAAGCTGCTGAGGCTGGTCAGTGGACACAAGCGGTCAATCTCTATGCACAACTCCTCAAATACGCGCCCGACTACCGGGACGTGAGCACGCAACTGGCCAAAGCCGGCCGTCAAAGGAGACTGAAAGCCCTATATAATGCCGCCGAGCAGGCCATTGCTGCCAAACGCTGGCAAGAGGCGATAGATGAGCTCAGCGAGATCATTGAGCAGGAACCGGACTACAAACAGGCTCAAGTTCTGCTAAAACAGGTTGTCGCCTCTCTAAAGAAGCATCAGCAAGAGGAGCGGTTGGCCGCACTTTACCAGCAAGGCTTGCGATACCTGATGGTGGAAGAATGGCAGAAAGCCATTGACTGCCTGGAAAGAGTTTCCCAGGAGGATGCGGGCTACAAAGAGGTGGCACGTCGCCTGACAGAGGCGAAGCGAGGTGCCCGTAGGGTCGCTTCCATCATTCACCGGTTCATCTCCCGGTGGAGACGTAGGAATAACAGCAAACGAGGAATGGAGCAGCAGCAATAGCTGGTACAAAGTATAGCCGTCGCCGGTTATCAAGGGGAGCGACAAAGAGCTATTGCGTTCATTATGAGGAGATTACGATGACTGACACTTCACGGCAACGCATTGAACGGACTCGAACCGACGTCCGTACTTTGCGTCAACAGCTAGATAGATTTGTTCAGGCGACTGCTCAGCAACAGATAGCTCTGCGTCGTTTGCAGGCGGCATGGCAAGGAGGGTATCCCACCCACGTCCAGGAAAAGGCGCTGAAAGAAACGATGGCCTACTCGATGGCGCTCAATGCGCTGGGGCAGCAGATTGACCAGTTGTTGCCCCAGCTCGAAAGCTCGCTGACAGGTCTCATGACCGATCTGACGGCACAGGTAAAAGAGCATCAGCAGCTTACCGCACTGGCCAAGAGTGCCGAGGTGGTCAACTCTACGCTGGACCTGCCTGAGGTGTTGAACCAGGTGATGGACATGCTCATCAGCCTCACCGGCGCTGAACGGGGCTTTCTCATGCTTTTGGATGAGGAGACAAACGAGCTAGAGTTCAAAGTGGCCCGTAACCTCGATCGAGAAGCTATCAGTGGTTCTTCGTTCGAGATCAGCCGCACCATCGTCAACACCGTGGCCAACGAGGGTGAGCCGGTGGTCACCACCAACGCCCAGGCCGATCCTCGTTTCCAGGCGCAGGAGAGCGTCGTCAGCTATTCACTGCGCTCCATCCTCTGCGTGCCCCTGAAAGCTAAAGGAAAAGTCACCGGCGTCATCTATGCCGACAACCGTATCAAGACCGGACTCTTTACCAGGGCCGACCGCGACATCCTGTCTGCCTTTGCGAATCAGGCGGCGGTGGCCATCGAGAACGCCCGCCTGTTCGAGAGTGTCTCTATTGCCTACAACCTGATGGACAACGTCTTTGCTTCCATCACCAGCGGCGTCATCACGACCGACGAGGACGATCACATCACTCTTTTTAATCCTGCTGCAGAGACGATCCTTGACGTGGAGGCAGCGAGCTGCATGGACGTACCCTACAATGAGGTGTTACCCACGCTGGGAGAAGCCCTACCCACGCTGGTGGAGAACGTCAGGATCACAGAAGAAGCTATCGTGGCCCACGATTTAGAGCCAGAACTACCGGGGCGCGGCACAGTGAGCTTGAGCCTGAACGTGGCCCCCTTGAAGAACGCTAACAACGAAACGCTGGGGGTGGCTATCGTCATGGACGATCTCACCGAGAAGAAACGCTTCGAGCGGGAACGGGCGATGGTCAAACGTTACCTTCCCTCAGAGTTGGTGGATAGCCTGGCCGACTTGGAGGAACTCCGCCTGGGTGGGGCGCGTGAAGAAGTGAGCATCTTTTTCGCCGATATCCGGGGCTTTACCACCTACAGTGAGCAGCACGACCCGGAGCAAGTCGTCGAAGCTATCAACACCTATTTCACCCTGGCCCACAAGGCCATCCGCGCCAACTGTGGCATCGTGGACAAGTATATGGGCGATGCAGTGATGGCGCACTATAACACGCCGCTGCAACCCCAGGCAGATCACGCCTGGCTGGCCGTCAAGACCGCCTGGGAGACCAAAAAGATCATCAAGGAGTATCACCAGACAATGGGAGCCACAGCGCGCCTGGAATTCGGCGTCGGAGTCAACACCGGTGAGGCAGTGGCCGGCAACGTGGGTGCCCAGGACCAGATGGAATATACCCTCATCGGTGACGCCGTAAACCTTGCCAAGCGCCTCCAGGAGAGCGCGAAACCCCGGCAGATTCTTCTCGGTCAGCGCACTTTTGAACTGGTGAAAGACCGGGTCGTGGCAAACAAGCTGCCCCCGATTCAGCTCAAGGGCCGCACGGCCTTTGAGCAAGTGTATGAATTGATAGAGTTGAAGGAATAGTAAGAGCGAAGCAAGTCGGATTGATGGTGTTGGAGCAAAAGATACTGCGCTCCGACTTGTTTCGCTCCTACTCTGTCACTACTGGAATGATCATAGGCCGGCGTTTCGTCTCCTGGTAAAGAAAGCTCATCAGGAGCGTGCGAATCTTTTCCTCTAGCGCGCTTGACTTGATCCCGGGCGAACTTGACGCCATCATATCTCGAATCCGGTCGCCGGCCTCCGCCAACAGCTCCTCCGAATCGCGCAAAAAGACAAAGCCTCGGCTGATGATGTCCGGCGGCCGGCGCAACTGCCCCGTCTCCAAGTCTCGCTGCACAATAGCCACGACAAACCCATCGCGGGCCAGGATCTCTCGGTCGCGCAGCACGGCCGGGCCGATGTCGCCCACGCCAGAGCCATCCACAAAGACGTAGCCACCCGGCACCCGCTCGCCTACCGAACCGCTCTCCTTGTCAAATTCCAGGATGTAACCATTCTCGACGACAAAAGTGTTCTCCGGCGGTACCCCCAGCTCGTGGGCCAATTGCGCGTGGCGCGTCAGGTGGCGCAACTCGCCGTGAATGGGCACAAAGAACTTGGGCCGAATGATGTTCAGCAACAACCGCTGCTCCTCAGAACTGGCGTGCCCGGAAACATGCACCGGCGCAATGCGGCTGTAAAGCACGTGCGCTCCCCGTTGGATGAGCCGGTTGATGGTGCGGCCCACCATCTCTTCATTGCCAGGGATGGGATGTGCCGAATGAATGATCGTGTCGCCCGGTTTGATTTTGATGTGCCTGTGGTGACCCACCGCCATCCGCGCCAGGGCAGACGACGGCTCTCCTTGCGTACCGGTAGCCAGGATAACCACCCGTTCCGGCGGCAGCCGCATGGCCTGATCAATGGGTACCATTACCCCAGGCGGCACCTCCAGATAACCCAATTTCTTGGCCATCTTGGTGTATTCACTCATCGTGTACCCGGCGATGGTCACCTGCCGGTCGTAGCGCAGCGCAGCATTGAGCACCTGCTGTATCCGCGAGATGAGGGAGGCAAAGGTGCCAACAATGACGCGTCCTTTTGCCTGCCGGAACACCCGGTCAAAAGCCTCGTCAATCACTTTTTCCGAAGGCGTTGCCCCGGGAAGCTCGGCGTTGGTAGAGTCGGCCATCAAGACCAACGGATGGCGACCGCCCAACTCGGCCAGCTTGGCAAAGTCCGTCGGTTTGCCATCCACGGGCGTATGGTCGAACTTGAAATCGCCAGAATGAACCACCAGGCCCACCGGCGTGTCAATGGCCAACCCCACTCCGTCGGGGATGGAGTGACAGACGTGGAAGAACTCGACGTCGAACGGCCCGATGCTGATCTGGTCGCCCGGCTGGATGGTGTGAATAGTCGTATCCTCCAGCAGGTGTCTTTGTTTCAGCTTGACCTCAATGAGCCCGCGTGTCAATCGCGTGGTATAGATGGGAGCCAGGACGTCGCGCAGCAAATATGGCAACGCGCCGGTGTGATCTTCGTGGCCATGGGTGACAATGATGGCCCGCACCCAGTCCTTTTTGTCTGTCAGGTAGCCGTAATCGGGGACGACCAGGTCAATGCCCAGCATGTCGTTTTCCGGGAACATCAACCCGGCGTCAATGATCAGGATGTTCTGATTGTACTCCAGAACCATCATGTTCTTGCCTACTTCGCCCAGTCCTCCCAGAGGAATGATTCTCAGTTTATGCGACATATATCTCTCTCCTAACGAGATGCCGATCTAACGTGTGGCACCCCCGTATTGTCCTCTGGCCTCAGTGAATTGCCAACAAGCCCCGGCGGCGACAGATCGGCGGGGCTTGCTGAACAGAAGGGCTGTGAATTCCATCGTTACAGGCGTATGACCTTGACAGCCTCGGGGCCACGGGGGCTTTCCTTTACAGAGAACTCTACCTGTCCTCCTGCCCGCAGATGGCGTATCCCGTTGTCCGTGATGGACAGATAGTGGACAAAGACCTGGCCCAGGCCATCGGCCTGAATGTGACCAAAGCCTTTGGAACCATCAAACCATTCTACCGTGCCTATGATACGACTTGACACCGTTGATCTCCTTCTCCCCATTGAGGAATATTAAACCGAACGAGACCCTGCAACAAAAACACCGCCGAAGCGCTTGCCAGGCCTTCGCGGTGTATTCGCCAGGGCATCGTTGCTCCTATGAGGTATGGTAACACAACTTGACATTCCTGTCAAATTGGCACACAGCTTGATTGCCAAGTATCCATTCTCCCCGCCACAAACTCGTGAACCAGCGCCCGGAAGCGGCCCCAATCCTGACGGCCGGGCGAGTCCTCCGGCAGCGACCGGAGCGAGGCCGCCACAGTCAGCAGTTCCACAACCGGCGCCCACTGAAAATCAGAGATGCGTTCGCCCTCATCCTGGACAACAGGGTGACCCTCGACGCCCGTCAGAAGGAACACGTAGGAGACAAAAGGCACCGACCAGCCATGGCCTTGAAAGTCGTAACTCACCAGGCCCAGTAATTGCTCGTTCCAGGTGGTAAAGCCGGTCTCCTCGAAAGCTTCGCGCCGCAAGGCGTCGGACACCGCCTCGCCCCAGGAGACGCCGCCGGTGAGCAGACGATAGACGCCCGGCGGATAGACCATCTTGGTGTGCAGCAGCACCTCTCGAGAGGAACGTTGCACTACCAGTGCCACTTCGCCGCGCCGGTCACGCAAGACCTTTTCTTCCCAGTGTCCAAGATGCTCTGGCCCCACCGCAAGTGGACAGTGCTGCCGGGGAAACGGGCCGTAGGTTCGCTCCAGAGCAGTGATCTCTTGAGAATCTATCAAATCGTCCAGTGTCAAACGCCGTCCTTCATCCTTCATCCTCAACTCTCCATTCTCCAGCCACCACCCTTCCCCTTCTTCGCCGCCAACACCTCCACAACCATAGAATCGGAAAGGCCGAAAGCAGCGCCACCGTGCCGATGAGCCCCCCCTCTGGGCCAAAAGCCGCGCCGGTGACCAGGGGAATCGTGCCCCGGTCAGCTACAGCCAACAAGCCGCCATAGCGCACACCACTCACCGGCAGCGAAAAGACCGGCCCCTGAAAAAAATTCCAACTAAAGTGATAGGCCATGGGCAACCAGAGATTGCCGGTGACCAGCCATGCATAGCCCATGACCAATCCCGCCAGGGTTATGTTGACCAGCGCCAACAGGTTAAAATTGGGATTCAGGGCGTGGAACGCACCAAAGAGAAGGGAGGTCAGCGCCAGCGCCAGCACCGGGCCACTTCCCTCGCAAAGGTTGGCCAACAAGTAACCCCGGAACGTCAACTCCTCACCCACGGCCACCAGGACGAACATCGCGGTGGCCACCCCACCCGCTGCCAGCCCTCGCGCCAGCGCTGCGCCATCGAGTAGCTCCACCGAAAGCCAGCCACCAGCCCACCCGATTCCAAAGATGCCGAGCATCTGAACGGCGCCCAAGACCAGGCCCAGAAGCAGATCCAGCGTCCAACCCCGGTCCCGGCGAAAACCCAGGCTGGCAAAATCACGCCGGTCGAGCAGGCGACGGAAGGCGTAGGTGAGCGGCAACAGCATGGACAGTACGGCCACCTGGAGCGCGAGGAAAAACCAGAGAGGCAAACGATCCGGTTGCACAGCAGCCAACACATCGGACATATCCCCCACACCCTGGAGCAGCAGGTAACCCACGTACAGGATGGCCATGGGTACTTGTATCGCCAGCAGGCCCACCAGGTAAAAGACCAGATACAGCCCCACTCGCCACCCCGAGCGCAGCCGGCCATTCAGTACAAACAGACGAGATATACCCTCTCTCATTGTCCCTCACTCCTCGCCCGATACCAGTCAGCGACGTTCCAGTACAACCCACCATAAGGCCCTGGCTGCGGACCGACCAATATTTCGGACACAGCCAGGCGGCGGTGGGCAGCGAATAAAAAGATATACGGCTGATCGGCAGCCAGCCGCCGGGCCAGGTCCCGATAGGCGGCGGCGCGGTGGGCCGGGGCGCACCCCTGGGCCGTGCGGCCTTGTTCTAGCAGCGCGTCGGCGCCGGCGTAGGAGACAAAGTTGAAGCCGGTACCAAGCGCGTTCTCGGCAGCGGCCCACAGCCACGTCTGATCCGGGCCGGGCTCCAGCGGCCAGTCAAAGGCAGCCGCGTCAAAGGTATGACCAAAGAGGTCGTCCAGCAAGACACCCCAGGGCAGCACCTCCACCTGCGCGGAGACTCCCACCGCCTGCCAGTATTGCTGCGTCAGGATGGCGATCCGCTCGCGGACAGGATTCCCCAGGTTGGCACTGACACTCAGGTGCAGCCGCTCACCGTCCCTATCGAGAAAGCCGTCGCCATCGGTATCGCGCCAGCCAGCCTCAGCCAGAAGCTGGCGGGCCTGGTCGGGAGCGTATGCTAACGGCGTGCGCGAGACACCTTCCATCGCCCAATGCTCCGATAGCCAGGGGGCATTCATGAGCGTGCCTTGACCGCCCAGGGCGACCTCCAACAATCGTTCCCGGTCCAGAGCCAGGGCCAGCGCCCGCCGGACGGTCGCGTCGCCCAGGATAGGATGATCGTTGTTTAGAGCCAAAAAGTGCCAACGGCTGGCAGGATAGGAAATCTCTGACAGCGACGCCACCTCTAGACTGGCGGGCAGGCGAGCCAGTTGCGCCCGTCCCAACCGCAAGTCCTCTTGCAGGGCTGTCGCGTCCGGCGCGACGCGATACGTAAAGCCGTCCAGATAGGGCCGGCCGGCCCAGTAATCCTCGTTGGCCCTCAGCACAAGCGCCTCCTCAGAGCGCCAGGCGACAAAGACAAAGGGACCTGTGCCCACCGGCTGCCGACTGAACGCCGCCTCAGCCAGACCCTCGTCCTCCAGCAGGCGCCGGGGCAGGATCGGCACGCGGCCCACGGCGTAGAGGGCATCGCAGACTGGCTCATCAAAGGTGACAACCACCGTCGCGTTGTCCGGGGCCGTCACCCGGACCACATTTGCCAGGTCGAAGCGATAGGGACTCGGCCCCTCGGGGTCGCCCGCTACGGCCAGGGTGAAAGCCACGTCGGCCGCGGAGAGAGGCCCCCTGTCGTGCCAGGTCACGCCAGGGCGCAGGTGAAAGGTAAAAGTCCGCCCGTCATCGGAGACTTGCCAGTCGTGGGCCAGGCCCGGCATCAGGGCGGCTGTCTGGGAGTTCACGCGCAACAGGCTGTCAAATAGCAATCCATTGATAGCGCGCGAAAGACCGTCTTTAGCCAGCAATGGATTGAGGGTGGAAACGGCCGCCAGGCCCACCTCGACGACGTGTCCGCCCTGGGGGAGAGGGGTGGGTGTGAGGGGGAGTGTGGGAGTATGAGTGTGGGTGGGCAGGGGGGTGTAAGTGGGTGAGGGGGGGGGAGTATGAGTGGGGGGGAGTGTTG
>CAYVPU010000108.1:0-10693 GCA_964453885.1 uncultured Anaerolineae bacterium | reverse complement strand
TGGCTGGCCTGGCTGATGTCCCAGGTGCGACGGCGACGGGCAGCCCAGGCGATGGTCCGGTCCAGGCCAACCATCGCTGCCGGGAAGACGAAGGGCAGCCAGGCGGCGCTGGAATGAAGCAGCCCGCCTCGGTGGCCGGGATAGGTGAAAGCAATGGTCATGGCCAACCAGAGGAGCGGCGCGTAGAGCAGAAGCGGCCAGTACAATCGTCGTTTCCTCAACGACCAGATCCCGACGAGGGCGAAAGGAAATAGAAAGACGAGGCAATCCACGGTAATTATTGTCAGCAAGTTGTCGGCGGCCACGTTCAGTTTGGAGCGCAAAATGTTGCCCCACCCCCAGGCCAGGTAGGTCTCCGGGGTGGGAGCCCGGCCGTAGCTGTAAAGGTCGTCGTAGGTGCGAAACCACAGGGCCTGGAGCCCGCCGCCCGGCAGGGGTGTGCCGGCGACACGCCAGTTGCGATAGAACCAGGGGGCGGTGATGAGTAGGAAGGCGGCGAAGAGGAGAGTGAAACGTGAAGCGTAAAACGTAAAACGTGAAACGTGAAACGTGAAACGTGGTGCGTGTTTCGTAACGAGCAGAGGCATGGGGAGGGCGATGATGAGGAGCAGGAGGCCATCGGAGCGGGAGAGGTAGGCCAGGCCAGCGGTGGCGCCGGCCAGGGCGAACCAGGCCGCACGGCCACTTTCCAGCGCCAGACCCAGGGCCAGCAAGGCGAGACTTCCTGCCAGGGCAAAGGGCGTGGCGCTTTCGGGCGAGACCCAGAAGCGCAGGTAAAAGCCGCTAAAGATCGTTACCAGAGCAGCCAGGATCGCGTGGCGGCGCGTGTCCGAGATGCGGCGAGCAATGACATAACTTACCAGTGGCAGAATCGCTGAAAGCAGGATGAATCCCACCTGCCCGGCCCGGTACGACGGCCCGAACAGCACCATGCCAGCCCAGGCCACCAGTGAGGGTAACGGCATCCAGTAGCGGTGACTTGGATGGGGCACGCCGGCCGGGTCGTCCAGATAGTTCCAGATGTAAGGATCGTTGAAGCCGCGTCCTTCGAGCAGGTTCAGTGCGCCGACGTAATAGTAGTGAGCGTCCATGATGGCACCGGGTTGGCGCATGGGCAGCGCAGTCAGCAGGCGTACGGCCAGGCTGACGGCAAAAATCGCGAGCAGTGGTTTGGAGAGAATTTTGCTTTTCATGGCGGCTTCTCTCCTGCGGCAGCTTGCAGGGCATATACCTGATACGCTCCGGCCACGTCAGACAGTTTTCGCAGGTATCGAGTCTCCAATTCAGACAGCACTGCTGTGTCTACCTTTCCGGGCGATTCGTTCAGCACAAATTGCAGCCCAGAACGGAAAATGAGCACGTGCGTCACGCCCTCCTGTCGCCAGGCCCGGGCGATGGCGTCGGCGGATCCGTGCCAGTGAACCATGTGGGCGAATGTATCCAGGATGCTATCGGGCTGGCAATCGCGCTGGCAGTAGTAGCTGCGCGGTTCCCACAAAAAGATAACCTTTGCGTCGGCGGGCAATTGCTCGTTGATCCGTTGCATGGCCGCATAGTAGGCTCCCATGCGGCGGGTGAGATGCTCGTCCCGTGTTTCCTCGCCGACCAGGTAGGGCAGCGGATCGACTTCCAGCGCGAGCAGGGTCGCGTCGATCAGCAGCAACAGCAGGGCAAGGATAACGGCCAAACGGACAAAGCCGCTTATGGAGAACTGCGGCCGGTCAAAGCGCGGCAGGTCGGCCCACAGCCAGCCGGCGACTGGGGCCAGGGCGACCAGACACGGCAGCAACAAACGCGATTGCCGCAGAGCGCCCGACCAGATCACGCCTATGGTCCAGAAGGCAAACTGGGCCAGGGCGAAGGTGAGCAGTGTATTGAGGGCCACCGGACGGTCGGGTGCGTCGCGGCGGCAGCGAAGACCATACAGCAGTACGAGCGGCAGAAAGAGCAAAAAGAGCGGGCCGGTACGTCCATCCCAGTAGCTCGGGTCGCCGATGCCCAACGTGAGCAGCCAGGGCAGGGCCAACAGCGTGCCGGGGCGAAAGCCGATCCCCGTACCGGCGGCGGAATACCAATCGGCCCGAAAAACATCCCAAAACTGGCCGCCAAACCAATCGTAGAGAAAAGGGTAAACCGGATTGCCGGTGAGGGCCAGGTTTTTGACGTACCACGGCAAGGCTACCAGCAAGATGGACAATGAAAAAATTCCAAAATCCAACGAGCCGCGCTTCAGAGATGAATTGCGGCAGGTGCGCCACAGGATGAGGCCGCCGATGACCAGGGGGGTGACAAAGCCGGTGTATTTCAGCCCCATCGCCAGCCCGGCAAACACTCCGCTGAGAACAAGCCAACGCCGAGTTACAAATTGAGAGTTGAGAATTGAGAATTGAGAATTGACAAAAGCATACAGGCAGGCCAGTTGAAAGAACGCCAGCGCCAGGTCGTTGTAGGCCCAGCCTGCCAGGGTGCTGACCATGGGCATACTGGCAAAAATAGTCACGGCCGGCCAGGCTGTCTTCCGGCCCAGAAAGCGGCGGGCGGTGAGGTAAACCAGCCCTGTCAGCAAAAATCCAAACAGCGTGTGCAGCAACTTGGCGGTCACGTCGCCGCGCAGTAGCAGGGCCCAGGCGTAGAGCATCTCCATCAGCGAGGGAAAACTGAGATGCGGGATGTCTATGCCGCCGTGAATGTGCCCGCTTTGCAGGTACAGCTTGGGGCCGGTCAGGTGATAAAAGAGACCATCCCAATCTGAGGGGGGGAGAAGGGCGACAGCCAGCGTCACGAGGGCCATCAGGGACAGGTAGAGGGCAATAGGCCGACTGGGTGGGTTGCCAGGACGACAGGCCCGCCCTGAGCCGCGCCGAAGGGTGCGCCATCGGCGGACAAGGCCCACGATGTGGGGTGTTAAAGCCACGCTCAAGGCAATCGTGACACCATAGGCCACGGCGGGGTAAAAGAGGCCGGTCAGCCCCAGGGCCAGGCTGATCAGGCCCAGCGCCCCCAGGCCCAGCGCGGTGCCGAAAACGAGGGCTTCCAGGGGCAGCAGATCAATTGGCAGCAAGTGACGCAGCAAGAGCGTGCCCATCGCCAGGGCGAGGAGAGCGAGCCAGCCCGCCATTGCCAGGTCAAGCAGTGCCCGACTCGCAGCCAAAAAGCTGGGTGCCGAGAACGGCTTTTGCACCGTGAAAAAGCTACCCAGGACGAGAAATATCCACAGTACAAACAGAGCGATGAATAACCAACGTCGGCGAGCGTTCACGGTAACATCTCTGCTGTCTCGGCATCTCGAAGAAGCCAGCTTCGGCCGAAGGCCAGTACCAGGCCAAGGATCAATGGAGGAGGAATAAACATGATGAGGTGCTCCGCATTGCCGGTAACGGTAACAAGGTGCAACCACCACAAGCCAGCCAAAGAAACGAGCATGGAGGCCAGTAGAACTAGCCTGCCCCGGCCAGAGTCCCGATCCAACGCGGCAAACACCCACAGAGTGGGGACCAGCATCAACACATAGTTCGTCGTAGCTGAGCGAGGTACGATGAGATTGGAAATGACCAATGTCACACCAAGTGCCCAATAGAATTTCACATCTCCCTCTGAGCGGAGGGTAAGCCACCAGGTTGCCAACATTCCAGCAACCAAAAGTGCACCTATTACAAGCTCCCCATTCGATCCGAGGCCTGGAACCGCCACGTGCGTCAGCAGCCACACAGGGCTTTGACCGATCGTGTACTCGTCATATTGTGTGATCCGGTACAACAACTCGCCGATCCACGTGGGCAAAGCTATCAGGCTACCCAACGTCAGCACAGCCAATATTCCCAGAAAGCCGGCCACAAAACGCCACCGACGGCGTGCGGCTGCCCAGGCCAATAGAAATGGTATCACCAGAAATACCAGGGTGGGTTTAACCGTTGACAGCACCAACAGAGCGCCGGCAAACCCATCTCGATTGCGCCGCAATGAAAGGAGCGCGCCGGCCAAAGAAAAGAAACCAAAGATGGCAAACTGTCCGAGGATCACGCCCCTGGCTTGCGGGTAGTAAAACAAAGACCAGGTCAAAGCGATGGCCAGCATCCAGGTTGGAGGGCGCCAGCGGACAAGGTCAAGCGTCATGATGACCCCGGCGAACAGCGCCGCTTGAAGCAAAATCATATAGATGGCGCGGGCCAATGGATAGTCAATGGCCACAAACGGCCCGTGCAAGATGATTGAGTAGAAAGGATACGTCAGCCGGTTCTGATCTTCTCCGGGCAAGGTCGGGCGACCATAGATAGCCAGTTGAGTATGCAACGCAGCCGCATCGGAATATGGACTGACGCCGTCCTTTAGATAGGCCTCCCAGGCGGTATAATGGGCCAGAAAATCATTGCCGCCCGGCACACGTTGAGTGAAAAAGCGCCAGGTGGCCCATGTGTAACAACCTGCCAACAGGAGGAGCAAGACCAATCCTATCCAATGCGACCGTTTCAATCCCTTCACGGCTCACCCTACTCTACCCGGTAAACATGGATTGAGTAACCGATCACGGCATCCGGTTCCCGCGCCCGAAACCACGGGTAGGCCCGCTTCTCGACAAAGAACAACTCCTGCAAGTTGGTGACGCTGATGGCATAGACGCCTGGCTCCGGATTCTCCGGCTTGAAAGGCAAGTTGTGCCACAGGTCGCTTGTGGGCGGGAGCCCCGGCAGCGGCTCAACGTTCATGCCCAGATAGTCCGTCCGATCTGGCCCAAAGTAGCTCAGTTTGATGTGGCTGATCCCCTCCTGATTCACGTACCGCTTGAGTCCCAGCAAGTCCTGCCCCCAGTCAATATTCGAGTCCACCAGGATTCTGTAGCCATTACCAGGACCGCCAACTGCTTCGTTGAAATAGGCCAGATAATGGGGGTAAATGCAAAGAGAGCCAACAACGTACCAGCCTGTCAAGATGGCACATATCGCGTATTGCGTATTGCGATAAGCGATAGGCGATAAGCGATTTGCCACCTTGCTCACATAGACAAACAGGAAAGGTAACACCGGCAACAAGTGCCGATACCCCAGGTTGAAAGAACTGAGCATTAAGGCCAACAAATAGCCCAGGCACGGGAGTAACAACAGAGCCTCGCGGGGAAGACTGCACTCTCGCAGAGTGAGAATGACAGCCCCCGCAAGCAGCAGCAGCGTCGGAATAGGGGTCTTGGCCAGAAATGCAATGGGGAAATAATACCAGAAACCGTTGGAACTCTGTCCCAGCAGAAAGGATGCCCGCCCCATACTGGCCCGTCCTCCTGCATCCACCGCGCCTCGCAAATAGAGTCCCAGTGGCCAGCGAGTCGTCCCGCCGGGCCAGGGGACATCCCACCGAAAGCCGTAGAGGGCCCACAGAGTCAATGCGCTCGCTCCGGCCATAAGCGCCAGCCAGCCGAGTCTATGCCACAGCCGTTGCCATCCTCCTGGTCTCGTTCGGCGCTCCATAAGCATCAACAGCCCCAAAAAAAGGACAAAGATGAGGGCCAGGTACTTGCTGCCCAGCGCCAGCCCAATGAGGAACCCGGTCAGCAGCGTAGACCAGAACCTGGGCGACCGGTTCAGCCAGCGCCAGACGGCATAGCCGGCCACGAACACAAACAACGTCACGCCCAGATCGTTCGTGTTCAGCCGGGCGTGGGCCAGGATGTTAGGATCAAAGGCGTACAGAGTCAGCGCCAGCAGCGCTGCGCCCGGCCCGTACATCTCGTCTGCCCAGCGAAAGACGAACGCGCCCAGGAGCAGCGCCAGCAGCATGATCGGCACGCGAGAGGCGTTGATCATCGCATCCGCAGCCTTCCCTCTCCCCCAGACCACCATGTCGCTGGCTGCGTTCCAATCGGCGGTACGCCAGGCCACCGACTCGACTGGTACCTGAGCCAGCGGATCGAGGACAGCGGGCATGGCGGCCAGGCTGTTGACCAACGGTGGGTGCTTCAGGCTGAGTCGCGGGTCCCCCGTCCGCAGGAGGGACAGTCCGCGCGTCAGATGATTGTCCTCGTCCATCGTCGGCGACTTTTGAAACACGCTGGAGAGCATCAGGCCAAACATGACCAGCAGCCAGGCGCAGGCAACAGCCCGACTCCAGATGGCTGGTCGCCGGTGAATATCTTTGCAGAGATAGCGCATGTAATCACTCAAACGCTTTCCATCTCCAGCCAGTTCGGCCCGATTTCCACGTCGACCTTTAGGGGCACGTCCAGGTCGAAAGCCCCTTCCATGATCTCGACGACCAGGGGGCGCACGGCCTCCACCTCCTCTTGGGGGACTTCTAGCACCAGCTCGTCGTGCACCTGGAGGATCATTCGGCTGCGCGCCTTTCTCTCCAGCAGTGCCTGGTGGAGCCGGATCATGGCGATTTTGATAATGTCGGCCGCGCTTCCCTGGATCGGAGCGTTGATGGCCATGCGTTCGGCGGCGCGGCGTTGTCCTGGCCTGGCTCTGCTGTCCAGTGCCAATTCGGGAAAGTAACGTCGCCGGCGTAGCAGCGTCTCGACGTACCCTTGCTCAGAGGCTTGCTTTTTGGTGTCTTTGATGTACGCCCGCACGCGGGGGAAGCGGGCAAAATAAGCTTCTATGAACTTGGCCGCTTCGTCCTGCGTGAGTCCGGTCTGCTGCGCCAGCCCAAAGGCGCTGGAACCGTAGATCATGGCAAAGTTGGCCGTCTTTGCCACGCGGCGCATGTCGTAAGTCACATCGGCCAGCGGCACGCCATAGACCGCTGCCGCCGTGGTGGAGTGGATGTCCTCGCTCTGGCGAAAGGCCTCCAGCAGCCCGGGATCCTGGGAAATATGCGCCAGCACGCGCAGTTCTACCTGCGAATAGTCGGCCCCCAGCAGCAACCACCCCTCTTTGGCTACAAAGGCCCGCCGCACCTGGCGGCCCTGTTCGGTGCGAATGGGAATGTTCTGCAAGTTGGGGTTGCTGGAGCTGAGCCGTCCGGTGACGGTGCCAGTCTGCCTGAAAGAGGTGTGTACTCGCCCCGTGGCCGGGTTCACCAGTTTCGGCAGTGCCTCGACGTAGGTGGACTTGAGCTTGGAGAGAGCCCGTTGTTCCAGGATGCGGTCTACCACTGGATGTTTCCCGCGCAGCTTTTCCAGCACATCGGCGGCCGTGGAATAGTGACCCGACTTGGTTTTGCGCACGCCTCGTGTGGGCAACCCCAGCGTGACGAAAAGGGCGTCGCTCAATTGCTGCGTGGAGCCAACGTTGAATGGACGCCCGACGATCTGATAGATCTGCTCTGTCAACTCGGACAGCCGGCGGCTCAGTATCTCCGACATCCCTTTCAGATAACCCACGTCCAGCTTGACACCGGCTTGCTCCATGGCCACGAGGACGGGCACCAGGGGCATTTCCACCTCGTTGAAAAGCGACCATAGTTGCCGCTCGCGCAGTTCCGCTGCCAGAGGTTCTACCAGGCGATAGGTCACGTAGGCGTCGGCAGCGGCGTATGGCCCTGCCTGGCTCACCGGCACCTGGGCCATACTGCGCTGAGATTTGCCAGAGCCAATGAGCTCTTTGATCCTGGTCATCTCAATGCTCAGTCGCGCCCAGGCCAGACTTTTCAGTCCCAGATTGCGGCTGGCCGGATCCAGAACCCATTCCGCCAGCATGGTGTCAAAAGCCACGCCCTGGACCTGAATATCGTGTTGGGCCAGCACCAGGACGTCGTATTCGGCGTTGTGGGCGTACTTGGGAACCACCGGGTCTTCCAGTATCGGCCGAAGCCGTTCCCGGACCACCTCCCACGGGAGTTGCGACTCGCCGGTCTGATGGCCAACCGGCACGTAATACCCTTCGTCGGGGGCGACGGCCAGGCCCAGGCCGACCAGTTCGACGCGCATGGGATCGGTGCCGGTCGTCTCGGTGTCGAAGGCAAAGGCACTGGCGCGAGCCAGCTTTTCGACCAGGGCAGCCAGGGCTTCTTCCGAGTCCACCACGTGGTGCTTCCCTGGCGCGGCCATCTCGATCTCTTCCGGCGTCTGGTCAAAGAGTGATAACTGGCCCTCTGGGCCAGCGGGTGTGCCGCCTGGCAGTCGTCGGAGCAGGCTGCGGAAGCCCAGCTCCCGAAAGAGCGTTGTCATCGCTTGTCGGTCAAAATCGCCAAAGTGGGCTGCGTCTGGCTCCAACGTCACCGGGACATCGGTACGAATAGTGACCAGCCGCTTGCTCAGAAAGGCCTGGTCCCGCCCCTTTTCCAGGGCGTTCCTGGCGCGCTTGGTGGTGATCTCGTCCAGGTGCTCGTAGACACCTTCGACAGTGCCGTACTTTTGGAGGAGTGGCGCAGCGGTCTTTTTCCCCACTCCCCGCACGCCTGGGATGTTGTCCGAGGAATCCCCTGTCAGCGCTTTAAAATCAACGAGTTGCTTTGGCTCCAGTCCGTATCGCTGACGGATGCTGTCTTTGTCGTAGACCCTGACGTCGGAAGAACGGCGGCCAGCCAGCAGCACTCGCACGTCAGGGTTGACGAGTTGAAAGATGTCCGAGTCGCCGGTGACGATGAGTGTGGAGAGACCTTGACTCGCTGCCTGGTGGGCGAGTGTCCCCAGCACGTCGTCGGCCTCAAAACCTTCGGCCTCGACGATGGGGATGTTCATCGCTTCGACGATCTGCCGGATGCGATCCATCTGGTCGGCCAACTCCTGGGGCATCCGGGCACGATGGGCTTTGTATTCGGCATATTCGTCGTGGCGAAAAGTGCGACCGGTATCGAAAGCGACGATGGTGTAATCAGGATCCTCGTCTCGGATGACGTTGAGCAACATAGAGGTAAAACCGAACACAGCATTGGTCAATTCGCCCCGAGACGTGGCCATGTCGGCTGGAAGGGCGTAAAACGCCTGAAAGGCCAGGGCGTGGCCGTCTATCAGCACCAGTTTCCCTTTCGACATGTCTTTTCCTTTCAAGGGGTTTAAAAAGATAGGCCGGAGATGGTCTCCGGCTCCCTATGTCTCAGGATGTTGGCGGCTATTCGTGCCAGACGTCGGCCAGCGCGTCGCCTGTCCGGCGTAGGTTATAACGGACTATACCCACGGGCGTTCTGGCGCTGAGGGCCACCGACAGGATTGTGTCCACCGTCACCTTCATGGAATAGACACTGTATTCTTTCCCTTCAAGGGTGCATTGCTCGAAGCGGTCGTTGGTTTCCCCCAGAAAGGCGGCGATCTTGTGGGCAGCGTTCAGGCTTCCTGTGGTCAACTCTGCCAGCTCCTGCGCGCGCTCCTGGGTGATGTTACCCGCGTGGGCGATCAGATCTGATCCCCGAGTGAAAAGCACGGCCTCGGCGCGGATCTCCTGGAAAAGCTCCTCCAAAAGACCATCCACATCGCGAAAAGTTACCCTGGGAGCCGGGTGTGGTTCAGGGTGAGGCCTTGGCGCTTTAACGGGGATTTCTATCGCCGCTCCGGTTTCTTCTCCAAAGGCACAGGTCAGTGCTTCATAGATCAGGTTGGGCAGATCGTTGATGAAGAAAGGCTTGGGTAGGATGCCCTGTACTTCCAGCGAGCGTTCTTCCTCGGCTAGTTCTTGTCCAAAGAGGGGGATGAGCATGATGCGCAGGTCGGGCCTGGACTGGCGCAACGACTGCACCAGCGTCGGCCCGTCCATGTCTTCCAGACCCATGTCTACGATGGCCAGGTCAATGTGGTTTTGAACGACGACATCGAGGGCATCCGTCCCGTTGGTGGCGACAATGCCTTCGTAGGGGCCGGACGATTCCAGTCCTTCTTTGAGCATGGTGGCAAAAGCCTCAATACTATCCACTATTAGGATTCTCTGCGCTGCCACAGCCCGACCCCCTCCTGGTTGCCTTTGAAGCATCTCATCCGCCAGGCGCTTTGTTCACCTGGGGTAATTGTACTGACTTCTTCTCAAAAAGTCAACAGAGAAAAAACGCCTCAATATGACACTCGTGTCAAAAAGCTGTCCGGTAGTGAATCATGGGTAACTGGAGGTCAGACGCTGCAAAGCTTCTCCACTCAAGGGACGGCGCCCGTGACCAGTGTAGATCCATTCTGGTCTCAGCGCCTGCAAGCGGGCGAGGCTGTTCGGGATGAGCGACCAGTCGTCGGCGAAGAAGCGCTGCACGTGGGGCCGCCCCGTGGTGGAAAGCAAGTCGCCCACGAAAGCAAGCCGCCCCTCGACGAGAAGACAACTGGAACCGGGAGTGTGGCCTGGCGTGTGGAGTACGACTGCATCCAGGCCGTAGGCGCGCAGGTTTTCGCCATCGTCGAGGAGAAAGTCGGCCAGGGTCGGTTCCGGTTGCAGGTACGGCTTGAACAGTGGCAGAAGCGCCCGCACCAACCTGCCCCGGCCGCGTACCGAGCCGAGGCAAGTGTCCCCCCGCGCCATCGCGTCCCCATCGGCGCGATGAATGGCGATAGGA
This sequence comes from uncultured Anaerolineae bacterium, assembly GCA_964453885.1. Lineage (GTDB taxonomy): Bacteria > Chloroflexota > Anaerolineae > CAYNKW01 > CAYNKW01 > CAYNKW01. The sequence continues at coordinate 298 of CAYVPU010000108.1, read as the reverse complement.
GCGCCGGTGAGCCGCCGTAGCGCTGCCGCGCTGCCATAGTGGTCAAGGTGGGCGTGGGTGATAAAGATGAGTCGCAAATCATCCCGGCCCAGTGCTCGTATTCGCCGCAGCACGCCTGGCTCATGGCCGGATGAACCTGCATCCACCAGCACCAGCCCCGCACCACTTTCGATCAGGTATGCGCAGGCCATCCCCATTGGAACGTTATGAACTTGCAGAGACAAAAAGTCCTCCATCCTGCACTATCACTTTGTGCCGATCACAACCAAAAGTGTTGCTCCCTGAAACCCCACCTCGT
>CAYVPU010000107.1:0-10959 GCA_964453885.1 uncultured Anaerolineae bacterium | reverse complement strand
GGGCATCGACCACCGTGCCGCTGGTGATGTGTGCCCCGCTGTGGTTGTGGCTGCCGCCGGTGAGTCCCCCGCTGACGTTCAGATCCCCGTCTACGCTGAGCGCTTCCCCACCACCCGTGTTGTTCACTTGCAGGACTGGTCCGCTGCTGGCCTCCACAACTGCCCCGGGCACCAGGCTCAGCGCGTAGGCCACGGGCATGACCTGCTGCCGTGGCGTCGCCTCGGCGTCGGCGCCCACTTTGACCCCCAGCCACAGCGCCTGGCCGTTAAACAGAGCCTGATCCAACGGGGTGATGCCGTCGCCCAGCACGGTGCTGAACAGCCCACCCTGCACCGATACGTCCTCCGTCTCCGTCCACAGCGGCGAGCCGCCGCTGTCAACGTCGTACAGCCTGAAGGTCATGGTGTAATCGCCATCGGCCACGGGTTCGCCGGTGGTGGGATTGCTCAGCCGCCCCTGGTACTGGAGCAGCGGGGTCAACACTGCCTGGGGAGCAACGCCGCCCTCCTCCTGCGCCAGCGACCCGCTCCCGCCATTGCCGACGGTACACACCAGCAAAGCCGCCAGCACCACGATCAGAATAGTCATTGTCTTCCTGTTCATCTTTATCCTCCGCTTTTTCTGCAGCAGTCCACCAAACTCGCCACGTTGGAGCTTCCGGGAAGGATGCTAAAAACAAAACACCCGCCACACCCTGACAGTGGGCAGGCTTTGTGCTACCACGATGTCTACTGCCATGGTGGCGCCACCACCGCCTTGGAATCCGTGCCAGGGGTGAGGCACCTTTGCCCTGAACACCATTATACCACATTTTTCCGATCTTGAGAAGGGTTCTTTCACCCCAATCGCAAAGACCAGCATCTGAAGGCCTATAGATTTCCTCTTCAGAGCCGCTCGACTACGAGGAGGTGGGAGAGGCCGAAAACGCGCAGCGGGGTGCGCTCCAGGGTGTAGAGGAGGCGGCGCAGCCACCGGCCCAGCCGGGGATGGCGGGCTACGACGTTATCAAAGCCGGGGTAGACCTGGGTGTGGGCTACGACTTTGACCGGCAGGCCGTGCAAGAGACGCCGGAGGCCGCGCGCTGTGTAGGCCCGCACGTGGGGGCAGAGACGGTTCCGCCAGGGGTTCGGCAGCCAATTGATGAGCGGAATGTTGCCAAAACGATACTCCCCTCGCCAGAAAAAACCGTGCGTCTCAAAAAAGTAGAGACGGTTGGGCGCATAGATAGCCAGGCGGCCGCCGGGCCTGAGCACCCGCACCGCCTCGGCCACGGCAGCCCGGTCGTCGGTCACGTGCTCAATGACCTCGTGGCTCAACACCACGTCAAAGCTGCCGCCGGCAAAGGGAAGCGCCTCGACAGAGGCGACTTGAAGGTTGAATAAGTGCCTGGCCGCTTGCACGATCTTGTCCGGGTCCAGGTCTACGCCATAGGCCGTCTCGGTGAAACGGCGGAAGGCGACCAGATACATCCCGACGCCGCAGCCGGCGTCCAGCACGCGCTGGCCCTCCAGGGAGGCATACCGGCGGACGAGATCCAGCCGTCGCTCCTGGCCTGCCCGCCACACGTAGCTGGGGTGGCCAAGGGTGATCGTTTTATCGTCGCTGGCGTGCTGCGTCATGCGTCTTTTTCCCCACGTGGATGGCCACCGTGCCCATCATCAGTCGCCGATAGCGCACCCGGCGCCAACCGGCCCCCTCCATCACGGTTTTGACTTGCTCCGGCGAGAGAAAGCCGGTGAGCGAGTGGGGCAAATAAACATAGGCATCTCGCTGGCCGCTGACGAGCCCACCCATCAATGGCACCACCCGGTAAAAGTAAAAGCTGAACAACGAACGGAACAGCGGCAGCGTGGGCCGGGAGATCTCGAGGCAGACAACGCGCCCGCTGGGCCTTGTCACGCGGTACATCTCGGCAAAGGCGCGGGGGACGTCGGTCACGTTGCGTAGGGCAAAGCCGGTGGTGGCCGCGTCAAAGCTGTCGTCAGGAAAGGGCAACCGCAGCGCATCGCCTGCCGCCAGCGAAACCCGGCCCTCCAGGCCTGCGGCGGCAGGTTTGAGCTGGCCAGTATGCATCATCTCAAAGCTAAAGTCAGCGCCCACCACCTGAGCGCCGGGATAGCGCCGGGCCAATGCCAGGGCAATGCCACCGGTGCCGGTGGCCACGTCCAGAACGCGCCCACCGGGGGGCAGCGCTGCCAAACGAGCGACCTGTCGCCGCCAGGCATGGTCACGGCCGCCGGTCATCAGGTGGTTCATCAGGTCGTAGCGCGGCGCGATGCGGGCAAACATCTGGCTTACGTAGGCGGATTTTTCGGCGTCGTTGGCAAAAGTTGGTGTGTCGGGCATGAATCCTCTTCGAGGGGCAGGTGGTTAGGGGTTGGGGGTTGGATGGCGGCCAGGGATAGCATAAAGATGAAGGCCAGGTCTACGAGAAAGAAGGACTGATCGATCAGGCCGTGGGCGAGGGCTGCGACCATGCTGGCCAGCAGGCCGAGGAGCAGGGCGCGGTGCTCACCGTCTGGGCCGTCCGGCAGACGGCCGTAGTAGCGGAGGCCAACACGAAAAAAGACAACCACCAGCCAGAGCAGCACAGCGACGCCGCCCAGACCCAATCGCGTCCAGAAATCCAGCAGGACGTTGTGCGGGTGCGACAGATTGAGTTCGTAGGACGCCTCCGGCAGCACGTAACGAGTGCGATAGGCATACAAAAAGTTATCCAGGCCCACACCTGTCAGGGGGTGGTCGGCGATCATGTTGACAGTCGCCTGCCATAGCTTGATGCGGAAAAAAGCCGTGCCTTCTTCCAGATTAAAGGTGTTGGCCAGGCGCTCGGTGCGGGCAAAGGGCAAAAGGGCCAGCGCCAGAACCGCCAGCGCGACCAGGGCCAGCACGACCGCCCGGCGTCCCCGCATCAGGCCCAGAAAGAGCAGCGCCGCCGGCAGGCCAAGAAAGAGTGCGCCCTTGGAGAACGTCAAAAAGAGTGCGGCGCAAACGGGCAAGATAGCCAGCGCATACAGCACCCGCCGCCGCAGGTTCCTGCCCCACAGCGCCAAAGCTATCAACAGCGGCAAAACTCGCTCCAGGAAAAGGGCCAGGTTGTTGGGCGATCCGTACAATGCCCGCACGCGCCGTACCCCCTCGGCAGTGATGACATCGCCGGAGACAAAGAATTGCCACAGCCCAATAAAGGAAAGGAGTACCGCTCCAGCCACCAGCGCGTCCACGGCCAGGCGATACAGGCGGACTCCTCCCCTACTAGCCTCTGTCCGCAGCAGCAGATAGAACAATCCGGCCCCAAGAATGACTACGCGAAAGTCGCGCGAGGCTACCCCAAAATTCTCCGCCCAGGCCAGGGAAAGCGCGCTCAGTCCTACCAGGGACACGACGGCCCAGTCGGCGGATTTTAGATTGCGGATTGCGGATTGCGGATTGCAAATCACAAATCGCGGGTTGCGGATTCCCTTCACGATCCATGAGGCGAAGCAAAGCACCGTGCCGATCTCTACCAGAGAAAAGGCATTGCCGGCCAATAGCTTGGGACGGAGGAAAAACGGGATGCAAAAGGCGATGAGAACCAGGCCATGATCGGGACGCAGGAAGATGAGCAAAGCCAGAACGGACAGCACGACCAGGCTTAGGGGCAGGCCAGGAGCAAAGTAAAAGGCCGCAGCGACGAGGAGCAGTAACGCCAATTGAAAGCTCTCGGGCAGGAAAGAATGGAGAGTGGAGAATGGAGAGTGGAGAGTTGAGATTGGAGATTGGAGATTGGAGAGTTGAGAGCGGGCGCGATGGAGATAGAAAGCTGTGAGGCCCAAACAAAGAGCTGAGGTCACGACCAGGAAACCCAGGGTGATGCGGTAGGGCGTCAGGTTGGGCTCGCTGCCGACCGTCCAACCAGCGATGGCCCACTGTCCCCATCCGCCATCGGGAATGATGACCACCTCATGTGGGCCATCAAGCAGATCGGAAGCCAGCGTTACAATGGCCGTTTCGCGCAGCGGATCGTAAAGCGCCAAATAGGCACGGCCTTTTCCGTCGCGCGGTAGACAGTTTGCTGGCTGGCCGTCAATCGTGACGTAAAGCACTGCCCAATAACCACTCCGGCGTACGGTCAAGTCAAGACGCGTTCCGTAAAACGGGATAACAAGGCGGGCATCGCCAACAACGGCATCTGCGCCTATCGGAATGTCGGCCCCACCGGCGGTCACGCGCCAGTCGCCAATGTAGCGCGCCGAGGGATGATCCGGCCGGTAGTGGCCCGGCCAGGCCACTGGTGGAACTGTGGTTAACGAGCGGATGGCATCGTACACCGGCCGGGGCTGGCCGTTCCCATCCAGCAGAGAGAAGCCAATGAAGGAATCGTCAGGCGGAACATCAGGTTCCAGGTGGGAGAGAATCATCAAGCCAAGCCAGGGCCACTGGCGGCGCGCACGCTCGATGGCGGCGACGGTGTCGGCGACCTGGACGGTTTCGGTGTCATTGCCCCAGACCGAGGGACGGCCTTGCCAGCCTTCCGGAAGTGCGTTCCAGCCAAAGGCCACGGCCCAGAGCGGCTTGCCGGCGTCGCCGTGAGCTTCCATAACCCGGCGCAGTAATTGCACGCGGCTAAAATTGAGGGCCCTCACGTTGGTCTGCAGGTCATCGGAACGGTTCCAGAAACCGTAGGGTTTGGCAGCAACCAGGTCAAAGAACGCAGCGCCGCCAGCAGCATAGACACCCTCCAAAAAAGCGACCTCGTTCAGATTGAGAGGGCCATTCTCAACTGTGGAGGCCAGCCCAGCCAGGATCACCTTGGCCGATGGATCGGCATCCTTTATCTGAATGTAGCCTTCACGCAACAGCCGGACGTAGGCACTCGGGGCAGCATAGACCCCGCCCCAGTGTGCACCGAGGTTCGGGTCGTCCCACACCTGATAAAAATCTATCACGTCGCCGTAGCGACGGGCAAAGGCACAAACGAAGCGCCCAAAGTCGGCCACCTCATGAGGTGGTGCAGCCGGATGAGAACTAGTTGGATCGGATTGTGCCCAGGCGGGGGTCAGATCGAGCACAGCGACGAGACGTAGGCCACGTTCCGTCACACGCTCCACAATAACGTCCCAACGCGCCCACTCAAATTGACCGCGCTGCGATTCGATGTCGGCCCAGGAAAAGGTTTGACGCACCCAACCGAAACCGGCCTCCTCAACACGATCCAAGGCCCGATCCAAACCAGGGCTATCGTACTGTTGCAGGTCGGCGTTCACACCCAGGCGTGCGTCCAGCGCCGGGGGAAGACTGGAAGGAGTGCCAGCGTAGCCCTGGCGGGCAATTCGCAGCCGCTGCCAGGCCAGAAGAGTGGCCAACATCAGTCCCACCAACAGGAATCCTGCCACACCCAAACGCAACAAGGGCGAGAAGCGTTTCTCGCCCGCCGGTTGCACCGTGAGTTGTCGCTCTCGCTCAGCGCTTTTGGTCACGTTTTCCCCACAATTACCTTGACAAAGTAGCGCAAAACCGCACTCCGCCTCGCTTTGTGCGTGACTACGAACCAACCGCACTCCACGGAGTTTATCCTGAGTCCGCCGCTTGTAAGGGCTTTGTGCGTGACCCTGTACTGTCGTCCAGGACAGTGCTACGAACCAGGTTCGGGCTCTTCCTGCCATACAGGCAAGGCAAACTTGAACCGCGCTCCTTGCCCCGACTCGCTCTCCACCCAGATACGCCCTCCCTGAACGTCCACGGCCAGTTTGCAAAAAGCCAGTCCCAGGCCAGCACTGGCCTGCCCGCGACGAGGGCCCTGATCGATTTGAGCAAATTTCTCAAAAATGCGCGTTTGCTCATGGGCGGGGATGCCGGGACCGTTATCAGCGACGGCGACGATAACCTCTTTCCCCCCCTTTGCCAACTCGCTGCTTATGCGAATCTCTCCATTGAGCGGCGTGAATTTGATGGCGTTGTCCAGTAGATTGGTGACAACGCGGGGCACAAGATCGTTGTCAGCCAAAACAAAGGGCAGTGACGGAGGCGTGTCCAGGTACAATGAAATAGATTTGCTTTCAGCAGAGGGTTGTACCTGACGGGCAATCACCGCCAGGGTCTGGGCCAGGTCCAGCGCCTGGAACCGGACCGGCATCTTGTCGTCCTCAAGTCTCTGAACCTCCAACAAGTTAGTGATCAGATGGAGCATCTGATGGCCCGCCAGATTGGTGCTGTTCAAGATGTCCTGTTGGTCTCTGTTGAACACATTGCCAAAATCAGTAGCGAATAGATCCATACCGATGAGGATGACATTCAGCGGATTTTTCAGGTCATGCACAATCATGCTGACCAGGTTTCTGCGCATTCGCTCAGCTTCCTGAAGGCGGTCAAAAGCCTCTTGCAAATCAGTGTTCTGAGACTGAAGGGCATGATGTTGCTCCGCCAGGCGTGCGTTGGAATCGCGCAAACGGGCCGTGAGTTGCCGGTTGAGACGCCGCAGGCGAGCCTTTTCCAGATTTTCTTCTACCGCCGCCACGATCTGCCACGGCTGGAACGGCTTGACAAGATAGTCGTCAGCACCCTGTTTCATGGCCTGCACGGCGACCTTTTCCGAACCAAAAGCCGTCATCATAATGACTGCCACGTCTGTGGTCTGCTCTCGGATCCGCTCCAGCACCTCCAGCCCACTCAGACCGGGCATATTGATGTCTGTCAAAACCAGTGACGGATCCCAGGATAAAAAAGATTTCCAGCCTTGCTCGCCGTCGCGGGCCGTGACGACAGGATAGCCCTCGTCACCCAACGTTTGCCTCAACATCTCGCAGTTCAGACCGTCGTCATCCACCACCAGGATGAGATTCTCCTTGGAAACTGGAGGCGACATTTCCTCGCCCAGCAGGAGACTGATGTCATGCAAAAGATGCTCGTAGACCGGTGGTTTAACAACGTAGGCATCGGCTTTGAGCACATATCGCTCGGCACCCAGTTCCAGGCCCCGCTGCACGTCCTCCGGCGTGATGAACACACCTGTGAGCATGATAATGGGAATGTGGGCATAATGCGGGTCGCTCTTGAGGCTCTCGCAAATCTGGAAGCCGTCGAGACCGGGCAACAAAAGGTCCAACACGACCAGGTCCGGCGACCAGGATCGGGCCAGTGTCAGACCCTGACATCCATCTGTGGCTGTCATTGTTTCGTAGCCGACCTGTTGCAACAACTGTCGCATACTCTCGAGGACAGCCCGATCATCGTCAATTAGCAGAATACGTTTTCGATTCATTTAAAGCCGACGCCTCCCTTCGACAGGCTCAGTACAAGCCTGCTGCTCTCTCGTCAACCCTGCCAACGTAGTACAGTGACCCCGCCATCGCCAGTGAGTTGTTTTGCGAGGCCAGAACTGACCTCCAGGAGAAACAGATCGCCTCCGTGAACCAACAACATCTGTCTGCTAGTAGGCGACCAGGCAATCTGGGGAGGAGCTACCAGCCCCATCTCACTGGTTGGCGGATACAGTCGCCTCGAATTGCTCCCGTCGCGATCCATCAGGTAGAGATCATACCGGCTGCGATCCGACTCGTGAGGGTTGCGCGCCAGACCAAAAGCAACAAAGCTGTCCAATCCGTCCACCAGAGGCGACCAACGCGCGCCAGTCCACATGCCAGCATCTCTCACCAGCCCGGCGTGGACGCTTCGATCCATGGCAAAAACTTCCACATCAAAGACGGGGCTGTCCTCATCGGCGATGCCGTGACCAGCGGGCTTGTGGACAGTGCAAACGACAAAACGGCTATCAGGTGACCAGGAAAGACCTGGAGTCCAGATCCAATCGCTGTAGGTATTGTATTCTGGGAACTCGATGAACCGGATGGGCAATTTGAGCGCCAAATCCACGATGCCGATCTGATCGGGCCGACCATAGGCGATGTATTTTCCATTGGGCGCCCAGGCATAGTTGGTTCCCCACCAACTGAAAGCCCCTTCACTCGAGGGAGGCAATATTGCCCCCAACTCTAGGCCCGATGGTTGTGTTTCGGTAACAGTTCGGCCTGCACGTACCCGCACCTCTACCCTGGCCGGATGGACCTGAATGACACCCTCCTGCGTTCGAAAAGAGGCCAGCCATAGGTCATTGAGTGCCTTCCATCCGGGTCGCCCGCCAGTATGCTCGGCAGTGGAATAGGCAAACCGTTGACCATCGGGCGCCCACCCGCCGTACAGCAGGTTTTCCAAACCCAGAGGAACGGGCAATTCACCCAGAACCGTGGTGGTGACGATCCAGAGGGAATTCAGGGGCGTATCCGGCTCTGAGCCGCCACCCCGGGTGAAAATCAGGTAGCGACCGTCAGGCGAAAGGTCAAAGACGCGACCATCCAGATCGCCCTGCGAGGTCAGAGGCCGCCGGCTGCTGCTGGTCTCGCGCATGATCCAGGCGTTGCCGTTGGAAATGTAGGCCACCGCCCCAGCAATAGGCACCGAGGCAAAGCCCCCCTGCGCGCCGACTACGACGATTTCGTCCACCGGTTCCTTTAACACCGTCCGCCGGACCTCGGTGCGCTCCGTCTCGACGTCGTCGGCGTAGAAAACCCGATAGGTAATACGTGTCTTTCCCGGCTCCCCCTTCTGGGCCAGGCGTTGCTCGCCAGCGGGAAGGGCTTCGTTGCGCACAATCTCGCGCGGAAAGGGCACGTCGTCTTCCACCTCGACAAACTCTTCGCGTCCCCGTATGACGACGACCGTAGCGCCAGGCCGGACCATCTCCCACGTGTCCGGCGACACGCGATCCAGTTTGCCCAGCGTCACACCAGCTCGCCTCAACACCTCGCCTGCGGTCGCCTGGCGCACCGTGACGACGTGCCGCTCCCCGTCAGCGATGACGGTCACTTCGCCACCCCTCATCTGGCAGGCAGTCACCAGCCCCCCCAATAGCAGCAGTGCCAGCCAAAAAACAATCTGGAACCTCAGTAGATCCAAAACCGCTCCAGGGGGACACCTGCGCCTGCGCGCAGTGCAGGTGTTGCCAAATCTCCGGTTCTGGCCTGTCTGCCCCACCTGAAGTGGGGGATGGTTCGGCTGGCTCACCACAGGTCTGGCGATCCAGGCCGAGCAAAATTGGATTTACTGAGTCTAGAAAACGTTCCCAATCCCATGTTTGAGCACCTTGCCCATCTCGACCTGACCCAAATAGATGAGGGATTCCAGGTCGTCGGTCTCATCGGGGGTGTAGAGAGCCACTGCCGCCCGGATCCGCGCCAGTTCCTCCTCAGAGGCCAAGCCGAGCATGCGAGAGATATCTGCCACATCCTGAGCACGAGAGGAGACCATCTTCATGAGCACCAGATAGGGCAGGTCCAGGACGGGATACCCTGCCGGGTCATGGCGAGCGTGGGCCAACGCTTCGTCCAGCCAGGGGTATTCGCCCAGGATTACGTCTACCTCTACCCCGTCTGGCGAGCGAACCAGGAAACCAGGCACAGCAAGGCGAGAAACGTAACAATACCCCGCTGCCTCTAGCCGTTCCTGGACTTTTTTGCTGTCCTTCCGGCGCACTAGAATGTCCAGATCTCTCGTGGCTCGCTCTGGCATGTAGGCGCGGGTGGCCACAGCACCAGCAACGATCCAGGGGATATTCTGGAGGATAGGCCCCAGGTCAGGCCAAGGGCGCATGGCGGTCCTCCTGTATAAAAACTCGATCCCGCTGCCGGTGCCCGGCTGGATGCGCCGCCGGCAAAAGTCTACCATGAAACGCCGCCGTTGGGCCGGGGTGAACCGGCCATCGGGAGCGATGGCGGCGATAGCGGGGGGAATCTTCATCCCTCTTTGCCCCTTTCCGTAAGGCATTGTCTCAACAAATTATACCACACCCGACTGGGCAGAGCAACTGTCTCCCAGCAGATTCCAGGGCTTTCCCAAAGTCAGCGTATCTGTCATTGCGAGCGGAGCGAAGCAATCTCCACCTTGACATTGGGGATTGCTTCGTCGCAAAAAACGCTCCTCGCAATGACACCAAACTACTTTGGGAATGCCCTACAGCAAATTCACTCAGCCTTTGCCTGGCGAGCTTTGGCCCGTTCAACAGCGCGGGCACGGCGCCACTCGCGCCATTCTTCCACTAACTCGGGATCAACCAGTTTGCGAGCAAAGACAAGATAGCCCGTATGAGCCACCATGCGGTCGACTGGACGGAGGCGATCAGGCACAGCCTTGTAGGGTCGGAGCAGCAGCTCTTCCACTTCGACCACACCAAAGCCGGAAGCCGGCAGGGCACGCACCAGTTGAGACACCTGATTGGTCGTGGGCAAGATAGCGCCGAAAAAGCCACTGCCTTTGAGAGCTGCCCACGCCGGTTCCAGGTAAGCCCACGGCGAGCGCACATCGAGGAAGAGGGCGTCCACGTCCTCCTCGTCAAAACCCTGAGCGATGTCTCGCTCTTTAAGCTCAACCCACTCCAACAAGCCCACGCGCGCCAGATTCTTGCGGGCCAACGCGATCACATCAGGCCGCACTTCGTAGGAAAAGACACGGCCTGTGGGACTGACGGCGCAGGCCAGGCCTAGAGCCAGACCACCGCTGCCGGTGCCAGCCTCCACCACCCGACTGCCCGGCCCAATGTTCATCTTGAGCAACAGATAGCCGATGTCTTTGGGAAACATGATCTGAGTGGTGCGGCGAATCTCTCTGATCAAATCGTGGAGTGAGGGTTCCAGGGCCAGAAACGGATAACCCAGGTGCGAGCGCACCTCGCAACCCAGCGTCTGGCCGATGAGGTCATCGAAGCGGATGACCCCTTTGTGCGTTTGCAGTTCGCCGCCCTGTTCCAGACGGACAACAAACTGCTTGCGGTTCTGAGCGATCAGCAAGACCAGATCGCCTTCTCGGGCTATGCCCACGTTTTACACCCTCCTGTCGCGATTTCGCATTATTCATTGCTGATTAGTACTACGCCGCCGGATTTGGCAATCCGGCGGGAGCGAGACAAGACTGATTATAACCCAGGGTGG
>CAYVPU010000106.1:9414-10962 GCA_964453885.1 uncultured Anaerolineae bacterium | reverse complement strand
GTTCCTGGTGCGGGCGCTCGCCACTAACCGGCATCTGGAACGAGGCCAACATGGGAGGCCACTGGGGCGCTGAACTCCGCTTCTCCGGTTACGACGGGCTGGTCTTCACCGGGCGGGCCGAGAAGCCGGTCTATCTGTGGATTGATGGCCGGGCGGGCCAAGTCGAGATCCGCTCCGCAGAGCATCTCTGGGGCAAAGACCACTTTGAAACCGTCGAACTCCTTCGAGCTGAAACAGATCCCAAGGCCCAGGTTGCCAGCATCGGCCCGGCGGGCGAGAACGGCGTGCGCTTTGCGGGCATCACCTCCGGCGTGCGGGGCCATGAACGAATGGCCGGCCGGGGCGGCATGGGCTGTCTGATGGGCTCCAAGAATCTCAAAGCCATCGTCGTGCGGGGGCGGGAGAAACCGCAATACCATGACCTCGAGGCGTTCCGCGAGTTCGTAAAAGTAACCAACTCATCCATCAAAGAAAACTCGATCGGCATGAGCCAATTTGGCACAGCAGGCGGTGTGGTAGCCACCGAGCAATATGGCGACCTGCCCCTCTCCAACTGGCGGCTGGGCGAATGGGAAAGCGCCGAGCGCATCTCTGGCCAGCGCATCCACGAGACCATCTGGGTCAAACACACCTCCTGCTTCGCCTGCCCTATCGGCTGCGGCAAAGAGATCGAGATCAAGAACGGGCCTTATGCTGGCGTCCGTGGTCACGGCCCAGAGTACGAAACGCTGGCCGGCTTTGGCGGCAATCTCCTCAACGATGACCTCGAGAGCATCGCCAAAATCAACGAGACGTGCAACGCCTATGGCCTGGATACCATCTCGACTTCCGGCGTCATCGCCTTTGCCATGGAAGCCTACGAGAAGGGCTTGCTCACCCCGGCGCAGACCGGTAACCTCGACCTGACCTGGGGCAACGCCGAGGCGATCATCGCCCTGGTCGAAATGATTGCCCGCCGCGAGGGGATAGGCAACCTGCTGGCCGACGGCGTGCGAGCGGCAGCACAAAAGATGGACCACGGCGCGGAAACATTCGCCATCCACGTCAAAGGCATGGAGGTGCCCTACCACGATCCACGTGGTTTTGTCAACATGGCCGTCAACTATGCCACCGCCGCCCGAGGAGCGTGCCACCTGGAGAGCCTGAGCTACTGGAACGGTTACGGTGTTATCTTTCCCGACCTGGGCTATCCCAAAGTGTTGGATCGCTTCACTTCTTCCCCGGAGCAGGCCAAGATGGCCTATGATTGGCAAAACTATATGAGCGTCTACAACCCTCTGGGCCTTTGCAAGTTCATCGCCAAGGGCAAAGTCGGCCCGGAAACGGTGGTGGGACTGGTCAACCGCGCTCTGGGTTGGAATTGGACAACGGAGGACTTGTTGCGCATGGGCGACAGGCTTTTCCAACTCAAGCGGCTCATCAACGTGCGGCTGGGCGTCACGGCGGACGACGACACGCTGCCTCAGCGATTCCTGGCCGAACCGCGACCCACCGGCAGCGCCGCTGGCGTCCTGCCCGATTTGGATGCTATGTTGCCCGTCTACTATG
>CAYVPU010000106.1:0-9314 GCA_964453885.1 uncultured Anaerolineae bacterium | reverse complement strand
AGAGGAGGATTGACTTGACAATTCCACAGACAGCCGACGTCGTCGTCATCGGTGGCGGCGTCATCGGAACGAGTATCGCTTTCCACCTGGCGCGCATGGGGGCAGGTAAAGTGATACTGCTGGAGCGAAAGCAGCTGGCCTCTGGCGCTACCGGCCCCAGCAGCGGACTGGTGCGGATGCACTACGACAATCCGCTTGAAGGCAAAATCGCCCTCAAGAGTTTTGAGACGTTTCGCCACTTTGATGAAATCATCGGCGGCGACTGTGGCTTTGTTCGCACCGGCTTCTTGCGCACGGTCACGCTCCACAACCTCGAAAGGTTAAAAGCCAACGTCGCCATGTTGCAAGCACTCGGCGTCAATACGCGGCTGGTCACTCGAGACGAGATCCGCGAGATGGCACCTCATCTGAACACCGACGATATTCCAATGGCTGCTTACGAGCCAGACTCGGGCTATGCTGATTCACACATGACAACCATGGGCTTTGCGGACGCGGCACGCCGTCACGGGGCGCGGGTCTTTCAGGGTGTCCAGGTGACCGGCATCAAAGTAAACGGGTGCCGCGTGAGCGGCGTGCAGACGCCCCAGGGAGACATCGCCGCGCCCGCAGTCGTCAATGCCGCCGGGCCGTGGGGCGCGCTGGTGGCTGCCCTGGCCGGCGTGTCCCTCGACTTGACTGTCATGCACCACCAGGTTGCCGTCGTCAAAGCGCCCCCCGAGGTGCCCTGGCCGCACCTGACAGTCATAGATCGCTTGCGCCACACCTATTTTCGGCCTGAAACCGGCCGCCTGACCCTGGTCGGCGCATCGCACGACAACCATCCCCTCAGCACCGACCAACTCGATTCCTACAGCCAAAGCCTGACCTATGAGACGCGAAATCGCGTGCTGGAGCGACTCTGTGCCCGCATCCCGGCCATGGAAACAGGAGTCGTTCACAAAGGCCACGCCGGCATCAATGGCACCTCGCGGGACAAGCACGCATTGCTGGGACCTGCACCCGGCTTAGAGGGATTCCATAACGCCATCGGCTTTAGCGGCCACGGCTTCAAAGAGGCGCCTGTCGTCGGCCAGGCCATGGCCGAGTTGATCGTGAACGGTCGTGCCGATGTCGTGGACATCACACCGCTGCGCCTGACCCGGTTCGAGGAGGGACAACCGTACCGGGGGCTGCATGCTTACGAGGAAGGAGACGATCGATGAAAATACTAGGCGTCATGGGCAGCCCTCGGGTTGGGGGCAACACCGATGTCCTCATGGACCGCGCCCTGGCGGGAGCCAGGGCTGCCGGAGCCGAGGTCGAAAAGATCATCCTGGATCAACTCGACATCAACCCCTGCCGCGATTGCGAGGGCTGTGCGGTGGATGGCGAGTGCGCCCAGGCCGACGACATGATTGCCCTCTATGAAAAGATCCGCCAGGCCGGCGGGCTCATCCTGGGCACACCGATCTATTGGTGGGGGCCGACGGCACAGATGAAGGCCTTTCTCGACCGCTGGTACGCCATCGCCCGCGACGCCGTCATGCATCGCTTGGTCGGCAAAAAAGTGGCGCTCATCTTTGCCTTCGGAGACACCGATCCATCAACGGCCGAGCCCGCCGATGCAATGTTCACCTGCTCGATGAACTATCTCAAAATGCCGATCGTCGGACGAGTGTTCGCCTCGGCCTGGAAGCGCGGCGACATCTACAAGTCGCCGGAGAAATTGGACGAGGCGTATCAACTAGGGCAAACCATCTTCGACAAACCACCATAATCCCTGTCTCAATTTGCCTTGACGTACTGATTGCGCACTCTAATGGTCAAACACATGTTGGACTGTCACCCTGAGCGGAGCGAAGGGTCTCGTTCTACGCAAGACGTGCTTCTGTATCTTCCTGCTACGAGATTCTTCCCTTCGACTGTGCTCAGGACAGGCGTCGCTCCGCTCCTCAGAATGACATGCACGCCAATTCGAGGTGTCCAGCATGTTGTTGACTAGTACAAAAGTTGCAATAATCAGAGTTCTTGGACGATTTGTCCTCTGATTGCGCAATTGCTACGCTGAAGCAAGAACAAAGCAACCGTTGACAGAAGTCACCGATTGTGGTATAATATACTACGTAATATATTACGCAATATATCTACAAGCCACTGGCAGGGACGAAACCGTGAAACTCGCCCTCTCTGACAAAGCTTACGGAATCATCAAGACCGACATCATAAGGTGCGTGCTCAAGCCTGGGCAGCAGCTCGTTCAGCAACAGATGGCCGAAAAATACGAACTTGGTATCACGCCAATCCGCGAAGCCCTCCAGCGGCTGGCACTGGAGGGGTTCGTCCGATCTGTTCCCCGCTTCGGCTACATCGTGAGCTTTATCACCTTTTCCGACGTGCACGAAATATACGAATTGCGCTCCATCCTCGAATCGGTCGCCGTCAGTCTGGCCGCCGTGCGGGGAACGGACAAGCAACTGGAGGAGATCTCCAACGCTGCTGACTTTACCTACGTTTACAAAGATCAGCAGAGCTACTCCGACTTTCTCGCCCTTAACACCGATTTCCACCGCTACATCGCCGTCGTAGCTGGCAACCGGAGGCTCGCTGACCAAATCTCAAAACTGCTCGATGAACTGACAAGGGTCTTTCACCTGGGACTGGATCTGAGAGACAGTGCCGAGGAGATGCGCGACGAGCACCTGGCCCTGGCAAAGGCGCTTTGTGACCGCGACCCAGACCGGGCCGAGCAGATCGTTCAGAGCCAGGTCGCCCGTTCTCAACACAGGGTTCTAGAAGCTCTCACGGATCGCGTTGTTGGTGACTCATCTGGAGCGTTGAGGCAGGTGGTACAAGTCAAGCCACCAGGATAATTACGATCTTAGGAGATCATTGTGTGTGCGCACCAGACACCCGTCGTTGTAAACAAGGTGAACTCTCTTCGACAAGAAATCGTTGGCATTGACCAACAAGTTCCTCTCCTGGATGGTTCAACCCGCCCTTACATCTATCTAGACAATTCTGCCAGCACTCCCACGTTCCGGGGGGTACAGCAAAAGGTGAATGAATTCCTGGGCTGGTATTCCAGCGTCCACCGGGGAACCGGCTTTAAATCCCTGGTGTCCACCGAGGCTTACGAACAGACGCGCGAGATCGTGGCCCATTTTGTGGGCGCCGATCCCCAAACCCACAGCGTGATCTTTGGCAAAAACACCACCGAAGCTATCAACAAGCTGGCCAATCGCATGGATCTGCAGCCCGACGACGTCGTCATCACCACGATCATGGAGCATCACTCCAACGACCTGCCCTGGCGACCCAAGGCGCAGGTCGAGTATGTGGGTATGCAGGAAGATGGCTCACTGGACACGGACGGCCTGCAACAGAAGCTGGAATGTTTCAACGGACGCGTCAAGCTGGTGACGGCCACTGGCGCTTCTAACGTCAGCGGCTTTGTCCCGCCCATTTACGACATGGCCGAGTTGGCCCACCAGCACGGGGTCAAGATCCTGGTGGACTGCGCGCAACTGGCCTCCCACCGGGCCGTGAACATGGGTCCCATTGACTCCCCACGCCACCTCGATTTTGTGACCATCTCTGCCCACAAGATGTACGCCCCCTTTGGAACGGGGGCGCTGATCGGGCCAAAAGCGTTCTTCCAACAGGGGCCACCGGACTATCGCGGGGGAGGCACGATTGATATCGTATCACTGGACGAGGTGTACTGGGCGGAGCCACCAGAACGGGATGAGGCAGGCAGCCCCAATGTGGTTGGGGCGGTGGCCCTGGCAGCCAGCATCCGCATCCTTACCCAAGTGGGCATGGATGCCGTAGCCGCCCATGAGAAGGAACTGACGCGCTACACCCTTCGCCAACTGAACCAACTGAACGGGATCAAGGTCTACGGCTCCAGCGACCCTGATCGGCTCGATCACCGGCTGGGGGTGATCGCTTTCGAGGTGGAAGGGGTACCCCACGCCAAGGTGGCCGCCATCCTGGGATTCGAGGGCGGGATCGGCGTTCGCAACGGTTGCTTCTGTGCACACCCCTACATCCTGCAATTGCTGAGGGTGAGCGGCGAGGAGTACCAGAGATACAAACAACGTGCTTTGAATCACGACCGCTCGGATTCGCCCGGCCTGGTGCGCGCAAGCTTTGGCTGCTACAACACACTGGATGAAGTAGATCACCTGATAGAAATGCTGGAGCGGATCATGTGCGGAGACTATATAGGCGATTATGTGCTGCACAAAACCACTGGCGACTACTTACCGCGCACATACGATCCAGCGCTCCTGGACAACTACTTTACACTCTAACCTCATGCAAAGAAGACGTATCGGGACAACGAAAATCGCATTTATCGGCACTGGCGGCATGGGCCAGGGCATGGCCCGCAATTTGCTCGACGCCGGTTACGACCTAACCGTTTGCAACCGCACCATCGCCAAAGCGCAACCACTGGTCGATGCGGGCGCCGCCCTTGCCCTCACTCCCCGCCAAGCAGCCACAGGTGCCGACTTTATCATCTCCATGGTTGGGGATGACTGCGCATCCAGAGAGGTATGGCTGGGAGCAAACGGCGTCTTGGCCGGGCGACCCAAATATAATGCCACCGCCATCGAGAGTTCCACCCTCTCTTTTGAGTGGGTGCGAGAGTTGGGAGAGGCTTTGACCGCTGCCGGACTGTCCTTTATTGACAGCCCGGTGACCGGCGGGCGTCGTGGCGCGGAAAACGGCACGCTCACCCTGCTGCTTGGCGCAAAAGAGGCAGACTTGGCCAGAGCCCGCCCGGTGATGGACACTTACAGCCAGGAAATCGTCCACTTTGGCCTGCCTGGCGCTGGCACAGCCTACAAATTGATAGTGAATCTGATGGTCGGCGTGCAGACGGTCGCTCTGGCCGAGGGGTTGCTGCTGGCTGATAAATTCGGGCTGGATATGGTCCAAGTTATCCAGGGACTCACGAGCGGCGCTGTGGCCAGCCCCATCGTCAAAGCTTACGCTGAGAGAATGGTTAGCGGTGATCACGACGAGGTCACAAACTTTTTAGCGCGCTGGATGCACAAAGACATGGCTTACGCCCTCAGGCTGGCCACCGCAACAGGCCAACCCGTACCCGCTTCTGCCGTAGCGACCCAAGTCTTTCAGATGGCTCAAGCCAAAGGGTTGATAGACAAAAACGTAACCGCCGTCATTGAAGCATTGCGCTAGCGATATCTGCGTTGAGGCCTTGTCCCATAGCCAAAAGACGTCCGAACAACTCGAGGAGGAAACTTGATGTCATCAAAGATGACTCATTGGGAACGCATTCGAACAGCCATGAAAGGGGCAGAAACGGATCGAGTGCCCATCTCTCTTTGGCGACACTGGCCTCCCGACGACGAGACCCCGGAGGGACTGGCTGCCGTCACTCTGCACTGGCAGCAGACCTACGATTTTGACCTGGTCAAGCTCACCCCCACCGGCACCTACGGCATCGAAGACTGGGGAGGCGAAACCACTTATACATCTGCCGACCACGGGATGCGCACAATTGTCAAACATGGCGTCACATCTGTGGATCAGTGGCCCAAACTGAAACAACTTGACGTGACAAAGGGTTACCTGGGCAACCAGACCGCCGCTGTCCGACTGGTGGCCAATGAACTCCAGAACAGCGTCCCGATCTTGCAGACGGTCTTTAGCCCTCTGACTACTGTTCGCAAGCTGGCCGGAGACCGGATTTTCACCGACCTGCGTCTCCACCCAGAGACGTTCAAACAAGGCTTGCAAATCGTCGCCGAAACCCACGCACGCTTTGCGCTGGAATCGTTCAAGGCAGGAGCGCACGGTATATTCTTTGCCACCCAATGCGACAGCTACCGCCTGCTCAGCGAGGCCGAATACCGCGAGTTTGGCGAGCACTATGACCGGATCATCCTCGACGCCGTGCGCCCGGAAGCCGAGATCATTATGATACA
Source organism: uncultured Anaerolineae bacterium (assembly GCA_964453885.1). Classification (GTDB taxonomy): domain Bacteria; phylum Chloroflexota; class Anaerolineae; order CAYNKW01; family CAYNKW01; genus CAYNKW01. The sequence continues at coordinate 3,372 of CAYVPU010000106.1, read as the reverse complement.
CGCCCACGGCCACGACATCATGTTCGATCTAATAGCCGACTATCCTGCCGACGCCATCAACTGGCACGACCGGATCACTCCACCCTCCCTTCAAGAGGCCCAAGAGCGCTTCTCCGGCATGGTGGTGGGCGGGATCGACGAGTGGCACACGCTGCTCAACGGCCCGCCCGAAGCCATCCAGGCCGAGATTCGCGACGCCATCGCCCAGACCGGAGGGCGGCGGTTCATGGTCGGGCCGGGATGTGTCGTCCCCATCAACACATCGCCCATACACCTTCGCGCGGCCCGCGAAGCTGTAGAGGGGTGAGCGCCTGTCGCGGTCAACTGACGGCTTGCCCCCGAGATAGGAAAGGAGGTGAGGGAAACCCAACAAACCAGAAGCTGAAAGTCAATCTCAAAGCATCTACTAAACAGAAAGAGCAGGAGAAGAAAATGCGTACGAAAAAATGGTTATTTACACTCGTCGCGCTGGCGATGACTTTCTCTATGGTCACGTCTTGCGCCACACCAACTCCCCAGGTAGTAAAGGAAACCGTCAAAGAAACCGTTATCGTCGAAGGAACTCCCCAGGTCGTCGAGAAAGTCGTGGAAAAGGTAGTCACCGCAACCCCGGAGCCGGTGGAAGCGCCGCCCACCGAGCCACAACCAGGGGGCACTTTGAATCTCTCTCTGGGGCCAGATTTCGTCACCTTTCACCCCTACTGGGATGTGACCAATGCCAATTTCAAGCCCACCCTCTTCGATCCCCCCGTCCGCATCGGCGACGATGGTCAGTTTGAAGCGTGGCTGGCCGAATCGTGGGAGGTCAGCGACGATGGCCTGATCATCACCCTGCACCTGCGCCAGGGAGTCAAGTTCCACAATGGCCGCGAAATGACCGCCGACGACGTGGTCTGGTCCGTGGATTACGCGCGAGACGAGAGCTTTGGCCACCATCTCAGCGACCGCTTTACGACCTGCACCGGCGCCGCCAAAATGGACGATTACACTGTCGAGATTTACTACAGCCAGATCACGCACTCGGCCCTCGATGGCCTGGCTCGCATGTACATCTTTCCCCAAGAGGCCGCCGAGACCATCGAGACCACGCCGGTCGGTACCGGCCCGTTCAAGTTGGAGGAATGGGTGCCCGGCGATCACCTCACCGTCGTCAAGTTCGAGGACTATTGGCAAGAGGGCCTGCCCTACCTGGACAAGATTGTGGTCAAGCCCATACCCGACGCGCAGTCTCGCATGGTCAACCTGCTGGCCGGAAGCATAGATGGGCTGTGGGAAGTGCCCCTGGCCGACAAGTCCCTGCTGAAAAAAGCGGAAGGAGTCACCGTCGGCGAGAGCGCGCCCGGCTTTGGGTTCTACGCCTTCATCATGAACATCAACGAGCCGCCCTTTGACAACGTCCTGGTGCGTCAGGCGATGAACTATGCCATGGATCGGGAGAAACTGCGGCAACTGGCCTTCCACGGCGAAGGGAACATGACCGTCATCCCCTACGCCCCCACCTCGTGGGCCTACCCGGAGGATCTGGCCGACTTTTACACCTACGACCCGGACAAGGCCAAAGAGCTGCTGGCCGAGGCCGGCTACCCCGATGGCTTCAAGACGCAGATGGTGATCCGGGGCGCCGGCGGCGAGCACCTGGACCAGGCCCAGGTCTACCAGCAAGACCTGGCTCAGATCGGCATTGAGATAGAGATCCTGCCTACGGAACTGCCACAGTACTGGCCCATCCTCATCAACAGCGAATTCACCATCGTCTCCCACGCCACCGGCGAGGCGACCGTGGACCCCAGCGGCCTGTTCGAGGGCGCTGCCTGCTGCCGTCCCTTCCGCAACTTTTTCGGCATCGTCGACAACGACACCTGGTTCCCCGAATATGAATCGCTCATCGCCCAGGCCAGCACCGAGATGGATCAGGGCAAGCGCAAAGAAATTTACCGCGAGGCGCTCACCATCCTCATGGAACAGGGCTGGACGATCCCCACCGCATGGAGACAAAAGACCTTTGCCATCAAAGACTATGTCAAGGGCTTCCGCACCGACATGGATGGCTTGATCTGGCTAGGCGAGACGTGGCTGGCTCAGTGATGCTCTAGCCCGTCGAGAATTTCCTGTCCAGAACAGCGAATGGACTGGTGAGCAAGGCTGATGACTTGCTCACCAGTCTCGCTGAAGAAAAGTGAGGTGGTCAAGTTGGGCAAATACGCACTCCGGCGGCTGGTACAAATGATCCCGGCGCTGCTGCTCGTATCCATCGCTGTCTTTATGATCATTCACCTCATCCCCGGCGACCCGGCCGAGATCATCGCCGGGCCAAACGCCACGGATGCGCAGCTAGAGGCGCTCACCCGCCAGTTTGGCCTCGATCAACCACTGTGGCTCCAGTACGTGACCTGGCTGCGCAACGCGCTGACCGGCAACATGGGGCACTCGTTCATCAACAATTATCCGGTGAACAAAATGATCGCGCTACGGGTACCGGCCACCATCGAGTTGGCCACCGCAGCCGCTATCGTCGTCGTGTTGATTTCTTTTCCTTTGGGCATCATGGCTGCCCTTCGGCCAGGGAGCGCCATTGACTTTGCCAGCACGCTTTTTTCGGCGCTCTCTTTTGCCGTGCCGGGGTTTTGGCTGGCCATCATGCTCATCCTGCTCTTCAGCCTACAACTCAAACTGCTACCGCCATCGGGCCGTCCTGATTTCGGCGAGCAGCCAACGGAACACCTCAAGTCACTGATCATGCCGGCGTTTACGCTGGGCATCGGGATCGCGGCCAAAATAGCCCGCTACCTGCGCTCCTCGATGCTGGAGGTGCTGGATCAGGACTATATCCGGACGGCGCGAGCCAAAGGGTTGCGCGAGCGGGTGGTGGTCGTGCGTCACGTGCTGCGCAACGCGCTGATACCGGTGGTCACTGTGTTGGGGCTGCAAACCGGCGATCTGCTCAGCGGGGCGATCATTGTCGAATCCGTCTTTGCCTGGCCGGGCATCGGGCGGCTCACCGTGCAGGCCATCGGCTGGCGGGATTATTCGCTGTTGCAGGCCGATGTGCTCTATATCGTGCTGACCTTTATGGTCATCAACCTGCTGACAGACCTGACCTACGGCTTTATAGACCCGCGCATCCGCTTCGAGTAAAGATACGAGAGGTAAACCGTTGGCCACAGAAAAAGATCGAAACGAGATGGAAACAGCGTTCCAGGAGCAGCCTGAAGGAGGCGAAAGCCTCACCTCTCTGGCTATCCGGGCATTGCTGCGCCATCGCTCAGGAATGGTGGGGCTTTTCATCACGGCCGCACTCATCATCCTGGCCCTGCTGGCGCCAATGATCGCACCCTACGACGAGTTGGAAATGCACGCCGCCGACCGCTTCCA
>CAYVPU010000105.1:0-11014 GCA_964453885.1 uncultured Anaerolineae bacterium | reverse complement strand
GAGCCTGGTTTCTCTATCGAGAGATGTCTGTGACAGAGGCAGAGTAGGAACCCCTTTTCAGCCCTCACCCTCCAGGTGGGGGGAGAACTTTTCTGGCCGCCATCCAGCAGAGCAATTCTCATTATGGCTCAAGTTTGCTCTGTGATGGGCGAAGGTCTCCTGACCGAGCCCTCTGCGCCTCGGTCAGGAGACCTTCGGCGAACGATGACCGGCTCAAAATGAGAATTGCTGCATCCAGCAGAGCGGCCTTGCGCTGTGGTCATGTTGTGATATACTATAATACAATCCCGTAACAGGAGCAATCCAAAACACGCGAGGTGCAAAATGATAGTCACGACCGATGAATTGTTCAAGGTTGCTTATGGCCACTTTGCCATTGGCGCTTACAACATCAACAACATGGAACAGACCCTGGGGTTATTCCAGGGCAATCTCGACTCCCAGGCTCCCTTTATCGTCCAGATTTCGCGCGGCGCTCGCAAGTACGCCCGCGTCAAGATGCTGGAGGGCCTCATCCGTGCCGCCGAGGAGTTGTTCCCCGAGGCCATCTTTGCCGTCCACCTGGATCACGGCGACGAAGCCGCCTGCTATGACTGCATAGACTCGGGCTTTTACTCCTCGGTGATGATTGACGCTTCCCACGAAGCCTTTGAGGAGAACGTGGCCATTACCCGGCGGGTGGTGGAGCGTGCCCACGCCAAGGGCATCAGCGTGGAGGCCGAGTTGGGCATGTTGGGCGGAGTGGAGGAGGACATCGCCGTGGACGAAAAACACGCCCAACTGACTGACCCCGACGAGGCAACAGAGTTTGTGCGCTTGACCGGCTGCGACAGCCTGGCAGTGGCCATCGGCACCAGTCACGGCGCTTACAAATTCAGGGGGCGACAGGGCCTGCACTTTGACCGGCTGGCCGAGATCCAGAAGCACCTGCCCGGCTTTCCGCTGGTGATGCATGGCTCATCCTCGGTACCGCGCCAGGAGGTGGAGCGCATCAACGCTGCCGGCGGCGCCCTCGACCCCTCGGCGCGAGGCGTAGACGAAAACGAGTTCGCCAAGGCCGTGCCCCTGGGCGTGACCAAAGTCAACATAGACACCGACGGCCGCCTGGTGTGGACCCGCGTCCATCGCGAGTTTTTCCGCGATGAGCCGGAAAAGTTCGACTTTCGCGGCCCGGGCAAGATTTATGTGGCCGAGTATGCCCGTTTCATCGCCCACAAGAACGAAAAGCTGAGCAGCGCCGGCCGCCTGGAAGAGGTGCGGGCCGCGCTGACCGGGATGAAAGGGGAGTGAGGGGCAAGATGAGCGAGGGACAATACGACGAAACAGATCGCCTGTTGGCCAATACGCTGCGCATGCTGGCCGCTGATGCCGTGCAGCAAGCCAACTCTGGCCATCCCGGCCTGCCTCTGGGCGTAGCCGATCTGGTCACCGCGCTGTGGACTCGTTTCCTCAAGCACAACCCGGCCGACCCGGCCTGGCCCGACCGTGACCGCTTTGTCCTGTCTGCCGGTCACGGCTCTGCCTTGCTGTACGCCTTGCTTCACCTCAGCGGCTACCCTATGCCTCTGGACGAGTTGAAGCGTTTCCGCCAGTGGGGCAGCCATACCCCCGGCCACCCAGAGTACGACCCGGGACGCGGGATCGAGACGACGACCGGTCCTCTGGGACAGGGCCTGGGCAACGCCGTGGGCATGGCCCTGGCCGAACGCTGGCTGGCGGCGCGCTTTAACGCGCCAGGTTTTCCCATAGTAGATCACTTTACCTACGTCCTGGCTTCGGATGGCGATCTGATGGAGGGCGTGTCGCACGAGGCAGCGTCCCTGGCCGGTCACCTGGGACTGAGCCGGCTCATCGTCCTCTACGACGACAACCACATCTCTATTGACGGCCCCACCGGGTTGGCTTACAGCGACGACGCGACCGGCCGCTTTGCCGCCTACGGCTGGCACACGCAACAGGTGGACGGCCACGACATGGCCGCTGTGGATGCAGCGATCCAGGCCGCGCGGGCCGAGACGGAACGTCCCTCTCTCATCGCCTGCCGCACCCACATCGGCTACGGCAGCCCACGCCAGGACACGGCCAGGGTCCACGGCGAGCCCCTGGGCGAGGAGGGCCTGCGCCGCACCAAAGAGACGCTGGGCTGGCCGCTCGAACCGCGCTTCCACGTGCCTCCGGACGTTCGTGCCCGCGTGGAGCAGATGCAGAAAGACGGCGCGGCCCGCCAGGCAGAGTGGGAGGTGCTCTTTTCCCGCTACCGCGAAGCGTATCCCGACCTGGCAGCCCAATGGGATATAATGATGAACGGCGAACTGCCCTCCGACTGGGAATCGGCACTGCCGGCTTTTGCCGGCAAACCCCTCGCCACCCGCGTTGCCTCCGGCCAGGTACTGGACGCCATCGCGCCTCATCTGCCCATGCTGCTGGGCGGCTCGGCTGACTTGACCGGCAGCAACAAAACCCGCCCCGCCGGTGCCGAGGCCGTGCAGCGAGGCGACTTTAGCGGCTCCTACCTCCATTTTGGCGTGCGAGAGCACGGCATGGGAGCCATCCTCAACGGGCTGGCGTCCCACGGCGGCGTGCGCCCCTACGGCGGCACCTTCCTGGTCTTTTCCGACTATATGCGCCCGGCCATTCGTTTGGCGGCCATGATGGGCCGGCCGGTCATCTATGTCTTTACCCACGATAGCGTCGGCCTGGGCGAGGATGGCCCGACGCACCAGCCGGTGGAGCAACTGACCTCCTTGCGAACCATCCCCAACCTGGTCGTCATCCGCCCGGCCGACGGCAACGAGACGGCCCAGGCGTGGCGGGTGGCCCTGGAGCGGCGCGACGGCCCCACAGTGTTGGCCCTCACCCGGCAGAGCCTACCCCAGATCACGCCGTCTGACAACGACCTGGCGCGCGGGGCCTACGTCCTGGCCGAGGCCGGTGGCGGTGCGCCAGACGTGGTTCTCATCGCCAGCGGTTCCGAGGTCAGCCTGGCGCTGGCCGCACGGGAGCAACTGGCTCAAGATGGCATCGCCGCCCGCGTCGTTTCTATGCCCAGTTGGGAGTTGTTCGATGCCCAGCCGGCCGGCTACCGGGCCACGGTGCTGCTACGCGGTGTACCCCGCCTGGCGGTCGAAGCGGGGAGCACGCTGGCCTGGGCGCGCTACATCGGCGACGGGGGTAGCGTCGTTGGCCTGGATCGTTTTGGCGCTTCAGCACCTTACAAGGTTCTGTTCGAGCAGTTTGGCTTTACCGTCGAGAACGTGGTCGAACGGGCACGCACTCTTGTGGGATAGGAGCATGAACCTCAAGCAACAAGCCGCCAGCCATGCCCTGACCTACGTCCGCAGCGGCATGATCCTGGGACTGGGTACTGGAGCCACCACGACGTACTTTGTCGAGATGCTGGGGGAACGGCTGCAAAGAGGAGAGTTGCGGGACATCGCTGGCCTGCCCACCTCCGAGAGGACAGCGGCCCGCGCTCGCGCCGTGGGCATCCCCCTCACCACCCTGGCCGACCACCCTCGCCTGGATCTGGCGGTGGACGGCGCCGACGAAGTAGACCCGGCCCTCAATCTCATCAAGGGCCTGGGGCGAGCCTTGCTCCGCGAAAAGATCGTCGAGACACACGCCGATTGTTTCCTGGTGGTTGGGGACGAGTCCAAGTTGGTGTCACGCCTGGGTCACGGCCCTCTGCCGGTGGAGATCGTGCCTTTTGGCGCCGAGGCCCACGTGCGCTGGCTCAACACCCTGGGCTGCCGCGCCGAACTGTGGCGTGAGGCAGATGATTCCCCCGTCGTCACCGACAACGGCAACTATCTGGCCCGCTGCTGGTTCCCCGCAGGCATCGCCGACCCTTACGCCCTGGCCCGGCTCCTGGCCGGCCGTCCCGGCATCGTCGAACACGGTCTTTTCCTGGACATGGCCAGCGCCGTCATCGTGGCCGGTTCAGAAGGGATCCGCGTCCTGGAGCGAACGCCATGAGCATCAAAATCGCGGCCTCTATCCTCTCGGCCGATTTTTCCCGGCTGGGCGAGCAGGTAAAGGAAGCAGAAGCCGCTGGCGCAGACTGGATTCACGTGGACGTGATGGACGGCCACTTTGTACCCAACCTGACTATTGGCCCTCTCGTCGTCCGCGCCCTGCGGCCCGTCACAGATTTGCCATTAGACGTGCACCTGATGATCGAGTCACCAGAGCGTCTCATCCCCGATTTTGCCAAAGCAGGAGCCGACGTTCTCACTGTCCACGTAGAGACGTGCCCCAACCTGCATCGCACCATCCAGCAGATCAAGACGTTGGGGGTAAAAGCTGGCGTCACCCTGAACCCGGCCACGTCTTTGTCCACCCTGGAAGAGATCTTGCCCGACGTGGATCTGGTGCTGGTCATGTCGGTCAACCCCGGTTTCGGCAGCCAGACCTACATTCCCGGCAGCACGGCCAAAATTGCGCGCCTGCGCCAGATGCTGGATGAGCGCGGGCTAACAAAGGTAGAGCTGGAAGTGGACGGCGGCATCAAGGCTCACAACGCCGCCAAAGTCGTGGCCGCTGGTGCAACGGTGTTGGTGGCCGGGTCAGCTATCTTTGACCGGCAAGCCAGCGTCGCCGCCAACGTCGCCGCCTTGCGACGGGGAGCAGACTCCCCCAGCAAGTGAGAGAGCATCTCCGAAAACAGTTCATCCGGCAGTTGCGGGAGGGTGGTATCTGGCGCATTTACGGCCGCCAGCTGTCGGGGACGGGTGTGCCGCAGGGGGACGACCTTGTCATCGTCTCGGCGAGTAGTTACGACAACATCCTGCCCTCTGTGGCCGAGGTTGCTGCCCTGGACGCCGCCGCCTGGTTCACCTGCACCTCAACCGCTGCCAGGGATGACAGCGCCTCAGACCTCCGCCGTGACCAACACCTCTTCGCCTAGCATGTCAATGATCTTGACGGCGACGGTGGTGGGGCCGTCCAAGGCTTCCAGTTCGTAGTGGCCGCTGACCAGGTCATTCTTCTTCTCCGGCACGTCTGACAGGGCGACGTTAAAGACTTTGCCGTCGTAGGCGGTGTCAATCAACACCACGTCCACCATGGCCCGCCAGTCGGGGATCTGGGCCTTGAACAGCGGTGTGCCCATCTCTAGCCGCTCGACGATGGTGGGCGAGATAAAGTCCTCGATCTCCACCACCAAGACTTCCAAAGTCTCGGAGACTTTGGAAGTCTGGCGCTTAATGCGCACCTCGGCGCGGGCCGCTTGGTGAACGAAGAACTTGCCGTATTTCTGATCGGTGCGTAGTTCGATGACCTCGATCTTGTTGACCGGGCGGCGCTTGTTGTACCTCTCCAGCCAGGACTCTGCCGCTATCTCCTGGCCCAGGCAAACCATGACGACGTCACGCTCCTCGTCGGGGCGGGCCTTGAGTTCGTCTTGCAGCAGTTGCAGGTCGAGGAGGGTGAGGGGATGGTTAAAGGGAACGATCTTGACCAGCCGCCTGCCCAACGTGCCGTCAAAGAAGGCGTCAGTCTTGGTTCGCTCGATGCCGATGAGTTCCACGGCCAGGTTGACCGCTTCGTTGTGCTGGACTTGCAGGTCGTAGTCGTTGATCCGGTAAACGCTGAAGGAGAGCGCCGCCGGGGAGACTTCCGAAGTCTTGATTTGCTCGCGGATGGTGGCTTGCAGGCGCTTGGAGGTGGTCTGGATAGCGCCCTTGTTGACGTCGGCGGCGATCCAGCGGCGGCCCAGCTTTTGCGCCACGGCGGCGGTGGTGCCGGAGCCGACGAAGCAGTCGAGGACGATATCGGCGGGATTGGACGAGACACGGATGATGCGCTCAACCATCTCTTCGTTCTTCTCAGTGGGATAGAGTACATCGGATCTTTCAAGTACCAGATGTCCTGAATCAGTTTCCCCTTGACCTCATCTGCATAAACTATCTTGCGGGGGACGTTTTGGTCAGACCACTCGACAAGTCCAGCCTCTTCGAGTTTGTCAAGTGTTGATGGAACCATCCGCCAGTGTCGGCCTGGTGGCGGAGCTACCCCTTTCCAGGGCATACCAGTCACCCCAGACCGTACTCCCGGTGCGTGCAATGGGGTTGTGGTATAGCGTCTACCACGCTCGTCTAACTTGGGAAATAGTCTTGTTATCTCGTCATCATCAAAGTCCAAGAGAACCTCATTCCACTTGGAGCCACCTGACTTGGTGTAGAACAGAATGTAGTCATGAATGTTGCCAAAAGCCCTTCTCTTCATGTTCTTAGGGTTGCATTTGACGCGGGAAATCGAGTTACGGAAGCCTTGAGTTCCAAATACTTCGTCCATGAGACAACGTAATAGGTGATGTCTATGCTGATCGCAGTGCAGGTAGATACTGCCATCGTCGGTTAGTAATTGTTCGATTAGTAGAAGTCGCTCGTACATGAATTGCAAATAGGTATCATTGGCCCAAATGTCGGTGTACTGGACCTGCTCGCCCAGGCTGTGTGCTTCGCCCTCCAACTTGGCCATGTCCTTCACTCCACGCAGTTGCACGCGCCGCACATAATCCGCGCCCGAGTCGAAGGGCGGGTCAATGTAGATCAGGTTGACCTTGCCCCGGTAGCCGTGGACCAGCAGCCAGGCCAGCACGTCCTTGTTGTCGCCGTGGAAGAGTAGGTTAGAGTTGCCGAGACTTCCAAAGTTTTTTGAAACTTTGGAAGTCTGGTGCTCACCCAGCGGGTCGAACCGCTCCACCAACTGCGCCGGGAAGGCAGTCACGTGATCCAGCGGACGTTTGCCCACCCAGTGCAGCATGGGGCGGCCTTTAGCCTCGGCAATCTGCACAGTTTGTTTTTTGGTCATCGTTCTACTCCTGCAAAAAGCGCGGAAATCCTTGACTTTTGGGTCTAGTTTGTGGTATAATATAATCAATCCATTTAGTGGAGGTGGATGGCCGTAGGCCATCGGGAGAGCGCCCGCAAGGGCGCTTTTCTTTTATGGCAGCAACTTTTTGCCGAATCCATCGATCCGTCCCGTCCGCCGGTCCCGTAGGTATTTGCTTTGGCGCAGGATAGCGCAAATTTGATCCCCAAATATACGCCGATTGTCTACGATCAACCGGTGCTCGATCAACACCTCCCGGCGCGATGGATGAGCGATGAGGTCGGCAAGTTGCAGGCCGACGATGTTGGTAATCTTGGGCTTGACTTTGAGTTCGCACGAGGTCAACCGTTCTTGCCAGCGGCCTGGCGGGATATAGTCGGTACCGCCCCGGTAGAGACGAGCATAAGAGTCCTTGAGTTTCCTATCTTCCTTGCCGCCGCGACTCTCCACCATCACGTCTCCTCGGTGTCCCCGACGGCGTAGAAACAGCACAAAACGCTCCAGCAATACCTGAAGGCAGTAGTGGTAGGGATGATGATGCCATGCCTGGTAGCGGTCGCGGTGCTCTTTTTTGTCTATAACCACAGTGATCACGTCGTACTCCCAACGGGCCAGAGCCATCAACAATGCCGTGTTGAATCTTTTTTCAACCTCTGGATATCGTAGAGAGTGAAACGGTGGGCGCTTGTTGACCAATTCCTTGCGGTGAAAAATCACAGGCTCGTCCGGGTCGCGTTGGAAAAATTCTCGCTTTATTTGATTCATCTCTGGTTGGAGAACTTGCAGGGTATACCCGGATTCCAGGATCACGCCGGTCAAAGAAAGGAAGCGTTGGTTGGGGTCATCAGCGTGAGTCAGGTCGTGGTTGCCCACTTCGTCAACGTATATGCGGTAGAGCGACATTACGTCAGTTCCTCCTGCGCCTGTGTACGAGCTTCCCCTTTAATAAAACGTCTGACCGGTTCGAGTTGGTTAAAGGCCACGCTGTCAGAAGGGGTAAAGATCATCTCGTATTTGAGCCGTTCGGGGTTCAGCCCTACCCATTGCTGCACGGCGATAGCCTTGCGGCCAGTTTCGCCGTCAACCGCATGATCGCGGAAGCGGGCGTCTTTGATCTCAATGATGTAGCAGCGTCCATCCTTGCGCCGGATGCAAAAGTCGGGGCAGTAGCGGTGCCACTTGCCGTCCACGCCTTTGTACTCTACGTAAAAGTCGGTCTTGTGCGGGTCGTGGAGACCGCCGGTGAAGTAGATGTCCTCCACCTGCTCCGGCTTGAGGTTTGCCGCGTCCAACATCTGGGTAAAAAAATCCTTCTCCGGGCTGGAATCAAAGTTGTAGGGATCGTAGTGGAAGCCAAAGTCGCCGTCGTTGCGCTCGGCTATCCCTTTCCAACTCAGCAGCAGGTGCTCTTTTCCCTTCTGGTAGGTGATCTCGGCGGTGTAGACCACGTTCCCGTCGTCCTCTTGCTCGGGCTTGAACCCTTCCGGTTTGATCAGCGCCAGGGCCACCTCGACTTCCTCTTCCTCAACCAGGTAGCGGCGGGTCTGCGCCTCGACCTGGGCGGCCAATGCGGGCAGGTGGGCCTCGGGCACCGTGCTCCCTGCACCGTAAAGTCGCTTGAGTTCGGCGTACACTGTCCAGACGTCCAGCCGGTAGACGGCGGCCAGTTCCGTCGCCGCGCTGTAGAGGTCGGGGCCGACCGGCGCATAGGTTACTCGCTCCTCGTCCATCTGTTTCAACACCGATGCTTCTCCCGACTGTTCCTGTGGGGTATAGACCTTTTTCACCAGTACGAGCTGTGCTTCGATGTCGGGTTTCTCTAGACTTCCGAGATCTCGGAAGACCTCGGAAGTCGTGCCGACGGGCACAACCTGCTTGACGATCTTTGTAACCACCAGCGGCGGCACGTCCAACTTGCGCACCACCAGCCGGGCAGTGCGCGTGTTCTGGCTGGCCCGGTTCAGGTCGGCGATGGTCTCCCCGTAGGTCTCTTGCAATTGCTGATCCAAAGCCCCCCGATTGTCCATAGAGAGATAGATGCGCGCCTTGTGAGGGTTGCCAGGCACCTGTCTGAGGCAACGGGTGCTGGCCTGGAGCACAAAGTTATGGCTGCGCTTGAGCTTGCGGGCCAGAGCGCAGGCAAAGAGGCTCGGACAATCCCATCCCTCGGTGCCCTTGTTGACCAGCAGAATCACCCGGTGGGGCGAGTGGGGATCGTTGAGGCGGTTAAAGGCATCAATCTCGGCCTGGGTAGACTTGGACGTGTTGCGCAGGACAACGTCGGTGGGGTAGCCCAACTCTATCAACGTCTGCTCCACCACCGGGCGCAATTCGCGCAGGTCCCTGGTCTGCGGAAAGTACATCGCCAGGCGGGCCGGAGCGCCACTGGGCAACGTCACGTCCCCGTAGGTCTGGAAAAAGTCGCGCACCACCTCGGTTACAAATCGGTCCGTGTGCTGCTGGTCAAAGTCGTAAGCATAGATGCTGCCGTCCACGGCCTTGAGAATGTCGTCGCGGATGCCCTGGGAAAGGCCGTACCAGATCACCACGTCGCGCAGGGGCTGGCGTTCGTAGTAAGGCGTGCCGGTGGTGTTGACGACGCAGATGACGTCGGTGTTCTCATGCAGATAGTTCACCGTTTGCCGTACCCGTTTGAGCCTCGTCCCTATCTCCCGGCCGTAGGTGTGGTGAGCCTCGTCGGAAAAGACGCCCAGGTTGGGCAGTGAGGCGATGGCCATCAGGCGTAGGTTAGCCTCCTCGGTGTATTGTTCCTGCATGCGTTCAAAGTACATCTGCGTCCAGGCGTGGTGACGGTAGGTGCGCTTTTGGATACGGATCTTTTCGGTGTTGGTGACAATCAGGTTGTAGCGGCTGCCACGGATGACGGGCAGGTCCTTTTCGCCCTTGCGGGTAAAGACGAGCTTGTAGGTGGCCTCAAAGGGCCGGTAGAGGCGCGGCGGGAGGACCTTTTCGTAGGGTACCTCGGCCAGTTCGCGCAGGCTTTCCAGGATAGTCAGGCCAGGGGCGAAGACCAGAGCGTTCTGGATAAAGGGGCCGGCAGGATATTCCAGGGCCATGGCGAACTCACTGGCCACGATTGCTCCGATGAGGATCGTCTTGCCCGCGCCCATAGCCAGGGCCAGGATGTAACTGGGATAGTCGAGGGTCAGCGTTTCGTGGACGCTTTCCAGTTTGTGGGCTTTTACAAAGTCATCGTCCTCACGAATGTGCTGCCAAAGGACGTCCAGTCCCTCATTCAGCACAAAGTCCTTAATGTCATCGCGGTCGAGTCCCAGCGCTGCCAGCAAGTCAATGGGTTTGAGGTAGTACCTCTGGTAGAGTTCAAAGATATGAGGGGTACCTTCCACCAGGCGCAGGTACCAGTACGTCTCCAGGGCGCGCAGTTGGGCCTGGCGCAAGAAGCGCAGGCCGCCGCCCTCCGGCAGCGTGGCATAGTCGAGGATTTCAGCGATGGCCGGGTAATTTTCGGTTGGGTAGTCGTCCTCTCGCCAAGCGGCTACGTTTCGCTGGATCAGTTCGTAGAGGTGGGTCATTGGGTAGTATACCCCTTCGAGTTGTGATTCATCGTGGTTTTGAAACGATCCGATTTTCTATGGTTTTCCGCACCCAGGGCACAAGGGGAATCTTGTAATACTGCTGGCATTTTGGTTACCTCAGACGCTTTCGGGAGACAGCTTTGCCACTGCCGTGAATAGCGGCCTGCGCTGATTGTATTCCAACGGCCCCGCTTGCACAAACGAACGCTGTCCGCCGCCCGGCGTCCTGGGTAAAGTCGAAGGGCCGCTGTTCTACGGCCAGGCTGGGTTCGGTGAAAACCCCCGTGGGGTTTGCAGCAAAGGCCCAGAGCCTTTGATCTAGAGGCCCAGAGCCTTTGGTCACGAGGCCCAGGCCCTTTGATCACGAGGCCCAGAGCCTTTGGTCACGAGGCCCAGGCCCTTTGGTCACGAGGGCCAGGCCTTTTGGTCACGAGGGCCAGGTCTTTTGGTCACGAGGGCCAGGTCTTTTGGTCACGAGGACCAGGGCCTTTGATCCAGAGGGCCAGGCCCTTTGATCCAGAGGGCCAGGCCCTTTGATCCAGAGGGCCAGGGCCTTTGATCCAGAGGGCCAGGGCCTTTGGTCGCGAACTCGCAAAGACTCCAAAGCATTGGGAGTCCCGCTC
>CAYVPU010000104.1:8643-11037 GCA_964453885.1 uncultured Anaerolineae bacterium | reverse complement strand
TGATCGTTGAGGTGGGGAAAAGCACATGCTTGCTATCAGCAGCGTGATTTTGGCCGGCGGCACAAGTAGACGCATGGGCACCAGCAAAGCCCTCCTAAAAGTCGGAGACCGTCCCATAATTGAAAGGGTGATAGAAAAGGTATCGCTCGTTGGTAAAGAGATCATCCTGGTGACCAACAAACCCAACGAGTACGCGCATTTGGGTCACCCCATGGTACCTGATGCTTACCTCGGCAAAGGCCCTCTGGGAGGGATCTATTCCGGCCTAAAGGCAGCGAGCAACCCGTATGCTTTGGTCGTTGCCTGCGACATGCCGTTTCTCAGCACCCCACTGCTGCGCTACATGTCCTTGTTGTCACCGGGGCACGACGTGGTTGTCCCCCGGCTTGCACAGGGGATAGAACCACTGCACGCGATCTACTCCAAGACCTGTTTGCCAGCTATGGAGACATTGTTGCAGCAGAACCATCTCAGAATCATCTCGTTCTATTCCCAGGTTCGGGTGCGCTACGTGGAGCAACAGGAGATAGAAATCCTGGATCCACAGCTTTTTTCCCTTTTTAACGTCAATTCGCTGGCTGATCTCCAGCGAGCAAGAGAGATGGCTGCCGGTTGACATAGTTGCTGTGGATGTGATATAATCTACCCCATTGCAGAGGGAATCACCCCCTGTGATTTTTGTTTATACTCTGGAGCCAGGCCGAGGGTCCTCAATGACTACAGCGTCCATCCCAATAATGGTTCTGATTGGCGCAGCTTTACTCTTTGACTTTTTGAACGGCTTTCACGATTCAAGCAACATTGCCGCCACCATGATTTCTTCGCGGGCTGTGCCACCGCGCGTCGCTCTGCTAATCAGTGCAGTGGCTCACTTTTCCGCCCCTTTTCTCTTTGGCGCCGCCGTGGCCAAGACAGTTGGGCACGACATCATCGCTTCAGAGGCAGTCACTATCCCTGTAATCCTGGCCGCGTCTCTCAGCGCTATCGTGTGGAACATCATCACCTGGTGGTTGGGCATTCCGTCCAGTTCTTCGCACGCCCTGATCGGCGGATTGGTGGGAGCGGTAGGTATTGGTTTCGGTCTGCAGAATATCCAACCCAACGGTCTGAGCAAGGTCCTGATAGCACTCTTTATTTCGCCTTTGCTGGGCCTGACGGTGGGTTTCGTCGTCATGAAACTGGTGCTTTTCCTGGCGCGAGGGGCTTCTCCTCGGGTCAGCACGCTGTTCAAACGACTCCAATGGTTCACGTCGTTGGGCCTGGCTCTCAGCCACGGAACGAACGATGCCCAAAAGACTATGGGTATCATCACCATGGGGCTGGTTGCGACGGGCCATCTTTCGCGCTTCGAAGTGCCGGGGTGGGTCATTCTCTTGAGCGCCACGGCCATCGCCCTGGGCACCGCATCCGGTGGCTGGCGACTCATCCGGACACTGGGCGCCAGGTTTTACAAAATCAGGCCGATCCATGGCTTTACTTCTCAATTGTCGTCGGCTGCGGTCATCATGGTCGCTGCATTGCTGGGTGGACCGGTGAGTACCACTCAAGTCGTCAGTTCCTCTATCATGGGCGTGGGTTCGGCGGAACGTCTCAGCAAAGTGCGTTGGGGCGTGGCGGGTAGCATTGCCATCGCCTGGGTGGTGACAATCCCGGTCAGCGCGGCAATGGCGGCTTTGCTTTACTATCCTGTACTCTGGCTAATCGGCGCTCAATAACTTGAGCAAGGACTTGAGCGAGGTAATTGATGGGCATAAAAGACTTTTTCAAACCACGGCAGGATAAATTCTTGCGTCTGCTTATCGAGCACGCGGCCAAAACGCTGGAAGGGCTGGAATGCCTGGAAGAGTTTATGAAAAAACCTAGCGGTAAGCGAGCGGACAGAATTCGCATGCTGGAAAAAGAAGCGGACGAAGTCCGGCGCATTCTGATTGACGAGCTGAACCGCACTTTTGTGACGCCCATGGACCGCGAAGATATTTTTGCCCTCTCTCGCGCCATTGACGACGTCATAGACTATGCTAACACGACAGTCGATGAGATGGTGCTGCTGGAAGTAGAGCCTAACGCCTTTTTGCAGCGCATGGTATCGTTGTTGCGGGAAGCCTGCTATGAAATCCACCAGGCCATGTTGCGGCTCAAAGACCACCCCAACGTAGCCAACGACCACGCCATCCGCGCCAAAGCCCTGGAAAACCGGGTGGAGCACGTCTACCGTGAGGCCGTCGCAGACCTGTTTAGCGGGCCAGAGGACATTCATCACGTGATGGACATGCTCAAGCTGCGTGAGCTTTATCGCCACTTGAGCAACTGTGCAGACAGGGGAGATGAGGCGGCTAACGTGATCACAGACATTGTCATAAAGATGACCTGATGCACCGGAGAGCGAAAAGATAA
>CAYVPU010000104.1:4148-8543 GCA_964453885.1 uncultured Anaerolineae bacterium | reverse complement strand
CCGAATATCTTGACCAGCACTCTGGCCAGGCAAAAGACGCTCCACGCTCCAACGAACATGCCCATCCTGGCGATCTTGCCCTCATCCACGATGGGTTTCAGAGTTGTGGCTTCCGGCGTCACCTCCAGCACCGCCAGAGGCTGGACCGATAGTCCGCCGCCGCCACCACCGCCACTGCCACCGGCGACTTCGTCCTCGGCGCTTTCCGGGGTTTCGGGCGAGGGCGCTGTGCCTTGACCGAATCCCAGGCCAAAGCCGTAGGCTACCCGGCCAATAGGAATGACGGTCTTTTCGCCCACCTGCGTCGGCGGCCCAAATACGGCTTTGACAGCCGCCTTTTCCGGGATTTCTTCCATCAGGTCAAAAAGCCTGTTCAGTTCCATAGTCTGTCACCTCTCAATTCTTCAATCTCTGCCTCTGACGAACCTGACCAGCAGGTTCAAAACCAGAGGAACGGTCAAAGCGATGGCCAGCAAGGACAGCGCTGCGCGGTTTGTTTCATCACGTATAGAGATCCGCCGATGGCCCCCGGCTGTCTCCTCCAGCACAGCCACCGGCTGCAACCAGGTGGCAACAACACCGAAACCGTTGATGCTACCCTGTCGCACCGCTGCCTGCCGTTGGTTCCAAGAGATCGCTCTCACCACCGGCGTCAGTTTCTTCTCCCCGATGGTTATCGGTATGCCTTCTATCAATCGAACCTTGATGCCCATTCAGGCCTCCCCCTTCTGCTTTGCCAGCCGATCGTAACCGTTCACCAGGGGGCCAAGAAACCCGGTTCTTCTTGCCAGAGAACCCCGTTGGCTTCTGAAAAACATCTTGCAGTTGTTGTGACTGGCCTGGCCTTGTACCCAGAGACGAGGAGCTCTGCTCACCGCCCACTCGCTGATGAACCAGTTGGCCTGCTTTGTTTCTGGAACTATATGGAATTGTAACCGACGAACGCGCTTTTGTCAAAGTTTGCCAACCGGTGGGCTTGTCTTTTGGGCTAGAGTGTTGTATACTAGCCCTGGTTGTCAGTAAAATGATGCTGCAATTGAGCTTCAGCCATCGCTGCTTCGTCAATCCCCCATGACGCAACGTGAGCGGGCCATTCGCGATGGAATTTCGTCCTGTTCTTGCCAAAATTCAGTTGCCTCCCAGGCCTCAGAAACTCTTGAGCCGTCCCCGGCTCTTGGATTTCTTGAGTGATCATCCTGACGTCAAGCTCATGGCCATTTCCGCCACCGCAGGCTATGGCAAGACGTCTTTGCTCGTTGACTATGCGCACAGGACCGAGGTTCCGGTCTGCTGGTATACAATAGATCGTTTCGACCGCGATCCCGGCACCTTTTTTGGCCATCTACTGGCCAGCGTCCAGCAACAATTCCCCGATTTTGGTGCGCAGAGCGGAGCGATTCTGGCCTCCTTTCAGAACCCTGCCCGTGAGTGGTCAGCATTGGCAGCAACTATGGTCAACGAACTGTACGAGGCAATTCCTGAGTACTTTACCATCATCCTCGATGATTGCCATCACATCGAGGACGTCCTCTCCATAAACGAGTTCCTCGCCTATCTGATTCAGTACTCCGATGAGCATTGTCACCTGATCGTCACCAGCCGTCGCCTGCCCCGGTTGCCCAACCAGGCCCTGTTGTTGGGCCGGGGGCAGATGGCGGGCCTGGACACGGCGGAACTGCGCTTCACTGCCCAAGAGATACGGGCCTTGATCAATCAGAATTACGGTCTTGACCTGCCGTCTGACAAAGCGTCCGAAATAGCCAAGCATTTTGAGGGCTGGATCACTGGCATCTTGCTCTCCGCTCAGGCCGGTTGGGAGAAACTGTTGGCGGATGCCACCCGGCCCCAGACCTCCGGGCACATCTACGACTATCTGGCCGAACAGGTCTTTGCCGACCAGCCCCCTGACTTGCAAGCTTTTCTATTGGAAAGCGCCGTACTGGACAGGATGAGTGCGGAAACGCTGGACGATTTGAGGGAAACCGACGATTCGGCAAGCAGGCTGGCACAGGCGAGCGACCGCAATCTCTTCCTGATCTCCCTCGACGAAAAAAACCAGTGGTCTCGCTATCACCAGCCCTTCCGGGACTTTTTGCAGAACCGGTTGCGCCAGCAAGCGCGGGGACGGTTCGAGACTCTGCATCGCCGAGCGGCAGGTCTCTTTGAGACCCGGCGGGAGCTGCCAGAGGCCTTTGACCACTACGCTCAGACAGGCGCCCAAGGGGAGATGGTGCGTCTGCTGGAGACGGCAGCCGAGGAACTTCTCGCCACCGGTCGCTGGGACACACTGCAGAACTGGATCGAATCGCTGCCCCCCGCCGTCGTCGAAGCGAACCCGCTGGTAACTTATTATCAGGGATTGATGCTGATGGAGCAAGGCGATCCGACCTCGGCATTGCGCTACTACGAGAGGGCATGGCACGGCTTTGCCGAACGAGAGGACGCCATCTGGGAAACCTGGGCCCTGGTGCGGCAGGCGACGGCATTGCGCTTTCTGGGACGCTACGCAGAGGCACTGAACACAGGCAACAAGGCGCTGTCTGAGGCTGTCCGGCTGGAGAATGGCAGTCTGTTGGCCGAGGCGCAGCGCACCGTCGGCATGGCGTACTATTACGACGGCAGGGTCGAAAGAGCAACCAATTACCTCGAGGAAGCGTTGCGGCAATACCAAATACTGAGTCAGGCTGGCGACGTGGCCAAGCTCCATCACGAGTTAGGCATCGCCTATCGCGCCAGCGGGCAGTGGCACAAGGCGGTGTCTCACTATCGCCAGGCCATCCACCTTTGGGAGCAACTGAATAACCTGGGCCCCTGGTCTAATACCCTCAACAGCGTTGGCGTGGTACACTACCTGCGCGGCGAGTTCGCCGAAGCTTACCGGGTGCTAAATCAGGCACTAGAAAAAGCGCAAACGGCCGGCTACCGTCGTATGCAGGCCGTGGTTCTGTCCAGCCTGGGTGACCTTTACCGTGACGTGGGACATTACCAGGCGGCAGGCGAAGCCTTCCGCCGCAGCATCGAACTGGCCGATAAAGTCGGCGAAGGTGCTGTCAGCGTGTATGCCCGCCAGGGGTTGGGGGAGACTTGTCGGTTGCTGGACGACTACGAGGGGGCGGTCGTCTGGCTGTCTGAAGCGTTGGTAAGGGCCAGGGCACATGATTCTTTCTACGAGATCGGCCTGTGCGAGCTGGCCCGCGGTATCCTGTGGAAGAGTCTGGAGCGCCAGGCGCAGGCCTGGATCAGCCTGGGCCAGGCGAAAGAGTTCTTTGAGCGGACCGGCCACCTCCACGAATTGGCGCGAGTCCACTTCCACCTGGCCCACCTGGCCCTCCGGCAAGGCCGGCGCCAACACGTAGCGCGGCACCTGGGAATCGTAGCCGAGTTATTCCATCACTTGGGTTACGACAGCTTCCTGGTCGTGGAGGGACGGCAGGCCAAGTCCCTGTTAGAGTACGCCCTCTCGCTGAACGGCGACAAAGGGTGGTGGGCGGAAATCCTGGCGCGGACCGCCCAGCCGCCGCCCCCCCTGACCGCTGAATCTCAGGCAGCGGCACCCACCAGACAGCCGCTGCACATCTACGCCCTGGGCCAGGATCGCGTCCAGTATGGCCGTGAGGAGACAAAAACTGGCCGGCCCAAGGTGCGGGAACTGTTCTTCTATCTGCTGGCCCATCGCGGTCAAGGGGCCCACAAGGAACAGATCATGGCCGAGTTCTGGCCAGAGGCAATGCCGTCCCGAGCGGCTCTGTCGTTCAAGAGCGCACTCTACCGACTGCGAAGGATGTACAGCGAGGTGCGCCAGAAAGAGGGCTGGTACAGACTTGACCTGCCGAAGGGATCGTGGTACGACGTGGAAGCCTTTGAGGCGCTGCTGTACGAGTCCGGGGCGGCCAAAACCGACCAAGATCGGATAGATGCCTATCGCCAGGCGATAGCGCTCTATGCTGGCGACTATGTGGAGAAGTTTGACTCCCTATGGTGCATTGTGGAGCGGGAACGGCTCCGGGAGTGCTACCGGCGGGGGTTGCGCACCCTGGCCGATCTCCACCTGAGCCAGGGGGAATACACCGAGAGCCAAGACCTCTACCGCCGGGCACTGGACGTGGACGAGTTCGATGAGGCGGCCTGCCGGGGACTACTGCGCAGTCACGCTGCCGCCGGCCAGCGGCCGCAGGCACTGGCGCTTTACCACCAATTTGCCAGGCACCTGTACCAGGAAATGGGCATTACCCCTTCTACAGAGACAGAGGCCATATACCAAGAACTCTTGCGCCAGGATGAATGAGGACGGATAAAGCTGAAGAAAACTGATCACTGATTACAAGTACCCGACGTTGATGCCAAAGCGGTTCCCATCCTGCCAAGGGGCCGCTTTTTGTTTTCCATAGTGCTGTT
>CAYVPU010000104.1:0-4048 GCA_964453885.1 uncultured Anaerolineae bacterium | reverse complement strand
CTGTTTGGTATGCTGTCTGGTATCTTGGTGCGTGATATACTATGTTCAATTATTTGGGGGTATAGATCTCGAGGAGGAAAAAACATGAAAGAGCAAGTGAAGTACCTGTTGACCCGCTACACCTCGTCGCGCAATGTGCGCCTCTCGCTTATCGTGATCTCGGTTTTGCTCATGGCCCTGGCTGGCGGCGCGCCCGACGCAGGTATGGGCATCTAGCCACCAGGCGAGCAAAGCATCTGTAACAATCTGATTCCGACCAGCCGGTCATGCTGGTGACCGGTGGGGGGGAAACGGGGATAACCAGTGCTGCTGTTTGCTGCCTTGCTGATTGTCATCCTGGTGGTGGGGATCGTGCGGGGGCGAGAGCGGTTGCAGTCGCTGGCTGACTTGCCGGTACGTTACCTGTGGGTCGCGCCGGTGGCGCTGGCTTTGCAGTTGCCTCTGATGCGCGCGCCTGCAGCCAGCGATGCGCCTGAGTTGCTCTTGCCCCGGTTACTCCTTGTGGCGTCGTATTTCTTGCTGGGGTGGGGGCTGTGGGCCAATCGGCGACTGCCGGGCATTCCCTGGCTGGCCGCGGGCGTCTTTCTCAACGGCCTGGTTATCGTCGCCAACGGTGGATGGATGCCCATTGCGCCCCAGGCAGTGGTGACACTAGGGGACGGTGCATGGCCTGTGGGGACGCATCACGGCGCGTCCAAAGACGTGGTGTTGCCTGTCGAAGCTACTCGGCTTTGGTTTCTGTCGGATGTTTTTGTCATCCCCAGGCCCTTTCCCTGGCCCACGGCCTTTAGCATCGGAGACATTCTCATCGTGGTAGGAGTTGCCCGTTTTGCCTGGCAGGTTCCTGCCACCAAAACCGAAAACGAGCAAAAAAACCGCAATGCGTGGAAAGGGCAATGCCATGTATCAGAAATACAGCCAACATCCCGAATTGACCCGACTGATCGGCGCCGCGGCCGTCAGCAAGCAGTTCCGCCAGACGCTATTGCGGAACCCCAAGCAGATTCTTGAGGGCGGCTACCTCGGCTACCACTTTAGCCTGACGGTGGAGGAAGCGGCATTGGTGAACAGAGCCACGACTGGGGGCATCCAAGAGTTCTCTCTCCAGTTGTGGGAATGGATGGGCCGCAATCGGCCGGCTGCAGAGTCGCCTCGGACTGCCGAGCCATTTGAGGATGTTTTTGCTAGTACCCCAGTACGAACGGTTCCGGTGTCTATCAAGGACGAAAAAGAGCCTGCTCGTCACTTTTTTGCCAAGTCAACATCTACGTCATGGAACGGGAGGGAGGCTATGGAGCCATTAGTCCTTGTAGTAGACGACAACCGGGAGATGGCCGAAGGGCTGCGGTTCGCCTTAGAGATAGAGGGGTTTCGAGTGGCATTGGCCTCGGACGGTGAACTGGCAGTCAAGTTGCTTGAGCACGAGTGTCCCGATCTGATCCTGGCCGACGTCAAGATGCCCCGTATGGATGGCTATGCCCTCTTGCGCGTGGTAAAAGAGAACGCTGAGTGGTGTAACATCCCGTTCGTATTTGTGACGGCTGCAGCCGATTGGCGGAAGGCCGTAATGGCCAAATCTATGGGTGCCGAGGAGTATATCGTCAAACCATTTGAACTGGAAGACTTGATGGAAGTTGTCAGACGGTTTACGGGCGAGATCGAAAGGGTCGAAGTGAGAACGATGGGTGAGAAAAAAGAGATGGGTCCGTAAAGGCTCACTCAATCACCACGTGATCCAGATCATCCTCCGGCTGGGGAAAACTCATCTTTAGCGCTTTCAGCACCTCGACAATGACCGTGCTCACCACCACATTGCGATACCACTTGCGATTGGCTGGAACAATGTACCACGGAGCCCATTCGGTACTGGTCTTGTTGAGGACGTCCTCGAAAGCCTTGATGTACTCCGGCCACAACTTGCGCTCCTCCAGATCCGCTACATTGAACTTCCAGCGTTTATCGGGCCTGTCCAACCGCGCCTGAAAGCGCTCCTTCTGCTCGTCCTGGTCAATGTGCAAGTAGAACTTGAGGATCGTCGTGCCCTCCTCGGCCAGCATCCGCTCAAAGTCGTTGATGTGGGCGTAGCGCCGGCGCCACACCTCCGGCCGCACCAGATCATGCACCCGCACCACCAACACATCCTCATAGTGGCTGCGGTTAAAGACCACAATCTCGCCCTTGCCGGGCACGTGCTTGTGCACCCGCCAAAGGTAGTCGTGATCCAACTCCTCTGAGGTGGGTGCTTTAAAGCTCGCCACCTTTACACCCTGGGGATTGACGCCCTCAAAGACGTGGCGAATGGTGCCGTCCTTGCCGCCGGTATCCATGGCCTGTAAAACAATGAGCACTCTGTGTTTGTGCTCGGCGTAGAGCAGTTCCTGCAACACTTCCAACTGCTCATTAAGCGCCAACAGCGCCTCTCGAGCTTCCTTTTTGCTTCCCTCAAAAGCACTTCTATCGTCTGGGTCCCACTGACTCAGATCAACCTCGCTGCCTGGTTTCACATGGTATCGTTCCATTGCGCGTTCCACTGCGCCTCCTCTGTCACTCTTCCTACAACCGTTCACCTGGGGGCAAAGAAATCCGGTTTTTTCTGCAAGAGGCCCACCTTTGACTCCCCAAAGGCGCTTCAAGCCATTACCACTTGGTTATGGAGCACCAAAAACCGGGTTTCTGATCCACTCCCTATCGTTTGTAGCCCACCGTCTACTCAAACGGCCACTTGCCTTGCGCCTTGAGGGGTTCCTCCAGATCGTGTTCCAGAAGAAGCTGTCTGATCTCGTCCGGGGTCCGCCTACGGCCAATGTCGTGCCGGTGGTCGGCCAGGCGCAGCACCAGGCGAGCAGCAACCATAGCACTCTCCCGCAATTCGACTTCGCTTACCTTGTCCAGCGTATCGGCCATGGTGTGACCAAAGCCACGCCCCAGGCCTGGCGGACGGCGAGCGAACATGAAGGCAACCGGCACACCGCGCAAAAAGTATGGAAAATGGTCTGATGCAGTGCCCACCCGGTTGTCCAGAGCCAGGGGATAGTCCATCTCCCGCGCAAAGCCGGCAAAGAGGGTGTGCAATTCGTCCAACCCCTGCAACGCCATGCCCCGCCCACTCCCCAGCGCCCCACCATCCAGGTTAAGCATAAAGCTCACATGAGCCAGGTCAGCCTCAGTCATAGCGTTGACATAAGTTGTTGAACCGAGCACGCCCAGCTCCTCGGCAGCGTAAGCTTCAAAGCGCAGCGTGCGCCGCAACCGACCGGCCAGCGGGGCAAAGACGCGGGCCAGTTCCATCACCAGGGTCGTGCCTGAAGCGTCGTCTACCGCGCCCTGACTGATGTCGTGGCCGTCATAGTGCGCGCCGCAGACGATGATCTCGTCGTAGCGCCGGCCGGGTACCTCACCGATGACGTGACTGAATTGGGCTGGCCCGGTGCGGTTGGTCAGACGCATCTCCAGTTCGAGGGGCTTCCCGCTTCGGAGAAGCCGCTGGATGACAAAGCCATCCTCGTGACTCAACCCCACGGCCGGGATCTCGGCCAGCTTGCCTGGGCGCAGGCTGCCGGTGGGCGACAACATGCCCGGCAGGTGATTGACGAACAAGAACCCGGCCGCGCCACCGGCTACGGCCCGGCCATACTTTTCACGACGGTGGACCCACCGTCCCCCGGCAGGACTATCCGTGCTGGCCAACACAAACTTGCCCCTGATCTTGTCCCCTTTGGCCGCGTACTCGGCCTTGGTACCAAGACCCACATTCACCACCCCGGCCCGCAGCCCGTCCGGCGGCGTGCTGGGCGAGTAAACCAACGAGATGACCGAGGGTAATTCTTTTTGTAGCGGATTGACTATGCGAAGACTTGCCTGCCCCCGCGCCCAGCCCGTGTAGTCAAACGTTGGTAATCGCACATTCTCCAGGCCAAAATCCTTGAACTTGGCCTCGATGAAATCTCGGGCTTGGCACTCGCTCTCCGTCCACGAGAAGCGACTGCCGAAATCACACAGTTGCTCCACATTGGCATAAATATCGGAAGTCCAGACCTCGCCGATGATC
>CAYVPU010000103.1:0-11063 GCA_964453885.1 uncultured Anaerolineae bacterium | reverse complement strand
CCGATGCCGCCTTCCAATAGTCACTTCGCCAGCGGCCCAAGGAGAAACAACTCTCACAGCGGCAGTCATCTTCCCTCCGCAGCGGTCAGCTCCTCTTCCCTCAGCTGGTGTCGCAGGACCTTGCCCACAAAAGAGCGAGGCATCTGCTCTCGGAAGCGCACCTGCCGGGGGACCTGGGAGGGGCGCAACCGGCCCTGGCAGAAAGCAATGATCTCCTCAGCAGTGGCCTGGTGACCGGGGCGTAGTACGATATGGACCCGGACCTCACCGCGCCCATCAGCTCCCGGCGCGCCGATGGCGGCCGCCTCTTGCACACTGGGGTGCTCGTACAGCACCTCCTCCACATCGCGGGGATAGATCTGGCGACGCCCCACGGGGATCAGGTCACGGATGCGGTTGATGATGCGAAAATAGCCGTCGCCGTCCATCTCGGCCAGGTCGCCGGTGTGGAGCCAGCCGTCGCGCAGCGCCTCTTCAGTCTCCTCAGGCCGGCGCCAGTAGCCCTGCATCACCTGGGGACCCCGAATCACCAGTTCACCGACGACGCCTGATTTTAGCTCCCGCCCGGTGCGGGGGTGCACGATCCGGGCGTCGGTGCTGGGTAGAGGAATGCCGATACACCCAACTTTGCGCAGGCCAAAGAGGGGGTTGGCGTGGGTCACGGGGCTGGCCTCGGTCAGGCCATAGCCCTCCACCAGCCGTCCTTTGGTCAGCTTTTCAAAACCTTCCTGCACTTCAATGGGCAGCGGGCTGGCCCCGCTGATACAGGCTTTGACACTGGCAAGCTCGTAACCGCGCACCTTGGGGAACTCGTTGATAGCGCCGTACATGGCCGGTACGCCAGGGAAAAGGGTAGGCCGATAGCGGCGGACGGCCTTCAGGACCGCTTCGGTGTCGAACGTGGGCAACAACACCACAGCCGAACCGCCGAGGATCGCCACGTTAAGACAAGCTGTCAGGCCGTAGGAATGGGAGAAGGGGAGGACACCTAGAAAGGTCTCCCCTCCTCCCCGCAGGTCAGCGAACCAAACACGGGTCTGGACGACGTTGGCCACCAGGTTGCGGTGGGAGAGCATCACCCCTTTGGGCGCGCCGGTGGTGCCGCCGGTGTAGAGCAGGACGGCCAGGTCATCGGGGATGACCGGCACGGGCTCAAAGTCGCCGGGGGTGCGGCGCATCAGCCGCTCCCACCAGAGTACCTTTTCGGCTTCGTAGGCCGGCAGGCGGTGGCCCTCCTGCCGCTCGCGGGTGAGGCGAAAAACGGTCCGCCGCAGCCAGGGAAGGTAGGTCTTGACGTTGGTCAGGATCACGTTGCGCACCTGTCCCTCCTGCTGCAAGGGACGGACCACATCGGGGTAGAAGCGACTGAGAGTCAGCACCGCCTCGGCGCCGGAATCGGCCAATTGGCGGGCCAACTCCCGCCGGTCGGACAGAGGGTTGACCATCACGGCCACCGCGCCGGCCATCAGCGCGCCGTACAGGCCAATGACCGCCTGGGGGACATTGGGCAGGAGGATAAGGAACCGGTCGCCTTTGCGCACGCCCAGGTCGCGGACGATGCCGGCCCAACGGCGGGCTTCCTCTACCACGAAACGATATGACAGCCGGCGACCACCATAAATGAGGGCCGGCTGATCGGGCCAACGGCGGGCCGATTCCTCCAAAAGATGATGCAAGGGATGGTCGGGCACCGCGACCTCGGCGGGAACGCCCTTCTCGTAGTGTTTCAGCCAGGGACGCTCGTGGGCCACGGACCGGGCTTCCTCCACACCGCTGCGCCAGGAACGAAGGCCGGTCTTCAGAAAACGTTCCACGGTGCGGTTGACAGCAGCCGGGCGTTCCAGAGGCGACTGGTGGCCCGCGGCCCGGATGATCTCCAACCGGGCACGGGGCATCTCGTAGGCCGTGCGGCGCGACATAGAGGGACGCACGTACCAATCTCGCTGGCCAGCGATGACCAGCGTGGGAGTGGTGATGTCGGGCAACAGGTCCCAGCCCTGCCACGAGCCGACACTGCTTTCGACGAACTTTTTGAAAACATGGGGCGGCGCGTTAAAACGCCCCCGGCGTTGCAAAAAGGGCCTGACCAGGAACATCAGCATGGAGGGGATACGCAGCCCCAGGCGCATCAAGGTAGAGAGAGGCAGGTTGGCGGCGGTGTTGATCAGTACCAGCCTGGTTAGCCGCTCCGGGTAGCGAGCAGCAAAGTTGATGCCCAGCAGCCCGCCGGCCGAGTGGGCCAGCAAAAAGACCGGCTCTTGAATGTCCATCTCATCCAGCATGACGACCAGGTCATCGGTGACCTGGTCCACGGTGTAACCGGTGCGGGGCTGGTCAGAGCGACCATGGCCCCGCAGGTCAGGCGCGATACAGCGGTAGCGTTGAGAAAAGTGACGGAGCTGGTTGACCCACTGCAAGGCATGGCCGCCGGCCCCCTGGACAAAGAACA
The DNA here is from genome assembly GCA_964453885.1 of uncultured Anaerolineae bacterium. GTDB lineage: Bacteria > Chloroflexota > Anaerolineae > CAYNKW01 > CAYNKW01 > CAYNKW01. The sequence continues at coordinate 8,614 of CAYVPU010000103.1, read as the reverse complement.
ACACCGGGCTGGCGTCGCGAGGCCCGGCGTCAATGACGCTCAGGTAAACTGCCGGCCTGGCCTGTATCCGGACTCGAATCCGGTCGGTATCGAATTCGCTCATGGACAGTGCTCCTCTCAGCAAGTTGAGGCCATTATATGCGAATTTAACAAGACACGCAAGGGCAACCAGGCAACGGATACCTGCTCCCCGCGCCCCTGCCTGGGGAGGATTCAAACGAGGCGCTTTACTGTGGAGGGGGTGTTGACGTTGACTCAGCGGTAGGTATCTCGACCGGTTCGATGCCATAGTAGGCCTCGACCAGCTTGCGAAACAGGGGAGCGGCGATAGTTGGCCCCTCACCACCGTGCTCGATCATGACAGCGATGACGATTTCGGGATCGTCGGCCGGGACATAGCCGACGAACCAGGCATGGGGGTCGGTCTCGCCAGTTTCGGCGGTGCCGGTCTTGCCGGCCACCTTAATGGGCAGACCCTGCATGGCATGGTAAGCGGTGCCGTGGGGTAGCGTGCCGACGCCTAGCAGTCCCTCTTTGATCTCGGCCAGGTGCCCGGCGCTGATCGGCAATTGGCCCATCTCCTCCCGCCGCAAGACCACCTCGTCTCCAATGCGATAGACAAGCTGGGGACGGAGGAGTGTCCCGCCGTTGGCCACGGCAGCCACCATACGGGCGATCTGCAGCGGTGTGGTGAGTAGGAATCCCTGCCCGATGGCCAGGTTCACCGAGTCGCCGGGCACCCACGGCTCGCCCCAAGTGGCCCGCTTCCAGGCGACGTCGGGTACCAGACCAGGGGACTCGGGCAGTTCTTGCATGCCGGTGGGCTGGCCCAGGCCAAAACCCCGCGCGTAGACCGGCAAAAGATCGGCATCCAGGCCGTCCAACAGCAGCCCAATTTCGTAAAAGACGACGTCGCAAGAGACCGTGAGGCCAGTGATGACGTCAACGTTGCCGTGCCCGCTCCTGAGCCAGCAGACTTTGGGCCACCCTGGCCCCAGGCCAGTCCAGGTGCCGTTGCAGGTAAAGTGCGAGTTGCGGGTCAGGCCACCTTTTTCCAGGCCGGCAGTCAGGGTGACGATCTTGAACACCGAGGCGAGTGGATAGCCGGATTGCAGCGCCCGGTTGACCAGAGGGCGTTGCATGTCAGCGTCGAACTTGGCCCAGTCCTCAGCAGAGATGGCAGGGATAAAGAGGTTAGGGTCGTAGGTGGGATAGCTGGCCAAGGCCAGGAGAGCCCCATCGCGCGGATCGAGAGCGACGATAGCGCCCGGTTTGCCCCCTTCCGCCAGGAGTGATTCGGCAGCCTGTTGAAAGTCGCGGCGCAGGGTGGTGTAAATGCTCTGGGCAGGGGTGGCCGGCCGCTCAGCAAGAGTGTCTACCAACACGCCGTGGTTGTCAATGAGGGTTAGCACACCGCCTCGTTGTCCTGCCAGGTAGGGCTCGCTCCAGGCTTCCAGGCCAGTCTGGCCCACCATTTCGTCGCCCCGGTAGCCCTTCTTGCGCCACTCCTCCAGGTCTTCTTTGTAAATCGGCCCCATATAGCCGACGACGTGCGCCGCGACGCCGCCCGCGGGGTAGGCACGGATCTCTTTTTCTTTGAGTTCGACGGCCGGCAGCGATGCAAGCGTTTCGTAGTGAGCCTGGCTCACTTCTGGTGAGATGTCTTTGATAGGGACGTACCAGTGAGGGAGGGCATCGGCGTAAGCCTCCTGAATGTCCTGCACAGTCATTCCCAGGATGCGGCTGAGTTCGGCGAGCGTGGCTGCTTCGTCGTCACCGGTCAGGCGGCCAGGCACGATGCCAACAGTGACCAGACTGCCTTTCGCAGCCAGTCCCAGGCCATCGCGGTCATAGATGTTGCCCCGCACGGCAATGCGTTCGATAAAGTGGACCTGCCGCCGGTCCGTCAGTCCTGGGAAGATCAATTCTGGCAACCAGACAACGCCCCAGCGACCGCCCTCGAAGGTCAACGCCACCTGATGGTTGAACTCGAGAGCGCCCAACACGGCGCTCTGCATAGTCACGGCAAAGTCGACCTGGGCGTTGTAACCACTTTCCAGCGCTGTCCGCACCTGCGCCCGCAGGGAAGTGACAACTGCCTCAGTTAGACTGGAGCGATACCGTTTTTCAAAGTCCTCGCGGCTTACTGTGGCTCTGATGGAAGGGGTGAGCAGGCCATACATAGCCTCATAGTCGGCTCGCTCCCAGGCGCGGAGGAAGGCATCAGCCGTGGCCTCTGGCTGGGCAACGATGGGAGTTGGCGGCAGCGTTGGCGTCGGGTGTAGCAGGGACAACACGGATTGACACCCTGCTGCCGTCAGCATTGAGAGGAGGAACAGAAAGACAAATGGACGTCGTATCCTCATGGTTATGAGCATCGGGTTACTTACCGCTTTATCCTTCCGCAGGTTATGGCAGAGTTTTCGAGGTCTGAGAGATTGTTGAGGCCAGCGAGGAGCTATGATTATCCACGTCGAACCTGCGGGAGGATTTGATCCGAGTTATGGGCTCCAGGCAGGCGATTGATTGTTGGCCTCGTCGTCGGTCAGATTGATGAGGTTCTTGCCTTCCCTGTCCATGACATAAATGTCCCAATCGCCATCGCGGTTGGAGTAGAAGGCAATCCATTGGCTGTCGGGCGACCAGACAGGGCCGTGTTCGTCGGCGTAGGGCCAGTTGGTGAGGTTGTGCTGTTCGCTGCCGTCGGCGCGCATGAGATAAATCTCGGCGTCGCTGTCGCGGGTGGACTCGAAGGCGATCCATTGACCATCAGGCGACCAGGCTGGCGATAGGTCCGCACCAGGGTTGTCTGTCAGGCGAGTGACGACCGTGCCGTGCCAGGGCATCAGGTAGACTTCCCAGTTGCCGTCCTGTTTAGAGGCAAAGGCCAGTGTCTTGCCATCGGGAGACCAAACCGGAGACAGGTCGCTGACGTTGTTCTCGGTCAGCCGGACCAGGTCTGTGCCATCGGTACGCACAGCGTACAGTTCCCAGTTCTCATCGCGGAATGAAGCAAAGGCGATCCACTGACCATCGGGCGACCAGGCTGGCGTCCAGTCGCCGGCCGGGTGGCGGGTGAGATTGGCCAGGCCGGTGCCGTCCAGTCTCATAATGTAGATTTCCTTGTCGCCATCCCGCTCCGAAACAAAGACTGCCGAGCCGCCATGGGGCGCCCAGGCAGGAGACGCTTCGCCCAGGTTGCTGCCGGTGACTGGATGGGGATTCGTCCCATCAACATTCATCTGATACAGCTGCCAGGGAGCGTCGACATTCTCCTTGCGCATGTAGAGCAGCCAGCCGTGGCCCGGCAAGGTCGGCATCACCGACGGAAGAGTAGCCGTGGGAGAGGAGAGCGTCGCTTTGGCAGTTGCTTCCGCCGTAGCAGGCATCGGCGTGGCCGTCCTGCCGATAAAGGCAGTCGCGGTGGACACCGGCGTTGATGGTCGAGCGGCGACGGGTGTGGCTGGCAGCGGAGTAAGAGTAGGACGGAGAGAAGCGACGGACGTGGCCGTGGGCTGCGGCCTGGCCGCCTCTGGCACGCGCAAGATCAGAAAGAGAAACACCAGGATTGCAGCCGTCGCCACAGCCCAGGCAAGCCAGTTACCTGTGGTGAACTCTCTCGCAAGCTGTTGAGCAGCAGCCGGCACAGGCCGGCTGCGCATACGCCAATGGGCCTTTTTGGCCGCCTGTTGCAGATCGGCGTGGTAGGGCAGCCAGGCGCGGAACAGCTCTATGCGGGCGCGGTAGCTGATGGCGCCCAGGCGTTCCAGCACCGCTCGCTGCGCCAGGGATTGAAGGGCCTGATCCAGGATGCTGCGTTTGACTCGCACGCCGCGTCGCGTCAGGGCTTTGTGAATTTCGTAAGAGATGAAAACGCCGCCCTGCCCCTTGAGTTCGCCCAGCAGGGCTAGCACTACCCTCTCTGGAGGCGAGGAAGCATCCCACCACTCGTTGAACTCATCGAAGGGTAGAGGCAGCAATTCCTCCAAGGCTGCTGAGACGTCGGACAAGGAAACTTCGTTGGCAGAGCGCCGATTAAAGAGAGTGTAACCCAGCAGTTGCAGGTAGTAGGGATGGCCGGAGGCCAATTCGGTGATGCGCCTCGCGGCCACAGAGTCGTAGCTCAACCGGCCCGACGCAGGCGATCTGAGTAGATCGAGGGCCTCGGTCGAGTTCAGCGGACCTAGACGCTGCGTCGGCGCTCGCTGCGCCCATCCGCACCCTGCCAGGAGACCGTCCAAGCTGCGCACCGTGATCAGAAAGCGAAGGCCGGGACGCCGTTCCAGGGCCTGCTCCACCAGATCAAAGAGAAAGCGCCGCCCAACGCCATCGGCCGGCAGAGTGTCCAGATCGTCCAGCATCAGCAGCAAGATGTTGTTGCCCAGGACCTGGCGCAGGTCAGTCAGGAACTCACGCAAGGCATAGCTGGCGTCCCGGGCAAATGCGGCTCGCCCCGGAGCGCTTAGATTGAGGGCGTGAAGGGTCGTCACTTCGTGGGCCACGCTCCGGCAAAAGGCCCACATAAAAGATTCCTGGCTATCGCTGGCACCCGTCTCGTCGTGGGCCCGGTGAGCCATCTTTTGCAGATCGAGGCGAACGGGCAGGTAGCCGGCCGGGACGCGGTTCGGTAGTTGCAGGAGAAACGAAGTCTTGCCGATGCGCCGAACGCCGTGCAGTAAAAGGACGCGATCGCCTTTGACCAGCCGTTCTCGCACCCAGGCCAAGAGGCCCTCTCGTCCGAAAAAGTGGGAAGGGTCGCTGACCGGGCGATTGGTGATATAGGGGTTACGAATGTCCTGCGAGTGGGTATCTATCTCCAAGAGACCGCCCTCCCGAGATTGCGTGGTCTGGGGCCCAGATTTCCAAACATTATACCACAGATGGCAGTAGACGCAATTTCCTCAGAGATCCCCGAGAAGGCGATCCAGTCCTTCTTTCCAGACATCGCTGAGAGGGACAAAGGACTTCTCTGAGAAGTCTCTGCTCACTTTTTCCATATAGTCCTTTACCCCCAACTGGGGCATAGTCATGGCCATCCGCTCGATCTTGACATCCCACGTCGAGATGAGCTCATCGCTTCGCCTTTCAAGGTCCGACAGATCTAAATCCAGGTCGAATACGTGGTCCAATCTTGCCATAACGTCGTACCAGGCCTTGAAATCTTTTTCTACCCCCATGGGCTGAACAAGGACCGAGGCTTCCGAAAAGTCATAAGATGGCACAAAGGCACAGAACCTGAAAAACTTTATTCCCCTCAGTCTTGCTCTGTCCGCAAGGTAAATGCTGATGGTCACACCGCCTTCATAGTCCGAGAACTCGAGGGCGTACCTGGCTAGCTCATCTTTCATCTCCGGCAGGCTGTACACGCACGAGATATTCCTATCCTTGTCATAGGGCACGGCACCATATACACCGGCAACGGCAGCGATCCTTCTGACGCCCAATGCCTCTACTGCGTCAAAAAAGGCGGCGGCATATCGTTCTTCGTTTTGATGCGGTTCTTCTCCAAGAAAGATGAAAAAACCTTCCTGGTCATCGCCCGCATAAAAGAATTCATTTCTTTTTCGCTCCAATCCTTCCGGGAAGCCTTCTTCGAGCTTGACCACGGGCCTGAAAAGATGGTGAGTACCCGGAATTTGGAACATATAGAAACCATCGGGCTCTATTTCTCCGATCTTTCTGGCTGAGGTTTGGTCTATGAGATATTGCGGCAGTCCCGAGGAAACTTCCCCTGCATCGGCCCATTGATGCCAGCCGGCTATCATACATCTCCCTGGAGCAGGTCTTTCCCAGAGTTTAATCAGATCATTCATGGGTTTGATCCCTTCTCCCCTTATTGCTTTTCGTACAGCTCAATGAGCACGCCGTGGGCACTCTTGGGGTGAACAAAGGCATACTTTTGCCCACCAGGGCGGACGCGCGGCTTCTGGTCTATCAATTCCAGGCCCTGGGCAGCCATCTGGGCCAGCGTGGCCTCAATGTCGTCCACCTCCAGACAGATGTGGTGGACGCCTTCGCCCCGCTTGGCCAAATAGCTAGCAATGCCACTGTCATCGGTGGTTGGCTGCACCAGTTCGATCTCGCTCTCGCCCGTGGGCAGGAAAGCGATCTTGACCGCCTGTTCCGGCACGAATTCGACCCTGGTCAACTCTAACCCCAAAGCATCCCGATAAACCTTCAGCGCCGCTTCGATGTCTTTGACGACGATGCCAATGTGATCGATCTTTTTGATGGTCATGTTCTCTGTTTTCTCCCGATGGAGCGAGTTTGTTCTCCGCTCCGGGAGGGTCTGCGACCATACGCATCAAGTTAACAGCATGAGTGGACATAAGCGCCGGTTGAGCACTTGTCCTGGACCCTGTACCTGTCGGCCCAGGACAGGTGCTGACAAGTACAGGGTAGGTCGAAACCCTGTGACCCAACCACTGGTCACAGATCGGCTCAGAGCAAGGTCATGCTCTCCCACACCAGGCGAACGATGTTTAGCCAGGCATGATAAGAGGCTGGTGTGCTTCCTGTACCACTCACCTCGTCCGAGAGGAGAAGGGACAAACAGCAACAAGTCAGCAGCATCAACAATAGGCCAACAACGATAAGAATGACTCCTATACGGTGGCGGTCCCAGCGTCGCGTGGTGGCAGGCAGTTTAGGCCGAGACACTGGCTGCGCCGAGGGTGTAACCAATTGAGCGAGCTCGGTGATCGGCGTCGCCGGCTGCCGGGCGCGCCGCACCGGGCGGGCGGGCGGTTCGGCCGGGGCTGGTGTTTCCTGGGGTCTCGGCGCCGACGGCGGAGGTTGGGCCACAGAAGGCTCCGGCGTGAGCGGTTCTTTTAGAACTTTATCCTCAGCGAGCAGTTCCGGTTCCCCCAAGACGACAGGGGACACAGTTGGAAATTCGATGCCTCCTGGCGTGACCTCTAGCAGCGGCGGTGGTTTGGGCAGTGGTGGAGGTTCGGGCAAAGGCACACGGATCATTTCCCGGCTGAAAGCATCCCAGTCAAAAGAAGGTACGGGCGGCGGTTCCGGCATGGGAATGGCAGGTATACCCTCCAAAGCTGGGGCGATGAGAACCAGGGGCGGCAGAGAGAAAGACGGGAGTGCCTCCGAAGGCACCGGGGCCGGGCGCAGCCTGGGCTCAGCCGGTTGAGGAGTCTCCCCAGGCTGGAGATAGCGGGCCAGAATCGGTTGTAAATCGGCCACGAACTCGCCGACGGTGGCGTAGCGGGCCTCAGGATCAGTCACCAGGGCACGGACCAGCACCGGCTCCAGATCCGGTGCGAGATCTGGCACAACCTCGCGCAGCCAGGGTAAGACCTGCGACGCCGGGCCATCCGGTCGCAGGCCGGTAATCATCTCAAAGATCATGACGCCCAAAGCATAGACGTCGGCGCGGGCATCCAACCGCTCGCCCAGGATCCGCTCCGGGGCCAGGTAGGCCGTCAGTCCCTCCTGCACCTTCTCCCACGGCGTTTCCAACACCGACTCCAGGCCGACGTCAGAGAGCAACACCTGGCCGCCAGCAGTGATCAACACATTCTGTGGGGAAAGGTTGCCGTGGATCAACTCTTGTCGGTACGCATGGACCAACGCCTCACCCACCTGGGAGATGATGCTGGCGACCTGTTCCACGTCCAGGGCCTGACCCATCTTTTCAGCCAGAGGCGTAGCGGCAATCCCCTCAGCGACGAGGTAAGGCACGCCCTCTTGAATGCCCGCTTCGACGACGGACAGGAGGTTGGGGTGTTCCAGCGCCGTCAGCCGCGCCACCAGGCGCCGCAGTTGCTCCTGCCGAGCCGGGTCGGCTGCCAGCGCTTTAGGGAGCAACTTGATCAGCACTGGCTGATCTTGCACACTGTCCAGACCCTCAAAGACAGCGCCAGCGGCGTCCTCGCCCAGCAGTCGGGCGAGAATGTATCGGCCAGCCAATGCGCCGATGCGCGAAGGCATTGGTCTACCCCTTCGTCGGCAAATAACGAGCCAGCTTGCCGGCCAGGTTAGAGAGAGGCATACTCTGCAGCCAGATCTTGCCCGGCCCGGTGAGAGTGGCCAGGAAAAGCCCTTCGCCACCAAAGAGGATATTGGCCACACCCTTGACCCTGGCAATATCATAGCCGACCGACGGCTCGTAAAGCGCCAGGTGACCGGGATCCACCTTTACCGTCTCCCCCGCAGCCAATTCGTACTCACGCACCTCGCCAGCTATCTCCAAGAAGACCAGGCCGGGGCCGGTGATCCTTTGCAGGACGAAACCTTCTCCACCGAACAGCCCCGTCCCCAGTCGCTTGCGAAAGTGCATCTCTAGATTGACCGACGTGGTAGCCACCATAAAGCTGTCCTTCTGGCAGATGAGCGATTGCCCCGCTTCCAATTGGAAGGGCAGGACCTTGCCCATGGCCTCCGGCGTAAAAGTGATGAGGCCCTGGCCGCCCCGGCAGGTATAGGTGGTCAAAAAGAGAGACTCTCCCGCCAGCTTGCGACCAAGCCCGGCCAAAAGCCCACCGCGTGTGGAGGTCTTCATCTCAAAGTCGCCCTTCATCCAGGCCATGCCGCCAGACTCGGTGTAGACCTCTTCGCCGGGCTCCATTTCAATGTCGAGGGTTTGCATCACCGTGCC
>CAYVPU010000102.1:3138-11069 GCA_964453885.1 uncultured Anaerolineae bacterium | reverse complement strand
TCTTTCCCGGCCTGGCCATTCTCATCACCGTGCTGGCTTTCAACCTGCTGGGCGACGGCCTGCGCGACATTTTGGACCCCCGATTGCAACAGTGAGGAGTGTCATGTCACGCACTGTCAAATTCCTTTACCTGACTCAAGAGCAAGTCATTGAGTGTGGCGGCCTGGACGTGGTTCAGACCATTGACGCCCTGGAAAAGGTCTTTCGCCTGCTGGACAAAGGCGAGTGCATTGAGCCCCAGTCGCCGATCATCAAATGGGACGGCCTCCACGGACGGCGCGTCAGTATGCATCCTGCCTACATCGGCGGCGACGTCCAGGTGACCGGCATCAAGTGGATCCCCAGCAACCCGGAGAGCCCGATCAAACGGGACATGCCCCGTGCCAATGCGCTGACCATCCTCAACGACCCCGAGACCGGCTTTCCGTTGGCCATCATGGATGGCATGGGCATCAAAGACCTCATCAATGCCCATCGCGTGTACCATGAGGCCCGTCGCCGGGGCATCGGCCAGGAACTGGAACTGTGGCACGAACCTGTCTGGACGTAAAACTCGTGGAATCTGGGAAGCGCGAAGAGGCGCTCTTACAATGTTCTGGGGCTTGTGCCTGCTTGGTCGCGCAAGCCCTATTTGCTTGCAGGCTGGAAGGAAAAAAGATAGCAAGGTACAACGCCCTTCCTGGACATCAAGAGGAGAGTTGATGAAAGTAGTCAAAGCCAAGATATATCTTGTCGAGATAGCTGGCCGTCGTCCGGTCTTGGTGCAGGTATTCACCGACGAAGGCTTCAGCGGCGTAGGCGATGCAGCCATCGCCTATGGCGCAGGCGCCACGGCGGCTGCCGGCATGATCAAAGACCTGACCGAAGGCATGCTGCTGGGAAAGGATCCCTTCCGCATTGAGGCCCTCTGGAGCGAGATGTACGATCACTCTTTCTGGGCCAAGGGCGGTGGTCCCATCGTTTTTGCTGGTATCAGCGCCATCGAACAAGCGCTGTGGGACATCAAGGGCAAAGCCCTGGGCGTGCCGATCTACGAGATGCTGGGCGGCAAATTCAGAGACAAAGTCCGTGTCTACGCCAACGGCTGGTCGTTTCGCTGTGTCACGCCCGACGACTTTGCCCGGGCAGCAGAACGGGTTGTGAAGGACGGATACACGGCCCTCAAGTTTTATCCCCTGGCCTCGCCAGATGCCACGAACCCGAATGGGCTCTTGAGACACGTACCACTGCGGGCCATAGATCGAGACGCTGAGAATCTTGCTATCGCCAGGGTCAAGGCCGTTCGCGACGCGGTGGGGCCAGACATTGACGTTTTGCTGGATATGAGCGCCGAACTGACTACCGATGCCGTCATTCGCATCGGGCAGCGGGTGGAAGAATTCGACATCTTTTTTTTCGAAGAGCCGGTCGACCCCTTCGACGTCGAGGCGCTGAAAAAGGTGTCGGAACACGTGGATCTGCCAATTGCCGTGGGCGAACGAATATACACGCGCTACGGCTTCCGCTCCATCATGGAACGCCACGCGGCTGACATTCTCCAGCCCGACATCGGCAACACCGGCGGGATCATGGAGGCTAAAAAGATCGCCGCCATGGCAGAGGTATACAACATGCGCATCCAACCGCATACCTGTGCCAGCCCGGTGGCCACCGCCGCTGCGCTGCAATTGGACGCCTGCATCCCCAACTTTATCATCCAGGAACTCTATCCGTATCGCATCCCGGAGCATTTTGAGATCGTGGACCACGCGCCCGAGTGGGAGGTTCAAAACAGCTACCTGCCCATCCCCGGCCGCCCAGGCCTGGGGGTGGAATTGGTGGACGAACGTGTTCGACCTTTCCTGTGGGCCGAGTGCAAGCTATAGTGATCGGAGGAAAAAATGACACTCGCAATCAAAGCAGGGTTGTTGATTGATGGCAACGGCGGCGAACCGATCGAGGATGCTATTGTGCTCATCGAAGGCAAAAAGATCGCCGCTGTAGGCCCGGCGGAGAGGGCCGAGATCCCAGGTGACGCAGAAATCGTTGATGCCTCTGGCAAGATAGTCATGCCGGGGCTGATTGATTGCCACGTACACATCATGACCAACTCGGCGTCGTTGGAGCAGCGGCTGTTCACTCCCAAAGCAGTCTCCTACTTTCAGGCTGCTGAAAACCTCAAACGGATGCTGCGAGCAGGGTTCACCACCACCCGCGACGGGGGTGGCGCCGACGCCGGTGTCCGTCAGGCACTAGAGATGGGACTCATCTCCGGGCCGCGTCTCGTTGTCTCTGGCACCATCGGCCAGACAGGAGGGCTTTTGGAAAAACGATATCCCTCCGGTTCCCAGATCGTGGACGAGGACTCTTGGCGCATCTGCAACGGGGTTGAGGACGTGCGGAAAACGGTGCGTAAAGTGCTTCGCGAGGGCGTGGACTTTGTCAAGGTTTTTACCACAGGCGGGGTGGGCGCTCCCCAGGGAACGCCCTTTATCCCGGAATGGATGCCTTCCGAATTGGCCGTGATCGTAGAGGAAGCCAGCCGGTGCGGTGCTGGCGTGATGGCCCACGCGGAAAGCGCCGCCGGCATCAAGAACGCGCTGCGCGCCGGTGTTACATCCATCGAACATGGCTACGTGTTGGATCAGGAGGCCATTGATCTGTTCCTGGAGAAGGACATCTTTTTGGTGCCCACCTTGCACATATCGAGCCACGACACATCTGGCCTCAACCAGGCTTCTAAACGGAAGAAGGAACAATTGTTGAAAGTACAAGGAGGATGCTTCCGTCGAGCCCATAAAGCTGGCGTCAAAATTGCCCTGGGCACGGACGCTTTCATCGCTGATATGCATGGCACGAATGCCATTGAGCTGTCCTTGATGATGGAGGAAGGCGGGCTGTCGGCAATGGAAGCCATCTCTGCCGGAACCAGGAACGCCGCCGAGTGCTGTCTCCTCGGCGACCAGGTGGGCACGCTGGAGGCTGGCAAGCTGGCAGATGTTCTGCTGGTTGATGGAAACCCGTTGGCCGACGTCTCGGTACTGCAAGACCCTGAGCGGATCACGGTGTACAAAGAGGGCTCCAGAGTAATGAGATTGACAGACGAATGACAAAGGACGAACGTATTTTTCACCAAAAGCCGTCCAAACCTGCGGGAGGGTGAGTAGGTTACACCAGGAGAAAGGATACTCATGTCTGAAAAAGTAGAGGTTTTATGGCTGGGACAACAAGACGTCATCAGCGCTGGTGGCCTGGACATGGCTGCAGCCATGAAAGATGTTGAAGACGTGTTTCGCCTGCACGCCACCAGCGGCTACGTGCTGCCGGAAAAGATCGTACTGGAATGGAAAGAGAGACCGCCAGACGGGCAGGAAAGCCACGTCAACATCATGCCGGGCTATCTCGGTGGACGGTTCAATGTGGCGGGGCTCAAGACGATCGCCAGTTTTCCCCGCAACCCCTTTGAGCGGGGACTGCCCCGCGCCTCGGCGCTCGTCGTGCTGCACGACACAGAGGTAGGCTTGCCGCTGGCCGTGATGGACGGCACCCTCATCAGTGCTATGCGGACCGGCGCGGCGACCGGCGTCGGGACCAAATACCTGGCCCGGGAGGACGTGAGCCGGGTGGGCCTCATCGGCGCTGGCGTGCAATGTCGCACCCAATTGATGGCCGTGCAAGTCGCGCGTCCGAGCATCCAAGGCGCAACTGTCTTTGACATCCGCCGTGACCGGGCCGAGGCTTTCGCCGCTGAGATGAGCCAGCGCCTCGACCTGGACGTTCGCGTCGCTGAAAGCGCCGAGGAGGTGGTTCGCCGGGCCGAGGTGCTGATCACGGCCACCACTACCGCCCGGCCTATCGTCCACGACGGCTGGCTGGCGCCGGGCAGCTTTTACGCCCACGTCTCTGGCTACGAGTGTGAATACGACGTCATCCGCCACGCCGACAAGGTGCTGGTGGACGATTGGAACCTGGTCAAGCACCGCATGTACTCCACTGTGGCCTACATGTGGCGCGATGGCGCGTTCGCCGACGGTGACATTTACGCCGAGCTGGGCCAGGTGGTCAGCGGCCAAAAGCCGGGCCGGGAGGACGACCGTGAAGTGATCATCTTTAGCCCCATTGGCCTGGGCCTGCACGACATCGCGGTGGCCCAGCGCCTCTACGAGAAGGCACGGAGCGAAGGGCTGGGGCAAAAGCTGACACTGTGGGATAGCCCTCTGTGGATGTGAGGGCCACGGGCGAGCTCGTTGCCACTGTCCGTGGTGGAATGCGACCGCTTGTCGGCTGGTGCGCAAAACGCTGCCTTGAGAATTGAGCATTGAGCATTAGGAATCAACACATGAAGCGTTACCATATATGGACCATTGGCTGCCAGATGAACCGCGCTGACTCGCGACAACTGGCTGAAAAACTGGAAGCCCTGGGCTACCAGCCCACGCCGGATGCGAAACAGGCCGACGTTATCGTACTCAACACCTGTGTCGTCCGGCAAAGCGCCGAAGATAAAACGATCGGTCGCCTCAGCGCGCTCAAGCCGCTCAAAGAAAGGCGACCTGGTCGCGATACAGTCATTGGCGTTATGGGCTGTTTGGTGGGCGTTGGTGATAGCAGGCCACTGCAAGAGCGGTTTCCCTATGTGGACGTCTTTATGCCGCCTACCGACGGCTCGGCCCTCATCGAGTTGCTGAAAGCGCGTGAAGGTTACGACCTCGACCGCCAGGAAGTCGCTTATCGCCGCCGCTTGCAAGACGGGGACATGCCAGTCTCTCCGCAGGCACTATTTGGTCGCCAGCAACCGGTCTCCGACTTTGTTTCGGCCATCTATGGCTGCAACCACGCCTGCAGATTTTGTATCATCCCCCGGCGGCGGGGCATCGAGCGCAGCCGTCCGCTGGGCGAGATCGTCGCCGAGGTGGAAAGCCTGGTGGCGCGCGGGACAAAAGAGATCACGTTACTGGGCCAGATCGTGGACCGCTACGGCTACGACCTGGCTGGCATCCAGCGCCCGCTGGATCACGGCGAAGCGACCGGCATCCACATCCACCCCGACCTGGCTGACTTGCTGCGGGCCGTGCACGAGATTCCCGGCCTGGAGCGTATCCGGTTTCTCACCTCGCACCCCAACTATGCGACCGACCGCTTGCTGGAGACGGTGGCCGAACTGCCCAGGGTGTGCGAGCACATTGAGGTGCCGGTGCAGGCTGGCGACGACGAGGTGCTGCGGCGCATGAGACGCCGCTACACGGCCGATGACTACCGCCGGCTGATCGGCCGCGTCCACGAGGTGTTGCCTCAGGCCAGCATCGCCACTGACATCATCGTCGGCTTTCCTGGTGAGACGGAAGCTCAGTTCGAGGAGACGTATCGCCTGCTGGAGGAGCTCCATCTGGACATGGTCCACATCGCCGCCTACTCGCCCCGGCCCGGCACGGCCTCGGCTCGCTGGGCCGACGACGTGCCGCCTGAGGAGAAGGAGCGCCGCCGCAAGGCGCTGGAATCACTGCAACAGCGCGTCGTCGGCGAGATCAACGCGCAACTGTTGGGCCAGACGGTCAAAGTGCTGGTGGAGCAAAATCACCGGGGCCGCTGGAAGGGCCGCACTCGTACCAACAAGCTGGTCTTTTTTGAGGATGACGCCGACTGGCGAGGCCGGCTGGCCCAGGTCAAGATCACCTGGACGGGGCCGTGGTCATTGATCGGCAAAGTGGCGACCCCTTGGAAGGACGCGGATTCTTGACGGTGGGTTGGATTCGCGGTATACTGGTGGTTGGTAGATTGGTAATTGGCGGATTGTTAGAGAGGATAGAGAAGCTATGGAAGTGACACTGACGGCAACTGAGACAGATGTGGTGGTAGTTTCAGCGCCGATGACGGCTGAAGAATTGCTGCGACTGCCTCACGATGGACACCGCTATGAACTGATCAAAGGAGAGTTGAAAGTGATGACCCCTGCCAGCCCCCGACACGGACGGATCGCAAACATGGCGACTTTTTTGCTGACACGGCATGTTCGCCAGCACGACCTGGGCGTTGTATACGCTGCCGAGACCGGCTTTAAATTGCGGGAGGATCCCGATACGGTGCGGGCGGCCGATGCTGCTTTTGTCGCCAAAGCGCGCATCCCGCCGGAAGGCGAGCCAGAGGGCTACTGGGCCATCGCGCCTGATCTGGTCGTCGAGGTGGTTTCTCCGTCTGATTCCGCGCCGGCGGTGCAGTCCAAAGTGGCCGACTGGCTGGCGGCCGGCTGCCGGATAGTGTGGGTAGTCTATCCCGATACCAAAACTGTGACCGAGTACCACTCGTGGCAAAAAGTCCAGGTGCTGACTGCCGACCAGTCGTTGGAGGGCAGCGATGTGTTGCCTGGTTTTGTCTGCCCGGTGCGTGAACTTTTTACGTGAGGCAAATCTGCCAATCTCCAACGGATCATAGAAACAACGATACTGCCTCCCGGCGGTCGGCGTCCACCAGGCCCAGGTTGGTGAGGCGCAGACCGCTACTCACCGGCAGCGATAGGCCGGTGATGCGAATGACCGGATGGTCATAGTCGGTCACGCCCAGGTTGCGCAACACCCCTTTGAGGCGCTTCAGTGCCGCTGCTGCTTCTGCTACCGGCCTGTCGGAGAGCAGGCCGGCATAGGGCAGCGGCACCTCGGCGCGCACCTCGCCGCCTGCCGCGATGACCAGCCCGCCGTCTAACTCGATAACGCGGTTGGCTGCCGTTGCCATGTCTGCCGGGTCGCAGCCGACGACCAGCAGGTTGTGGGAGTCGTGGGCCACCGTGGAGGCAAAAGCCCCACGTCGCAGGCCCAGCCCTCGCACCACCCCCAGCGCACGTCCCCCGCCTTTCCCATGCCGCTCAAAGACAGCCGCCGTGTTCAGGTCTTGCGCAGCGTCCACGACCAGCGTGCTGTTCTGGATCGGCAGTGTCAACACTGCGCCCCCGGCGGTAGTTTTGCCCCGGTGCAGGTCTATGACGCGCACTTGTGCCGTGCCACTCCTGCCCGGCGCGGCGATGATAAAATCCGCTGCCGAAACTGGATCTAACTTGACCGTGCCGGTGGTGGCTTGCAGGACGAGCTCCTCCGGTGGCTGCCAGCGTAATTCTCCATCCTCTACGACGACTTTTCCACCGGCGATCACTGTATCGGCGGCAAAGTCGGCCAACTCGCCCGCCAGCAGTACCAGCTCAGCTCGCCGGCTGGGAACAATAGCGCCCTGGTCGTAGAGTCGCAGCCGTTGCGCCGGTTTAATCGTCGCCGAGCGCAGCGCGTCCATCGGTGGCATACCCATCTTGAGGGCCGTCCGCAGTACCTGGTCGAGGTGGCCGTGCTCTACCAGGTAGTCTGGCGAGACGTCGTCGGTGACCAGCAGCACGTCGGCGCTGGCCGGGAGATCCTTTAGCAGCGCAAAGTGTTCCGTCGTGAGGTAGCGCTCCTGCAATTGCACGGTCACGCCCAGGCGCAGCTTCTCGCGCATCAACTCGGGCGACATAATAGTATGATCCGAATCCACGCCACTGGCGACGTAGGCTTGCAAGTCACGCCCGCGCGTGGCCGGGTTGTGGCCCTCCATCAGGGCGCCCCGCTCGCGGCCCACGGCCAGGATCTCCTGCATCCGGGGCTGTTCGCTCACCACGGCCCAGGCGTCCATAACCTCGGCCAGGCCCAGCACCCGCTCCCAGCCCAGCATTTCGGCCACTTCCTCGGCACCGATGACGCCGCCGCTGGTCTCCAACCCCTCTGCCGCCGGGACGCAGGTGGGCACGAGAAAGTAGGATCGCAGCGGCAGCCCGGCGCTGGCCTGCCACAGCAGTCGCGCCCCTTCCAGGCCCAGTACATTGGCGATTTCGTGCGGATCGGCGGCCACGGCCGTCGTTCCCCGGGGCAGCACCGCCGCCGCGAACTGTCCTGGCGTGATCAGTGAACTCTCAAAGTGCATGTGGGCGTCTACCA
>CAYVPU010000102.1:0-3038 GCA_964453885.1 uncultured Anaerolineae bacterium | reverse complement strand
CTCTACGTAAAAGTTCTGTCAGGCTTTTTTGCCATGTAGTTGCAGCCTCTCCCGCAGCTCTTCGTCATGGGCCAGCGCCCGGTCGAGGAGGGAGGTGCTGGTCGTGCGTGCTCGTTCGATGATCGCTGTCTCGTCTACCCGCGTCAACCGGCCCTCCTCCACGACGACCTGGCCGTCCACCACTACGGTGCGCACGTCGCGCCCGGAACAGCCAAAGACCACTGCATCGGCGACGTCAAAGGCGGGCGTTGTGTGGAGTGTCCCCAGATTGACCACGATCATGTCCGCCAGGTGACCAGACACCAGCGCGCCGACCTGTCCCTCCAGGCTCAGCGCCTGCGCTGCGTCTACCGTGACCATCTCTAGCAGTTTCATGGCCGGTAGGGCCTGGGGATCGCCGGTCAGCTCGCGCTGCACCATGGCGGCAGCTTGCATCTCGGCGAACAGGTCGAAGCCAAAGTCGCGCCCGGTATAGTCGTCGCCGAGGACGACGCTCACGCCCTGGGCCATCGCCTCGACAGCGCGCTGGGAGCGCCCGTACAGGGCATGCGTCCGAGGGCAGTAGACGGTGTGCGTCCCACTCTCGGCCAGCAAGCCCACTTCGTGCTGGGAAATGTAGATGCAATGCGCGGCCACCACGTCTGGCCCAAGGAAGCCCATCTGGTACAGGTGCTCTACAGAACCCATGCCGTATTCAGAGAGGATCGTCTCCACCTCGCGCTGCGATTGAGCCAGGTGCAGGTGCAGTGGCACGCCCATTTCCGTAGCCAGCGCCCGCAGCTCGCGCAGCCGCTCCGGTGAGACGGTATCGGGCGCGTGGGGGGCCAGTGCCGGGTGCACCAATGGGTGCCGGCCCCGCCATCGCCGCGCGAAAGCCACCCCTTTGTCGAACTCGGCCCGCCCGACGAACGGCCCATCGCGGGTCATGATCGTATGCCCCATCACCCCCCGGATGCCGACCTCCGTGATGGCGCGGGCGATGTCTTGCATAAAAAAGTAGTGATCGTTGACCGTCGTCGTACCGGCTTTGAGGGCCTCGGCAGCGCCCAGGAGCGCGCCGACGTAACAATCCTCGCCGGTCATCGAGCGTTCGATAGGCCACATGACGCGGTAGAGTGCGTCCGGCACGGTGGTGCTCAGGCCGCGCTGCACATTCATGGCCAGATGCGTGTGCGCGTTGATCAGCCCTGGCATCACGGCGCAGTCCGTGGCATCTATCATTCGTTCAGCGACGATTTGCTCCGCCACGGCCCGGGCCGGCCCCACGGCGACGATGCGCCGTCCGGCCACGGCCACTGCCCCGTTGCGCAGCACCGAGCGCCGAGCGTCCATGGTCAGCACTGTGCCACCGCTGATGAGCAGGTCTGCCTGTTGTTTTTCCACTCGCTTCTCCCTTTCTTCTTTGGCCCAAGAATAGAGCAAACAGTATACCAGAAGATTAGTACTCCGTCAACAATCGTCAGTGAATTTGGTGGCCACTTTGACTTTCTCTGCTGTTATGGTACAATCTATACGAAAGCCGAACACACGTTTTTAACAAGACGCCCGATAGTAGTAGAATCGAGTGGAACCCCGGAGGGTGTGATGCGTATTGCGTTCTCAAGGTGTTCGGGCGTGGAAGCGAGGCCACGAAAGAGTAAGGCCCGATGACGATCAAGTTAGTGGCTCTAGACATAGACGGTACTCTGCTCGATAGTCAAGGGGAGCTGCCGTCCGCCAATGTAAAAGCTATCGTCGCAGCGCAGGCCGCAGGTGCAACAGTCACACTGATTACGGCGCGCCAGCGTCAAATGACAGCGCCTCTGGCTGAGACACTGAATCTGACAGCGCCGCTTGTCCTGCACAACGGGGCGGTGGTGTGGCTGCCCCAGGAAGACCGGGAACCGTTGCGACTGACGATAGATCTGGAGCACGCCCGTATCATCGCTGCCTATGCCGACGAGCGGGGATATGAGTTGATCACAACCATTGACGAAGAGACTTTTCTTCGGTGCCGACCCGGGAAGCGATGTGGTCGCCTGCGCGAAGGACTATACGCCCTGCCGACCAACCTGGAAGCGCTGACCCGACCGCCTACCCGCATCGCTGTGCGTGACAGAGCCGCTGCCCTGGACATTCACCGTTGTTATGCCCGCCAGTTGGCAGACAAGACCCGCATGGACATCTTTTTCCGAAATGTGGAGCCATGGGGGTTGGGTATCTTTAACCATTGTGCCTCCAAGGGCCAGGCGTTGGATTTTGTTTGCCGCTTGTTGCAGGTTCGTGCCGACGAGGTGCTGGCGATGGGCGATAACCCCGTTGACGCCGAGATGTTTCCGTATGCTCGGCTGGGCATTGCCCCGGACAACGCGCCTGATTCCGTAAAGACCCAGGCTACCTCCGTGGCTCCCTCCAACGATGAGGCCTGTGTTGCCTGGGCTATAGAACGGTTCGTCCTGTAGAATGGCGGTTGACATCCGGCCGTGTCGCTGTAGAGAAACAAGATGATTTTTGCTTTGAATTTTTCGAGGGACTGTGCTATAATTCTTTCACTTGTTACCGCTTTACTGTTGTTGAAAGGTATCCGTGTAGAGCGATCCGATGTGTCTTTGACATAAAAAAGCCCGCAGACAAATCTCTGTGGGCTCGCTATTTTATCGAGTTCGCAAAAGGCCGCCGGCCTTTGGGATCAGATGCGTCAAGTGCTCCCGGTGGTGCAGGATGCGGCAGCGCTGCTCAGGCTGCTGGTGCTACTGGAATGGCTCAGGCCAAATAACGAGAATGCCTTTTTGACCTTTTGGCTGTTGCACTCCGGGCACTCGATAGGTTCTGTGGACGACATGCCACGCACGAGCTTTTCGAACTTGGTACCGCAAGATTGGCAGACGTATTCATAGATAGGCACTGGGTTTCAATCTCCGATGGAAAGATTTGACTCTAGCAATTAGAGTGTAACGATAGCTTATCACAAGTGAGCCCGTTTGTCAAGTTGCCATGTGGTCAGTTAGGGCTTTCCCAAAGTAGCGATTTTCAGCAGCCGATGGCAGCAAGGGCTTCAA
>CAYVPU010000101.1:9313-11072 GCA_964453885.1 uncultured Anaerolineae bacterium | reverse complement strand
GGCAACGTGGCCCTGAACGTCGTCATGATCCTTGACACCCTGCCGCTGGGGGTCACCACCAACGACCCCATTATGTGGACGTCTGTCCCCATCGCACTCGGCGGCGTCTGGACAGAGACGATCGTCGCTACTGTCAACAAGGGTTATGAAGGACAGCTGACCAATTTTGTCTATGTCAACGCCGGCGGGGGCTTGTCGGGGAACTGCGCTGCAATTTCGATGGCCATTGCTGGTCACGACGTCTACCTGCCTGTCGTGCTCAGGAACCGCTGAGAGGCGGGCTTTGAGAACAATAGATCAGAAACCCGGTTTTTGGTGCTCCACGAGCCAAACGTTGCTGGCTACAAGGTGTTTCTCAGGGGGCAATGGGGTTCTCTGGCAAGAAAAACCGGGTTTCTTGTTGTATAGGAAAGTATATCCCCGCTCCCAGCCGGTCTGTGACCGGCGGTCGGGTCGCAGACCCTCCCGGAGCAGGTCGGGTTTCTTGGCCCTCTGGTGAACGGTTACGTGTAGTTGTGCAGGATCCAAACGTGTGGCATCTTGTTGGCAAAGAACTTGATAGTAGTGTATAATAGTGACACCGGAATTCACGGGCAAACTGACCAGATCTGGTTGGCCCATCCGCAAGAGACGGAGGAGCCAATCCCGGCACAGGCGAGCCTGTGGCCGATGGCAATTACACCATGACCTTCAGATCGCCCCTGTCGTGTTTCTATTTGTGCGGTTGCTAGATTGTCGGTCAAACCTGATGATAGCAGAGGGTGAAAGAGCATGAAATCGAAAACTAAAAGAGCACTGCTCTGGCTGGCGATCTTGATGGCAGCCCTGGGACTGACCGGCATCGTCTTGGCCCAGGTCTCTACTAACTTTGACCTGAGTTGGCACCTGCTCTCCGGCGGGGGCGGGCCCAGAAGCTCGACTAACTACCAGGTGGATGACTCGCTGGGCCAGTGGGCTGAGCAACCCTCGAGCAGTACCAGTTACGAGATCGAGCCGGGCTTCTGGTACGGGGTGGCGGGGGCGACAGCGACGCCGACGGCAACGCCGACGGCAACGCCGACAGGTCTGCCGACGAACACACCAACGAGCACGCCAACCTCGACACCGGAGCCGACGGCAACGCCTGCTGCCGGCGACGACTATGAGGTGGATGACACCTGCGCTGAGGCCAGCACTATTGCCACCGACGGGTCGATCCAGACCCATGCTTTCCACGATGATGGCGACCGGGACTGGATCAAATTCACCACCCAGGCCAATAAAACTTATATCATCCAGACTTCCAACGTCGGCGCCGACCACGATGCCGTCCTCTTTCTCTATGGTGCCTGCGATGCTCCAGATCTGGGCTCCGAGGACAATGCCTTTGGCCAAACGGTGCGCCTGGCGTGGAACAGCACCAGCGCCACCACTTATTACCTGATGCTTCAGCAATACGACCCCGCTATCTATGGTGGAAGCACCAACTATGATATCTCGGTGACGGTGGACAGCACAAAGCCTTCCGCGCCCAGGAACCCGCGCTCCGCGCCGGCCGATCAGGCCCTCACCATCCAGTGGAAGCGCAGCCCCGAGCTGGACGTGGTTGGCTATAACATCCGGTACGGCACTACTTCGGGCGTCTATGGGAGCGTTGCGCAGGTGGATGGCGGTGATACCACCTACTGCCAGTTAGGCAGCGTGGAATGTGGTGGCACCCCCCTGACCAACGGCACCACCTATTACGTCGCCATAGAGGCCGTGGACTTTTCGGGCAACG
>CAYVPU010000101.1:1360-9213 GCA_964453885.1 uncultured Anaerolineae bacterium | reverse complement strand
ACCGTGACCATCCGCCGCCTGGGCGAAAGCCTCGGTGCGGTGATCATCGTCGCCGGCCACAATGGGCCGGCCGGTAGCTCTATCGGCGGGGGATTGCAGAGCAACATCTACCACGCGGCCAACAGCGCTTACCAGGTCTTCCGGGGCGCTGGTTTTCCCGAGAACGACATCTATTACCTGGCTCCCGCACCCCAGGATCCCGACGGCGACGGGAACTCGGAAGTTGACGGCGATGCCACGCCGACGAACCTGCAAACCGCCATCACAATCTGGGCGGACAGCCGGGTAGGCCCCGGCAAACCCCTCTTTCTCTACATGATGGACCACGGCGAGACCGAGTACTTTTGCACCGACGGCTGTGGCAGCAGCGGGCAAACCACATCGTATGGCCTGGATAGCTGGCTAGACACGTTAGAGTCAAGCACCGGGGCCGACGCGATCAACGTGATCATTGAGGCCTGTCGCTCTGGCAGCTTTATTGACCGACATGCGGACAATCCCCAGACCTACAGTATCTCCGAGGCGGGACGGGTGGTGATCGTCTCCACCGGACGGACCAACAACGCCTACGCCTCGGCGCAGGGTGCTTACTTTTCCGATGCCTTTTTCTCCTGCGTCGTGGACAGCAACAGCCTCAAGACCTGCTACGATCAAGCCGTCACTGCCGTGGGCCTGGCTGGTAACAACCAGACACCGTGGCTCGACGACAACGGCGACGGCCTGTCCAGTCCTACTGATGGCACGATCGCCCAGGGCCGCTACATAGCCTCTGCCTTTGGATCCTTCCGGCCCGAGATCGAGAACGTCTGGGTCAGCGTTGTGGCTGGATCGGGGACACTGACGGCCAGGGTGGAGCGAGGCGCCGAGGATATTGACCTTGTCTGGGCGGCTGTGTACCCGCCTTCGTTCCAGGAACCAACATTCACCACCCTGGACCTGGGAGTGCCAGTCTTGCTCCTGGAGGTGGACCCCGATGACGAGGAGCTGTACACGGCGTCCTATCCCAATGGCTTTACCGAGTCGGGACAATACCGCGTGGTCTTTTACGCCCATGACCAGGCAGGGATTCACGCCCAACCTGAACTGGAGACGGTGGGGGAGGAGCGCAAGGTGTATCTGCCGGTCCTCCTCAAGAACTACTAGTACTTGGTAGCGCCAGCGGCCTCTGTCGCCTGTTTTCCGCACCTTGCGAGGGGAAAAGTTCGTAGTCAGGCACGGAACAAAGTGGAGTGCCGTTTCTCACAACTAAACGCTACTCCGCTCTGCTGCGTAGCTTACTACGAACCTCGCTCACAAAGGGTGCGAAATATAGGCTGTTAACAAGGCTAAAGCGCATTTGGAATATCGGAACGATTTTAGAGGGCAGATCCGGAGGCTGGATCTGGCGATCCAGGCTGTGCGAGGGGGATATTTGGGAAGGAAAGAGACAGTGAAACGATCTGTAGCCAAGATAATTATGGTCGGTGTGATCGCCGCCGGTGCGCTGCTGGCGCTCCTGCTGGCTCTGCGGGCCGCCCCGTCGGCAGCCCAGGGCGGGCCTGACGTGATCGTAGTCGAAGGAGTGGATCTGACGGCCGAGATCATCATAGATCCCCCGCTTCCCGATCCGGGGCAGGAGGTCACCATCACGGTGGTGATCAAGAATCAGGGTGATACAGATGCCACGGATTTCTTCATCAACTATCTCTACGTTGATCCGCCTGACCAACCGCCCAATCTCGGCACGTCAGGTTACCCTTGGCAACTTCCTGGCCTGCCGAGTGGTGAGCCACCAGTAAACACATCCTCCATAGATCGCCATCACACTTTCATCACCACCGGTTGCGATCACGTCGTCTATGCCTGGGTGGATCGCAACGACGACGTGGATGAAGGTGATAATGAGAACAACAACCTGGTGTCAGAGGAGGTCTGCGTGGGCGTGGAATGTGATGCCGACGCCTATGAGGAGGACGACACCTGCGCCACTGCCGGGTGGATCACCGAGGGCGTGACGCAGACTCATACCCTGTGTCCCGTTGGCGATGAGGATTGGGTCAAGTTCACTGCCATCGGCGGGATGACCTATACCATCGAGGCGGCCAACCTGGGCTCCCACGCCGATCCGCTGCTGTACTTGTACGATACGTGCACCGGCCTGTCTCAGTTCGGCACCGGGCCGCACATCGAATGGTATGCCTCCGCCAGTGGTGTCTACTATGTGCAGGTTGAGGATCGCCAGCCTACCCACGGCCCCCTCGCCAGCTACGATCTGGTCATCTCTGCCACTGGCGGCCTGGGCGATATCTACGAGGTGGATGACGATTGCGCCACAGCCCGCGACATCCCGACCGACGGCTCGCGCCAAACGCACCTCTTCCAGGCCGCGGGCGACCAGGACTGGGTCAAGTTCACCGTCAACAGTGGCGAAACGTTCGTCATCATTGCCGATAATACCGGCCCCGGGGTGAACCCCCTGATCTCCCTGTTTAGCTCCTGTGGCCAGACCTTGGGCGACTATGTGGATCAGGGCGGCCAGCTCACGGCGACCGCCTCGGCGGGACAGACGTACTATGCCAGGGTGGCCAATCAGGATCCGGACACCTACGGTCCCGGAGCGCACTATGATCTGCGAGTGACGGTCATTCCCTGCGTGGGGGACCCTTTCGAGGATGACGACGATGACGACAGCGCCGCGACGGCCAACGAGCTCCTCACCACCGGCGAGACGCAGACCCACAACGTCTGTCCTACCGGCGACCAGGATTGGGTGCACTTTAATGCCGTGTCTGGCACCATCTATGTGCTCCAGACTTCCAACCTGGGCATCGCGGCCGATACCCACCTGTACCTCTACGACACCGACGGCCAGACTGAGTTAGCTCATAACGACGATTACGGCTATTTGCTGTCCTCGCGCATCATCTGGACAGCCCCGGCAGATGGCACCTATTACGCCATGGTGCGCCATCACAACCCCAACGCTGCCGGGGGGGGCACTCAATACGATCTGTCCATTACCAAAGGCTGTTGCAAGCTGGATGACCATGAGCCTGACAACGGCTCCTTTGACGCCCCGCTGCTTATCACGGATGGGCAGACGCAGACTCATAGCTTTTGTGCCGATCCGATATTGTCCGACGTCGGCGACCAGGACTGGATGCGTTTCGAGGCCGTGGGTGGGACGCCTTACCTGATCCAGACCTCGGATCTGGCCCCCGACAGCGATACCGTGCTGAATTTGTACGATTCTGACCGCGTGACGCTGCTTGCCACCAACGACGACAGTGGCTCTGGAGGAGCCTCGGTCATCAGCTACACGATTCCCACCACCGGCACGTACTATGTGCAGGTCATCCATTACAACTCTACTCACTTTGGCAGTGAGACCAGCTACCAGCTCTCCGCCTTGGGCCAGGCCCCCGCCACGCCCACGCCTACGCCGACTCCCACTCCCACGCCCACCCCGACCCCCTCGACCCCCCCAGCACCAACCGAGGTCAAAACGCTGATCCTGGTCAATCGCCAGCGTGTCATCAGTCTCTACAACGAGGCCGACGCCGACGCGCTGAGGAGCAAACTGTACGAGCTGGCGAATCACAGTGGCGTCCAGGGGGCGGTGATCCAGGTCGAAAACGATGCCGCCGTGGCCGCGGCTTACGAGGCCTGGACGGCCGATCTGCTCGATACCGGCAAAACCAACGCTGTGGCCAGCGCTGTGCGTAACCTGGTGATGACCTTTTTGAACAACAATCCCAACGTGGAATACATTGTCGTCGTGGGTGATGACCGCGTCATCCCATACCGTCGCGTGCCCGAAGGCAGCCTCAGCAAAACCGAACAGGCGTACGCGACCAGTGTCACTACCGACACCACCCAGTGGGCCGCCAGCCAGGATAATATGATACTGACCGATGACTACTATGCCGATGAGACGCCCACGGACTGGCAGGGCCACGAGTTGTATATCCCCGACTATGCCATTGGCCGGCTCATCGAGGAACCTGACGAGATTATGGCTTTCATTGACGCCTTTCTGGCCGACGATGTCATTGAGACCGATAACGCCCTGGTGACAGGCTATGACTTTGTCCAGGACGGTGCCGACATTGTCAGTACTCTCTTTGGGTATGACAACATCGCAACTGACGATACGCTGGTAGGCTACTCGTGGGCAGGTGCCGAGTTCAGGGCCAAACAACTCGAGGCCAGTCCGCGTTTCGACATTCAGTCCATCAACGGACATGCCAACCACACTACCGAGATGGCACCCGACCATGACAACGTCACCGCCAGCGAGATTGCCACGGCGACCAGCGATCTCTCGGGGGCACTCATCTTTAGCGTGGGTTGCCATGCTGGCTTTAACGATTCGGGGACGCTAGACCTGGCTCAGGCTTTCGCTCAGAAAAAGGCCAATTACGTGGCCAATACGGGTTACGGCTGGGGCGGCAGCGGCATCGTCTATTCGGAATTCCTGATGAAGAACTATGCCCGTGAACTGCTGCGTGGGACCTCGACCCAGATTGGCCCGGCCCTGGCAGCTGCCAAGCAGCTTTACTATGGGAACGCTCGCTCTATCGGTCCCTACGATGTAAAGATCCTGATGCAATCTACCTTATATGGCCTGCCGATGTACAAGATCACCAGCGGGGGGACGCTTGGCCCTGAGGATCCATTCCCCAGCACCAGTATTACGTCCACCACACCATCCGCCTTTGGCGACGTCAGTGTGGGTCAACTGGATTATGGGCTGGCCGGGGCGTTCGGCGTGACTGATACGGTGACAGGGACCGTCGTATCCCTGGATGGCTGGGTCCACTTTTCGGCCGGCGAGCCCATCCAACCCCGCTTCTTCGCCGATGTATCTGCGCCGGCGGCGGGCTCTCTGCACGGAGCGGTCTTTCTAGGCGGGGTCTACAGCGAAACGCTGGCTTTCGATCCGGTCATCGCGCTGCCGTACAACGAGTACGTCACCTCCACCGACGAGCCGGCATTCAGTGCCTCGGGCTGGTATCCGGCTGTGCCGTTCCAGGTGCGTACGAGCGACTCGATCTCGACGACGGCCGAGACTTTGGTCACGCTGCTGGGCCAGTACAATAGCGATACCGGGACGGAGTGGCTGTATGAGCAGATGTCCCTCGGCACCTATTTCTCCAGCAGCCCCGACACCGATCCGGCCGAGATCGCTCACCTGGATGGTGTGCTTGATGAGACGGCGAGCACCGGCCTCATCAAGATCGAGGCCACCGATGCCTCGGACATCATCCGCGTCGTGGTGGCTTATACCGACGGTCAAGGGCAGTGGCATAGCCAGGACCTGACTTACAAGGACGCCATGCTCAAATGGACGGGTGTCATCTCGGGCACCGTCGAGACCCGCTATTTCGTGCAGGTCGTGGACGGTGCCGGCAACGTGGCGCTGGATGACAACAAGGGGCAATACCATCCTCTCTCACTGCCACTTCCGTTAATCGAGAGCGCAGGTAGCACGCTTTACCTGCCGGTGATTCTGAAAGGAGGGTAGCCTATGCCAAATTAGATGCAAAAGGGCAGATTACAGTATGCCCTTTGAGTATTGGTGAATCTGTACTTTAACACAAGTCTTGGAAAGGAGACAAACGATGAAACGCGTACAAGCGATTCGAACCTTCCGACTGCTCGGGTCGGTGATGATCATGGCAGTCCTACTGGCCCTGGTGCTGGTCCTGCCGCCCACGCTGGCGCAGGAGCCGCCGCCCCCACCATCTGTTGAGGACGCTGGCGGGGTATCCGGGCAAGGACAGGATGTGGGGGTGTTGGGTGACGATGGCGGCCGATGGGAAGTTGGTGTACACCACTCGGCGTGCAGTACGAGTTGGGACACCTCTGCCTCCACCTCCGAAGGCACGTATCTGTACAACAAACTGGTCTACTGGTGCGGCTGGGGCGCCAACAATTGGAGAGGACGCTACCGCTATGGCAACACCTGGGCGTGGGAGGAGGACTTTAAACGCTGGTCCGCGCCCGGAGGCGGCAAAGAGTACATGTACCTCGATACCGTGGACCTTCAGTTCTACGTCGGACACGGCAGCACAAGTTCCTTCACCTTTTGTGACACCACTCACGATGACAAATGGCTGACAAAGAATGACTGCTACCGTTCGTGGGGCAATAACGACAACGACTGGGTGGCCCTCACTTCGTGCAATGTCCTGGACAATCCCGCGAGCAGCCTGGCCGCCTGGGGCAGATGCCTGTATGGAGGTCACCTCATCCTGGGCTTCAAGACGGGTGCGGGCGCCGGTTGGGGCACGAACACACAAGGCTATCAGTTCGCCAAGTACCTGTGCCAGGGCTACACAGTCGCCCAGGCCTGGTACAAGGCCGCGGACAGAACGCAGTCTGGCGGCGGCGTTGTGCGTGTCCTGATGAACGAAAAGTCCTACCTCAATGACCGACCCAAGTATGGATACACGGTTAGCACCAATGACTCCTACGATTGGGACGTCTGGGTGCAAACGCACGTCGCTGGCGGCGTGACGTACTGGCCGTGGCGAGTCAGCAGCATGTCGGGGAACCGTGTCGGCCCCGAAACAATGAGCACTATGCCTGTGTTCCAATATGCTCCCTTTAGTCTGGACGATGCTAATAATCAGTACGAGCAATTGGGCCAGGCGTTCGGCGTCACGCCAACGCTCCGGCTTCAGCAGCTGACCAACGACGACCCGATATGGGTCGATCTGACTGACAAGCGTGAGATAGAAATGGATAGCTTGTCTGGTCTCTACGGCTTGCTGGACCTCGAAAACATGTGGACGTTTACGCAGACGCAGCGCACAGACGTCGCCCACTTGTCGCCAGAGGCCATAGTCACAGCCGATGACGCTCGCAAGGCCGCCGATGACTTTCTCACGCAGTACAACTTGATGCCGGCCGACGCTGGGACCCCCACAGTTATCTCTGACACCCTCTCCGCTGCGATAAACCTCTCTGGCACGGTCACGGCTATGAACGCTAGTCTGGCCGACGAGCAGGCCACAGTGTGGCAGGTGATCTACCCTCGCATCCTGGTCTACACCCCGACTACCACTTTGGGCGTTGCTCAAGCTCCCATCACGTTCACAGTGATCGGGCCGGGCGCTTCGCAAAAGGTCTACGTCGGTACCACCGTCGCCAGTGCCGGCATGGTGGCTAGCAACGGAGCACCGATCCTGGGTGCTATGGGTGGATGGCACGAGATTGAAGGAGGCACTGGGATTCAGAGTGTTCAAGACGTGCCTATACTGACCCTGCCGCAGATCGAAACGTTGTACGACGAACTGGGGGACCTGGTTGCTCTGAACAATCCACCGGTTGACGCCGATGCCTACGAGGTGATCACGGACAGCCTCTCCTACTGGGAAGAGGGCCTCGGCGTGAGCCAGGCCGGTTCTACTCCCATCTACGTGCTGACCACGCGCTTCACGAAGGGTATCACGGAAGTAGGGGTATACGACATCGCCATTCCTGCCAATGAGACCTATATGCGTCCGTATGCCAAGATCGAATCGGCGCCGACAGAAATGGTGCAGGTGGGCCAGACGGTTGCCTTCACGGCCACCGAAGCCGCCACCCTGCTGTCTGCCCTCGACTACCCTTCCAGCCTGGACTTTGTCCTCGGCAGTGGCACACCGGATGACTACCTCTACCAGTGGTACGTCGATAGCGTAGAGGATGCCAACCTGATCGGTGCCGGGCGCTCCATCAGCTACACTGTCATCTCTGATGTGGCCCAGCGCTCAGGCAGTGCGCAACAAACCATCATCCTGAAGGTGACCGATATCACCAATCCTGACCGGCTCAGCACCACATACGGCGCGACGCTTGACGTTTACCCGCGCATCTTCCTGCCG
>CAYVPU010000101.1:0-1260 GCA_964453885.1 uncultured Anaerolineae bacterium | reverse complement strand
TCATTTGCCCCTCATGCCAACCTGTGCTAAAATCAGAGCGTAGTGGAGCCCGTTTTTCCGTCAAAGGTTTTGTCAAAAAACAACGCTCTGGTCAGCCGGCTTTACGAATCCGGTGGGAGCGAAAGGCAATCTGTCAGGGTGTCTCCACTCGCAAGTCGGAGGGATTGTGAAGCGGATCCTGGTTCGTAAGGACCTTTGCACCGGCTGCCGCGCCTGTGAGGTGGCTTGCGTGGCCAGGCACGAGAGACGTTTCGGCACCGCGACAGCCCGCATCCGGGTGACCAAGATCGAGCCCTTGGGGCTGGATCATCCCCACGTCTGTCGTCTGTGCCGGCGGCCGCCTTGTGTGACTGCCTGTCCTACCCAGGCCCTGTACAAGGACGAGACCACGGGGGCTGTCCTCCTGCGCCCCGACGATTGCATCGGTTGCTCGGCCTGTGTGGATGCCTGCCCCTTTGGCATGGCGGCTCTGCACCCAGAGACCGGCCTGGCCCTCATCTGTGACCTGTGCGGAGGCGATCCCGCCTGCGTCAAGCGGTGCGCCACCGGCGCGATCCTGTACACCGACGCAGGAGCGGGGGCAAGAGCAAAGCGGGAGAAGCTGACTATCAATGTTGACGAACACTAACATATCACGCAACCCGCAGCACGCATCACGTGTGATGTACAGCTACGGTGGTAACATCTTACGGGTCAACCTGACCGACGGTGCTATCCACTGGCACCCTACCGAGGAGCACCTGGCCCGGGCCTTACTTGGCGGGCGGGGACTCAACGTGAAACGCCTGTGGGACGAATTGCCGGCCCGCACCGACGGCCTCTCGCCGGAGAACATGCTGGTCTTTGGCGTCGGGCCTCTGGTGGGGACGCTCTTCCCCGGCGGCGCGCGGTTCAATGTCACCGCCATGTCTCCTCAGACCGGCATCCTGGGCGACTCGAACGCCGGCGGCTTTTTCGGCCCTGAGCTTAAATTTGCGGGCTATGACCAGTTGATCATCCAGGGCCGGGCGGATCATCCGGTCTACCTCTGGATCAGGGACGGTGTGGTGGAGCTGCGGGACGCGCGGGGGCTGTGGGGCCAGGATGTGTGGGAGACCACCCTGGCCATACAGCAGGAACTCGGCGACACGGATGTTCAGGTGGCCACTATTGGCCAGGGGGCGGAGAACGGGGTGCGTTTCGCTGGGGTGTTCGTCAACCTCAATCGCGCGGCGGGCCGCACGGGTATGGGCACGGTCATGGCTTCCAAGAACCTCAAGG
>CAYVPU010000100.1:2236-11083 GCA_964453885.1 uncultured Anaerolineae bacterium | reverse complement strand
TTCCCAAAATATCGAGATGATACATTTTAAGGTTACGCGGGAATCAGATAGAGAAGGAGCACCACCAGAATTCCCCACAGTGTCACGTCCAGCAAAAACGGCCGGTCGCTCAACAAGATCTCCTCCGGTGCGCCTCCTTCTCCCCGCACGTGAATGAGATACAAGTAGCGAAAGATGGCATACAGCACAAACGGCACCGTCAACATCATGCTGTGATTTGATGGCAGCCCCTCGGCCGAAAAAGTGTAAGTGGCGTAGGCCATCACGGTGCTGGCCGTCACCACCCCCATCATCTCGTCTAGAAAGGGCAGGCTGTAGTCATCGAGAACTCGGCGGTGATTGTTGGCGTCGGCGGCCATCAAAGCCAACTCGTGACGGCGCTTGCCAAAGCCCAGAAAGAGGGCCAGCAGTGTCATGCAGACATAGATCCAGGGCGAAAAGCGCTCCGTAGGGATCACGGCCACACCCGCGCCTACCCGCAAAACAAACCCCGCCGCGATGCTCAGCACGTCAATGATCACCACGTCCTTTAGCCAAAGAGTGTAGAGCAAGTTGTTGACCAGGTATGCCAGAGCAATGATGCCAAACCCGGTGTCCAGAGCAAAGGCCAGTGGCAATAGCACGACGAGAATGCCCACCACCCCACCAACTGCCATCGGCGGCTTCAAACGGCCCGACGCCAGCGGGCGGTTCCGCTTGATGGGATGCAGGCGATCTTTTTTGATGTCTCCCAGATCGTTGATGATATAGACTGTGCTGGAGACCAGGCAGAACATCACAAAGGCGGCCAGCGTTCTCAGGAAATAGACCGCATCAAACAGCTTGTTATCAAACACCAGTGCGCCAAAGACGAAAACGTTCTTGATCCACTGCTTGGGACGCATGGTTTGCAGCAAAGCTTTGAGCATTGTCTGGCTCGACCTCCTAACCCAGGGCTGACTTTTTCCCCGGCCTTTAACAAAAAATCCTGAACGACGCAGCACAGTTCTGTTAGACTGGATCGGGAAACGTCAACTTGTCCCCCATCTTGACTTTGTCCAGCGCAGAGGGGTGTGCCTCGATGTAATAGCGGGCGGGCCGCTCTGGTGCGTAGATGAGCCGCCAGGGGCGGGCCAGGGTCTTGTCCACCACGCGATGGTCGTTGTTAAGCCAGATGACAGCGATGGGAAAGAAGACAAAGATCATGGTGATAGCGGTGGCAGTGACGCTCTCCCGGCGCTCAACAAAGATGAACGCCTGGTCTTTACTCAGAGAACGACGACACATGAGGCCCAGTCCCCGGCGAAGGAACGTGTTACAATAAGTCACTTCGGAAGCGATGTCTAGATCTCGGGTGGCGTTGCGAATCATACGCATCTCCTGGAGCGACAGGTGGTCGCATCTACTCTCCAAAGTAATAGCGCAGGATTTCGGCGGCGATAGGTACAGCCGTATCCGAGCCTTCGCCACCGTTGTACACAAACACGACCAGTGCAATCTCGGGGGCTTCTACCGGCGCAAAGGCGGTAAACCAGGCGTGGGTGGGCAGATTGCCTTCATCGTCTGGCGGAATGTTCGGGTCAAAGAACTCGGCAGTGCCGGTCTTGCCGGCCACCCGAACGGTGTCCAGATAAGCGCCCTGTGCTGAGCCCCACACCACGGCTGCTTCCAGTCCTTCGACAACGGTAGACAGGTGTAGCGGATCAATTGGCAGATCTCGGATCACCTTCGGCGCAAAATCCTGTATCATGTTTCCGTCGTCATCCAGAACCTGGTAGAGGATCTGAGGTCGGTAGAGGATACCGCCGTTGGCCACTGCAGCCGTAGCATTGAGCATCTGTAGTGGCGTGGCCAGGACATATCCCTGGCCGATAGACATGTTGTAGGTGTCGCCGGTCACCCATCGCTCCGAGTAGTTGATGCGTTTCCACTTGGCGGTGGGTACCAGCCCAGAGTTTTCGCCTGGAATCTCGATGCCAGTCGGCTCGCCCAGGCCAAAGAGATGGCTGTATTCCGTCAGCCTTTCGAGGCCTAGTCCGTCAAAGTCGTCCAAAAAACCCCCGCCCAGCCAGTAGAAATAGGTGTCGCAGGAATGGGCGATGCCAGAGATGATATTCATGTCACCGTGGCCTCGATTCAGCTTGTGGATCCAGCAGTAGAACGTCTGGCCTAGTTCCGGGTCGTCAGGAAAGCGCTGGTCGGGCAGCCACATGGTTCCCTGGCATTTGATGAGGGTCCGGCGCGTGATCACCCCTTCCTGCAGGGCGGCTGCAGCGGGAATGATCTTGAACGTAGAGCCGGGAGGATGCCGGCCTGAAATGGCATGATTGATAAGCGGGTGGTATGGATCTTCACTCAACCGCCGATAGTCTGCGACTGAGATGCCGCCGGAAAAGAGGTTGTTGTCGTAGGCTGGCAGGCTAACCATGCCCAGTATCTCGCCGGTCTGGGGGTTCATGGCAATGGCCACGCCTATTCCTGCGCCGGCCTGCTCCAGCCCTCGCTGTAACGCCTGGATCATCTGTTCCTGGAGAGCCAGGTCAACCGTGAGCCGCAAGCTTTTGCCAGGGATGGGTGGGTTCTCGGAGACGGCATTTACTTCTCGCCCAGCGACATCTACTTCAATGTATTTCTCCCCTTTGTGGCCGCGCAGCAACTCCTCGAAGGCAGCTTCCACGCCGATGAGTCCTACTTGGTCCTCGTTTACGTTGTACCCTTTTGCCTCGTATTCTTTGACCTGGTTAGCTGGGACGGGGCCAATGTAGCCCATCAGGTGCGAGATCGATTTGTCATAGGGGTACTGGCGGACGGGCTCGGCTTCCACCAGCACGCCTGGCAGGTCCAGGTGTTCCTCTTCGATCTGAAAGACCACATCGCGATCCACATTCCGTTTGAGGACCAGTGGCCTGTAGGGCGCCAAGTCCCGTACCCCGTCAACCATCTCCTGGATGGAAAGGATGTCCATAGTGGCAATCTCTTGGGCACTCAACCCCAATTCCTGAGCAATCTCTCGCGAGCTGGTTCGCGTGGCTGGTAGGGCAAGAAGGCCAGAGAGAGACTGAAAGACAGTCTCTTCCTCGGCTGGGTCATCGGGCAGGTAAGCGGGAATGAGCGTAACCGTAAAGCTGGGGACATTGCGCACCAGGATGTTGCCCTGACGGTCATAGATGATACCCCGGGAGGCATTGAGGGAAACCAGGCGGAAACGGTTTCTATCGGCCCACAACTGAAAATAGTCACCCTGGATGATTTGCAACTGGTAGAGGCGCGTCGCCAGCAGCCCAAAGGTGAGGAGGATGACTAGACTATATGTGATTATGCGAATTTGGTAGCGCTCCTTCATGCCTGACTTTTCATCCTCCCCAGCCGATCTCCTCGCGGCCGGTTCTGCGGTCGAGCCAGGCCAGGGCCTGGAACATCACCGGCATCAGCAGGGTATTGACTGCCAGGGAAGGTAACATCACGTGGATCAGACTATCAGCCCAGGAGACAGCGCCACGTGTGAGTTGAACCACCAGCAGCAAGAGGCCCTGAAAAAGCAGCGTGCCTGCCAGGGCAGCCCCCATGGGCAGCAAAAGACTGGTGCGCCTTACGGAGCCTTGTGCCAGCCCAAAGAGAAAGCTGACAACCAACAGGGCCAGAGTGGAGGCCCCCAGCGGCCCGCCGGAAAAGAGATCCAACATCATACCGCCCAGCAAGGCCCAGACCAACCCTTCCTCTACGCCGCGCAAAAGACTCCAGGATAGTACCGTGAGCAGCATCAATTCAGGCTTTACGCCGATGATCGTCAACGCCGGCAATACGGTGCTCTGAAGCAACGCCACCGACAGCAATAACGGCACCACGAGATAGGGGTTGCACCCCATCATGGTTCCTCTATCTCCCGTGCTGCATCCTCGCTTTCCTCTGTCACATCTACTGGCTCGAAAGCAGAGATTACCAATACCATTTCCAGCCGGTCAAAATCCACAGTGGGACGCACGGTGGCTTGTTGAAAAAGGTCGCTGTCTCGCTGCTGGACAGCGATGACCTGCCCAATGACCAGCCCCTTGGGAAAGTTACCCCCCAGGCCAGAGGTCAACACGATCTCACCTTCGCTGACGATCTCTTCCTGCGAGATGTACTTCATCATCAGGTCGCCACTGACCTGCCCCTGCACCTGGCCAGTCGCCCGGCTGGTCTGAATTAGAGCGCTCACCGAGCTACGCGGGTCGGTGATGAGAAGAACCTTGGCCCAATTAGAGCCAACCGACTGAACATGCCCCACTAGGCCGCGCGGGACGATGACTGTCATGCCCTTCTTCACGTCCTGCGCCTGGCCAGCGTCAATGGTGAGGTAGCGCAGATAGTTGCTTGGATCGCGGCCAATGACGCGGGCCTTTACTTCGCCTCCGACAAGCTGAAAGCCAGGGTGTTGTTGGGCAAATCGGAAAAAATAGCGCAGGGTGGCGTTCTCTTGGGCGGCTTCCTTGAGGGCCACATTCTCGATGAGAAGTTGGGCATACTTTTCCTCCAACTCTTCGTTTCGCTGTCTCAGGTCACGCAAATCTCGCGCCGCCCTAAACAAACCGCCCGATGTCTCCACGATGGTCGCCAGACGAGCCTGGAGTGGAGAGATCAGGCGGAGGATTGCCCCTTCAATAGGCTCTAGATAGCCAGCTTCGTTAAGGACGATGACAGCGAGCGTGGCGATCACAAAGAATATGAGCAAGAGATTCCGGTTGGATGAACCGCTCAACGCCGGTTGCTCTCCCCTACCGCCGGACGCGGCCGTTACGTTGCGTCAGGGACAACACTCTCCGGTAAGTATCGAAATCTTCCAGCACCTTGCCTGCCCCCCGGGCCACACAAGTCATAGAATCTTTGGCCACGTGGACGTGCATCCTCGTCTCTTCCGAGAGCCGTTCAGCCAATCCCTGCAAGAGGGCGCCGCCTCCTGCCAGGGTGACGCCCTGTTCCATCAGGTCCGCGATAAGCTCCGGCGGCGTTTCATCCAGGGCGCTGCGCACTTCTTCTACAATCAAGTTGACCGCGTTGGAGAGCGCCTCGCGGATCTCAATGCTGCTCACTTCCACCGAGTCCGGCAGTCCGGTGATGAGGTTGCGCCCCCGCAGGGCCATGGTCTTTTCTTCCGGCAATGGATAGGCCGAACCGATGGTCATTTTGATGCGCTCGGCCGTTCGCTCGCCGATGAGCAGGCTATATTTCTGGCGGGCATAAGCCATGACATCCTCGTCCATTTCGTCGCCCGCTACGCGGAGGGAGCGCCGGACCACCATGCCGCCCAGGGCAAAGATGGCCACTTCTGTGGTGCCGCCGCCAATGTCCACCACCATGCTGCCCATCGCCTCCGTCACGGGCAGTCCAGCCCCAATGGCCGCCGCCATGGGCTCTTCGATGAGATATGCCTCCCGCGCGCCAGCCGAGATGGTCGCGTCGTACACAGCCCGTTTTTCCACCTCGGTGACGCCGCTAGGGATGCCCACAACCACGCGCGGCTTGGGCACCGGTAACAACAGGCTGCTGTGCGCCTTCCTGATAAAGTAGTCTAGCATCTTTTCGGTCACGTCAAATTCCGAGATGACGCCGTCTCGCAGGGGACGGATGGCCACAATGTCGGCTGGCGTGCGACCTACCATGTCTTTCGCCTCGCTGCCAATGGCCAGGATCTGCTTGGTGCGCTTGTTGATGGCCACCCACGAGGGCTCGTTGATGACAACGCCCCGGTTGCGGATGACAACCAACGTATTGGCCGTACCCAGGTCTATGCCGATATCCAGGGAAAACAGACCCAGGAGAGCGCTCAAAGGATTGAACACAGTTGATGCTCCTCTCGTTTGTCACTTGTGGCTCAGGATTGGTGCCACTAGCATCTCCCGTTATGCCACAGTTGATGATTATACCACAAACCTGCCGATTGGGAAAACCGGGGGTGGTTTCCCTTTGCGTTTTTCTCTCAAATCTCGTATAATAGGAACAGTCAGACAAGATATTGATCTATACCCAATCGCGGGAGATTGGGCGGAGGTTTATGACCCTTTGACCGCCGCTTCCCGGCGGTCATCGTTTTGGTGCAGAGCTAGAGAAAGGCGGAAGCAATAACATGAGTACCACAGATATTCAGGCCATGAAACAGGCGCACAATGTACTGGCCGAATTCACCTACGAGCCGGGTGCCGTAGATCGGGGTTACACCGGCCGGACCCTGTACGTCAATCTATCTGACAACACCATCGCCAGCAAGCCTGTGACGCAGCAGATGAAAGACATATTCATCGGCGGGCGCGGCTTTGGACTAAAGCTCCTTTGGGATGGGGTGACGCCGGACACAAAATGGGACGACCCGGAGAACGAGATCATTATCTCGTCCGGGCCGTTGGGTGGCACCACTGGCTATCCGGGTGCAGGCAAGTCGCTGGTTGTCAGCCTCTCGCCCCTCACCAATTGTATCATGGATAGCAACGTGGGTGGTTACTATGGTCCGTTGCTCAAGTTTGCCGGTTGGGACGCCATCGAGATCCAGGGCAAGGCGGAAGAGGATGTCATTGTCTTTGTGGACGGCGACAACAGCCGGGTGACTATCGAGGAAGCGCCAGAGGAGGCCGTGGATACCTACCTCATAGGCGAGCAGATGGCCGAAATGTACGCTGACAGCGAAAAGGGCAAGCGTGCCATCTCTAGCGTGTCTGCAGGCAGTGGCGCGGAGCACGCCCGCTTTGGCTGCCTCAACTTTAGCTGGTACGACTCGCGGCGAGGCCGCATGCGCTACAAGCAAGCCGGGCGAGGCGGCATCGGCACTGTCCTTCGCGACAAGAGAATCAAGGCCCTGGTCGTCAAGTTCAGCGACATGAAAGGCGACCTGAATAACCCGGCCGATCCCAAGCTCCTGCACAAAATAGGGCGCAAGGTCAATGAGGAGATGCGCCGCCTAGACCCGATCCAGAACGACATGGCTGGCGTGGGCACCGCGCACCTGGTTTCCATCATGAATGATTACGACTTGTTGCCGACCCACAATTTCAAGTACGGCACGCACCCAGAGGCGCACAAGATATCGGCCCGTGTGTACCGTGAACTGTACCAACCGGCCGGCGTCCGCGATGGCTGCTGGTATGGCTGCACCATGGCCTGCGCCAAGGCCATTGAGGGTATGACATTGCGCACCGGCCCGTATAAAGGGCAGATTGTGGGCGTGGATGGCCCCGAGTACGAGACCATCGCTGGTTGCGGTTCCAACATGGGTGTGTTCGATCCCCTCTGGGTGGCCGAGTTCAACTTTTACTGCGATACCTATGGCCTGGACACCATCTCTTTCGGCACGGCCATGGCCTTTGTGATGGAGTGCTACGAGGCGGGGATTCTCGACAAAGAGATCACCGGCGGCCTGGAGCTGAACTTTCGCAGTGCCGAAGCGGCCATGGAGCTGCTGCACCAGACGGCCCGAGGCGAGGGCTTTGGCCAGATCTTTGGCCAGGGCATCCGCCGCATGAAAACGATCTTTGTCGAGCAATACGGCGGCGATCCCCAGTTTTTGCAGGACATTGGCATGGAGAGCAAGGGTCTGGAATACTCAGAGTATGTGACCAAAGAGTCGGTGGCCATGCAGGGTGGCTATGGCCTGACGCTGAAAGGCCCTCAGCACGATGAGGCCTGGCTCATCTTTATGGACATGGTGAACAACCGAATCCCCACCTTTGAGGACAAAGCCGAGGCATTACACTACTACCCCATGTGGCGCACCTGGTTTGGCCTCAATGGTCTGTGCAAGATCATCTGGAACGACGTGGTGCCGGAAGATAACGCCCAGACCGACGAACCAGCCAAGATCCCACAGCACGTGGAGAACTTTGTTCAGTTCTTTCGGGCTGTCACCGGCCGGGATGTGACAAAGGAGGACATTATCCTCCAGTCGGAGCGGGTGTACAACTTTCAGCGAGTGTTCAACATTCGCATGGGCTACGGACGTCGCTTCAACGATACCATTCCTTACCGCAGCGTTGGGCCAGTTACCGTGGAAGAGTACGAATCCCGTGCTGAGCGCTACGACAAGCAACTCCGCGAGATCGTCGGCTTTGACCCCGAGGACAAGAGCACCGAAACAAAGATTGCCGCCCTGCGCGCCTTTCGCGAGGATCAATACGAGAAACTTACCGATGCTGTGTACCAGCGGCGTGGCTGGACACCCGACGGTGTGCCGACGCCGGAAAAGCTGCACGAGCTGGGCATTGACTTTCCCGAGGTGGTCGAGGTGGTCAAACCATATATCCCGTAAGAAAGTGGTAGATCGG
This sequence comes from uncultured Anaerolineae bacterium, assembly GCA_964453885.1. Lineage (GTDB taxonomy): Bacteria > Chloroflexota > Anaerolineae > CAYNKW01 > CAYNKW01 > CAYNKW01. The sequence goes on along the minus strand of CAYVPU010000100.1, from coordinate 2,816 downwards.
CGAAAGTTGGATCTAACGAGTCTACCAATTTGCCAATGCAATGATCCGAGTCAACGACAGGTTTGAAATCGAATGGGAAGAAGGAATGACGGTGGCGCGGCTGCTGAAACGGCTCAAGTTCAGCTTCCCGCTCATCATTGTCTCTATTGACGACGTGCTGGTGCCCAGGGATGAATACGCCACGCGCCAGGTTCCCGAGGGGGGCCAGGTCAGGGTGTTGCACATGATGGCCGGCGGCTAGGTCTGCAGCGCCGCCACTTTGGGCCGGTGCAGGCGGATTAAAAAGATTCGCTTCTCAAATCGGTGAACAAGACCGCCAGACGAAAGAGAGCCGGAGCGGGTACTCGCTCCGGCTCCGGTTTCTTGGCCGAGAGCGCCGATTGACCAGCCCATAAGGATGTGCTAAAATAGGTTGGCATACCCCCCGAGTAATTGAGGTGGCTCTTTGGGATTTCGCAGGGCCAAGGTGTTGGACTCCCCAGCCCTGTACTTGGCCTGTACACTGTCCTGGACGGTCAGTACAGGGTTCGGGACTCCGGATATGTCACCCCTGCAAACTCCCAGAGACCCATTGAGGTGA
>CAYVPU010000100.1:0-2136 GCA_964453885.1 uncultured Anaerolineae bacterium | reverse complement strand
GTTCGGGACTCCGGATATGTCACCCCTGCAAACTCCCAGAGACCCATTGAGGTGAGGGTAGAGGTGGAAACGACTGGTATTAATCTGCTTATACGACATTTGGCCGACGAGGAAACGCCGCTGGCTGTGGCGCGACTCTATCATCTCTCTGATCTCTCGGGAGAGGAGCTGGCCCAGTTTCGCCGTGCCTGGCCAGACATCCCGCTCGAGCGACGGAGGCGGGCCCTCGGTTTCCTGATCGATATTGCCGAGAGCAATCTTGAGGTAGACCTGGAGCCTGTCTTCCGTACTTGCATAAGAGATGCTGACAAAGAGGTGCGTGCCCGGGCGGTGGAAGGGCTGTGGGAGTGCGAAGACGAGGATCTCATAGAGCCCTTGCTGAGTATGGCTCAAAACGACCCCGCCGTGCTCGTGCGTGCCGTTGCCGTCAGTGCCCTGGGCCGATTTGTGCTGCTGGGCGAGTTGGGCCGGCTCTCTCCCCAACGTCAGATGGCCATTGAAGAGATCCTGCTAGCCCTGGTCCGTTCCTCTGAAGAGTGCGTGGAGGTATGGCAGCGGGCGGTAGAGGCACTGGCCTATTCCAGCCGGAATGAGGTGCCCGGCATCATCGAGAGCGCCTATTACCACCAGGATCGACGCATGCGCGTGGCCGCCGTCTTTGCCATGGGTCGTAACCTGGACGCTCGATGGCAACCCCTGATGCTGGACGAATTGCGCAGCCACGACCCAGAGTTGCGCTATGAGGCAGCCCGCGCCTGCGGTGAGTTGGAGTTAACATCTGCCGTTCCTCGCCTGGCTGGATTGCTGGATGACCCAGATCGGGAGATTCAGGAAGTCTCCATTTGGGCATTGGGGCAGATCGGCGGTCCGACAGCCCGCCAAGTCTTGCAGGCTCACTACGAGGCCATTGACCAGGAAGACGAACCATTAAAGGAAGCCGTTGAAGATGCATTGGGCGAGGTAGCCCTCGCCTCTGGCGCTGTGCAGTTTCCTCTCTATGAGTCCACAGTAGATGCCGAACCTGAGACCAGTGGTTGGGCCGAGGACTGGATCAGCGGGGTGATCGGGAAAAGGCCCGACGACAAGGCCGAAGACACGCTCCTTGATGATTTCAACGATGTCCCGTGAACATTCTACTCTCTATCTTTGTCGAGAACATTCTGCCGGTCTTTATCGCTGCGGGGTTGGGTTATCTGCTGGATCGAAAGTTTCACCTGGATGTCAAGACCATCTCGCGTGTGAGCTTTTACGTGTTGACTCCGTGTTTGATATTTACATCCCTGACGCGATCTTTTGTCAGCGGCGAGGAATTCGGTCGCATCATTCTCTTTGAAGTGTTACTGACGGTCGGCTTGTTGGCCATCACCTGGAGCATAGCCCGGCTGGCTCGTTTGACCCGGCAGCAGGAGAGCGCGTTCCTGCTCTCAGTCCTGTTTATAAATGCCGGCAACTATGGCCTTTCTGTCAACTTGTTCGCTTTTGGCGAAGAGGCGCTGGCCCGGGCCATCATCTTTTTCGTCGGCAGTAACGTGCTCGTAAATACGCTGGGTATTTTTCTGGCCTCCAGGGGTCGGGCCGACGTGAAAGCGGCCTTGCTGAACGTGTTCAAGGTGCCCATGGTCTATGCCGTGGTCCTGGCCTTCGTGGCGCGATCTCTACCCTGGTCAGTAGCAGAGACGTCGTGGTTCAGGGGGTTGGATGCGGTGGGGCGCGCAGCTGTACCGGTTATGTTGCTCCTTCTGGGGGTTCAATTGGCGCGCAATTCATTGGGTCGAGAATTGAAGCGCGTCTCTGCGGCCACCTTTTTGCGCCTGGGCCTGGCTCCCCTGTTGAGCCTGGTACTGGCGGCCGTCACAGGGCTGAGCGGAGATGCCCGCCGTGCCTGTGTGTTGGAGGCCAGCATGCCCACAGCGGTGACGTCGGTCATCCTGGCCCTGGAGTTCGACGTGTTGCCAGACTTTGTCACCGGTGTCATTTTTCTGTCCACCCTATTGAGTCCGTTGTCTCTGACGCTGCTCATTGCCCTGCTGCGCTGAGCCACGTGTGACAGCGAATAATGTCACATTTCGCGCCCTGAGAAGAAGTGATGCTCGTAGTGCGCTACGAAGCAGCGCAAAACCGCACTCCGCGGAGTTT
>CAYVPU010000099.1:0-11147 GCA_964453885.1 uncultured Anaerolineae bacterium | reverse complement strand
GGCGGTGGCGTCAGCGGAGCGGGGCTCGCTGGTGCTGGCACTGGCCGGGGCGTTCGCCCTGCTGCCGGACACGCTGGACTTTAAGTTTGCCCGTTACCTTGAGCATCTTGATGACGAGATCGCGCCGGCGGAGGCCAGCTTTGACGCCCAGGCCATCGCCGACCGGGTCGCAACGGCGATGCGAGCCACCTTTGAGACGGGCCAGCCCAGGACTGTGCAACTCCACACGATCCGGCTGAGCAGCAACCTGTGGCGACAGTACGCGGTCCATTTCTCGCCCGAGACGAACGAGGTGATCGTGCGGGCCGGGCCGGTCGTCAACATCGCGCAGATGCCCTACCCCGACAGCGAGTTACCCGGCGCGGTGGAAGGCCGGGCGACCGTCGGTGCGCCGATGGTGCACACCTACGACGCCGAAACAAAGATAGACATTTTTAGCGGCCCCTGCTTCCGCTTCGAGCGGCGGGACGACGCCGTGCACGTCACGTTTCTTCCCTGGCATCGCCGCTGGTCCCACTCGCTGACGCTGGCGGCGGCCCTGGGGCTGGCCGGGGGGCTGCTGTTGGGGCCGGTCTTTGGGGCGGCCATCGGCCTGGGCGTGGCCGTCCACGTGCTGGAAGACCAACTCGGCTTCATGGGCAGCAATCTGCTGTGGCCGTTCACCCGGCAGCGAACGCAGGGTTTGCGCCTCATCCGCTCTGGTGATCCCATCCCCAACTTTCTCACCGTCTGGATAGCCCTGGCCCTCATCCTTTTCAACCTGGATCGCTTCTCAGCAGCACCTCACTTGCCTGCCGCACCATATCTGCTGCTGATCGTGGGCCTGCCAGCAGCCATCATGCTGGGGGCCTACGCCTACTATGGGCGACGCAAAAAGGCGCAACCCCTCTCCCCAGAGGGACTGCGCCAGGCCGACATCGTGGTCGAAACAATAGAAATCGAATTGTAATCCTACGGCAAGATGCCAACTTACACCCACCCCCTCTCGTCCACGATGGCATAACACGTGACGGTCTCTGCCGTCTTGCCCAGCATGATGGATGCCAAACAGTCTTTAAACTACAAACCTCCCTGGAGACGGTCTTTCTCCCTGGGCAAATCCCTCACCCGATACAAACCCTGTGGCAACCCCTGGGGCAGCCAGATGGTGAACCGGCTTCCCTGGTCGGCATGGCTTTCTACCTCTACGTGCCCGCTGTGCGCTTCCACCAACGTCCGGGCAAGGTACAGGCCACACCCCAGACCCTCATGGGCCCGGGAGGAAGACATGTCGGCCTGATAGAAGCGATCAAAGATATGCGGCAGGTGCTCGGTGGGGATGCCCTCCCCTCGATCCGTCACTGCGATAGCCACCCCATCGTCCCGCGCCTCAGCTCGAACCTCCACCGGCGCCGCTGGCGAGAACTTGAGCGCATTGTCCACCAGGTGGTCCAAAGCAGCCTGCAGAGAGCGCCGGTCGGCGCACACTGTCAGATCAGGGGGCTCTGGCTCGTGAACCACCAGCGCATCGGCGGCTCCAACGCGCCAGACGTTGACCCGGCTGAGACGCAAAAGCTCGGCCACCGAGACCGGTTCCAAGAGTAGTTGGAAATCATCACTGCCAAGGACCGCCATAAGCAACAGATCATCTATCAGCCGTTGGAGACTTGAGGTATTTTCCAGCGCTCGCGCAAGGAAACTATGCTCCAGTCCCACATCGCTTCTAAAAGCGCCCTCCAACGCCAGTTCCAGCGTGCTGCGCACGACGGCGACCGGGGTGCGCAGTTCGTGGGTCACGTTGGCCAGAATGTTCTCTTTCAGGGTTTCCACTTCCTGCGCCGCTGCGGCACGGTCGCGCATCACGCGGCGCAACAGCGACTCAATCCGTGCCTCTAGCTCTATCGGCTCGAAAGGTTTGCCAATGTAGTCGTCTGCACCGGAGCGCAGACCGCGCAAACGGTCGCCAAGTTGGTCTTTAGCAGTCAGAAAGATAAATGGCGTGTCACGATGGCGAGGGTCTTCCTCCAACGCCTGGCGCACATCGAGACCGTCCATGCCGGGCATCATGATGTCACAGATGATCAGGTCGGGGTGGCTATCGCGCAGCTTTTCCAGGCCATCCTCACCGCTGGATGCGGTCACTACCTCATAGCCAGCGTAACGAAAGTACGCACCCAGCGCATCCAAGAGGGCCGGTTCATCGTCTATCAATAGAATTCGCGCCTTCATCCCTTCCCTCCTTCCATCTCTCCCTCATCGCCGCCACGATCTTTCGAGCCCGGGGCAAACGCACCGTGAAGCAACTTCCACTTCCTTCCTCACTCTCCACCTCAATAGTCCCCTTTGATGCTTCAACGATCTGCCAGGCAATGGCGAGACCCAGACCTACACCCTCCTGTTTCCGCCCACGTCGCCGAATCTGATAGAATTTGTCAAACACATAGGGCAGATCCGATTTGGGGATGCCTGGCCCGGTGTCGCTAACGGCCACCCAGACGGTGTCTTGATCGCTGCCGGCCTCTACACTCACGCGCCCACCAGACGGGGTATATTTGACGGCGTTGACCAACAGATTTATCAACACCTGCTGCAGTCGCCGGAGCGTGCCCATGACTTTGGGCAATGCCGGCAGGCGTTGTCTGATCAAAACGATTCGTTTCTCTCTAGCCAGAGGGAGACAGACCCGAACCGCCTGTTCAATCACATCGTTCATAGACACCTCTCCCAGTGTCCACTCCACGTCGCCCGCCTCCAGGCGCCCCACCTCCAAAAGGTCATCCACCAATTTCACCTGGCGATTTACCTCAGAATCGATGACATCCAGGTATTCGCGCTCCTCTTCACTCCTCTGCTTTCTCTTCAACAAGCTCACCAGCGTCTTGATAGTGGTCAGTGGGGTGCGCAACTCGTGCGATACCAGGCTGATAAAATCAGATTTGATCTGATCCAGTTCTGTCCAACGGGTGCGGTCGCGGATCACGGTCACGGCCCCCTGTTTCTCGCCCTCGTCGCCGGCCAACGGCGTAGTGCTGATACCCAGTATCCGGCCATCTCGCTCCAACGTGATCTGCCATTGACCCCTGACCAGCGCCAGGCCATCCCCTCTCACCGACGCTCTCGCCCAGCCAACCGGCTCCTCCGACGCCTGCTCCAGTGCCCAGCGGCGTCCTGCCCGTATGTCCAGCATCTCCTCTGCTGCCTGATTGCACATCACAACGTTGTCACTGGCATCTGTCACTACCACGCCGTCCGTCATGCTGGCGAGGATGGTCTGGATCAGGTGCCGTTCTTGCAGAACCGGATAATACTGCCGGACGTCCTCAATGGCAAAGGGAGCCACTAACGACTGCTCCCGCTGTCCAAAGACATCCGCTTGAGCCAGACCAGACAACCCTCGCACCCGTCGCTCCAGCCGGTCACACAGGCGAGCATTGTGCAAGGCCAAAGCTGCCTGGTTGGCGAAAATGGCCAGCAACTCTAGTTCGAACTCGGTAAAAGTGCACGGTTCAGCGAAACAAAGCACGAGACAGCCAACGGTCCGGTCCCTTACAACGAGAGGCAAATCCACAAAAGCCCGCAAGTCCTTAGCTTTGGCCATGGCGAAAAATTCAGCCAAGTGTGGATCAGCGGCAATGTCACTGACGACCATGACCTCACCCGTCCTGACGCTACCCATCCAACAAGAGTCTACAGGTAAGCATTGCGCTGCCTGAACGAAATCTGCGCTGAGACCGTGACTCATTCGCAAGGAGAGCATCGTGCCGCTGGGATCCAAGTCAAAGATGGCTAATTCCTGGCAGTCAATGACCCGAGTCGCCGTCAAGACAATGGCGCGAAAAACCTCCTCTGGATCAAGGATGGAGTTGAGCACGAGGGAAACGTCCGTGAGGGTGGCAAGATCAAGCTGCCAACGCGGTTCCTGTTCTGACAGGGCCGACGACGGCACCACCTGGGATCGCTCGATCCCAGACCCAGATTCTGGCGAAAGATAGGAACCACATCTCTGATTGCGGCTCGGTTCATCTTTCATTCTGCATCCTCTCGCGTCCGGCTAGTGTCCCTGCCATGTGTGGTGGGAAAGTAGTAACCACTTGCTGCCAAGACAATCCGAACTGGCCATGCCAAGGCCAGGGATAATCAAGCGTATTGTACCACACTTGTCGAGCAATCGCAAAGAAACGAGAAATTGGCGCTCATTGGCGAAACAGGAAAGTTGTGCTATAATGGAACTGACAACCTGGCTACTATTGATGGCAGGGGAGATAGAGAGGACGCCTCCATGTTACATAACCTTCGTCGAATTCCCTTTTTTGGCGAGTTGCCGGATACTGAGCTACAGGCAATTTCGGAGCAACTCCATCGCGAGCGATACCTGAAAGGCCAAGTCATCTTTAGTGAAGGCGAAGAAGGCGACGCTCTGTACCTCATTGAGTCGGGACAGGTGCAGGTGGTGACTGGGCCATCGTCCGATGAAAAGATACTGGCCTACCTGGGTCCGGGCAACTTTTTCGGCGAACTGGCCCTGCTGCTGGATGAACCCCGCTCGGCGACGGTGCGGGTGGTGATTGACGTCGAGGTGTGGGTGCTGCGGAAGCATGATCTGGAAGCCATGCTGGAAGATCACGCCATTATCGCCTTGCAGATGAGCCGGGAGTTGAGCCGCCGCCTGGTGGAAACCAGTCACATGCCCATCCGCCTGGAGGAGTATAACCTCGTTGCCGTTGTCGGCTCCAATGTAGGTGGGCTGGCCATGAGCCTGGCCAGGCAGACAGGTCAGCGGGTCGTCCTCTACGATATGGGAGGACTGGCCCTCACCCGTGCCGAGGAAAAGGCGATGCACGCTGCCGGCATCACGGTGCTGGACAGCCAGTCCACTACCTACCTCCGGCGGGGCGGCCTGGCAGAGACGTTGGGCTATCTGGCCGAGAAATTCGACTGGGTGTTGATGAGTGGCTCCCCACAGAGGCAAGAGATCACATCTAAAGCCATGGAACTGGCCGACGTCGGCTTGTTGCTGGACTGCGAACCAGAACCCTGGATGGTGCAATCGTCCCGGGGGAAAATATGGCAGAGCGCCACCGATCAAACGTCACTCGATCGCCTGGCACGGCGTATTTCTCGGCGCACGGTAGGGTTAGCCCTCTCAAGCGGCGGTGCACGGGGCATTGCCCACATTGGCGTACTCTGCGTGCTCGAAGAAGCGAGGATTCCCATAGACATGATCGCCGGCACCAGCGCCGGGTCCCTGTTTGGGTCCCTATACGCCGCTGGCCTGGAATTGGACCAGGTGACCGGCTTTGCTCTCGGCCTACTGCAGAAGACCAAACTGAGGGGCGGACTGTGGGATTTCCAGATTCCTCCCAAGTCGGGCCTGATTTGGGGTCGTAAGACAACCCGGTACATTGACCAGGTATTGGGTGGTCGCACGTTTGATGACCTCAAGATCCCCATGCACATCGTTGCCGCCGACATCCTATCGGGAGAACAAGTCGTCTTTGAGAAAGGCCCAGTGGCGCCGGCGGTGCGGGCCAGTATCTCAATGATCGGCATCTTTGCGCCAGCACGGGTAGGAGATCACCTCCTCATTGATGGAGGCCCTTTCAACCCATTGCCGGCCAACGTCCTGGCCCAGCGCGGCGCTAACATCATCATCGGTTGCAGCGTCGTTGCCGGCTTTGCAAAAGAGGCACAGCTCAAGGGAACAACCAGGGGTCGGGATTTGAACTTTTTCCACATCCTTAACCGGCAGAAGGCACTCATGGAATGGGAGATCAGCAAGACGCGGATGGGCCCGGTAAACGTACTCATCCGCCCGCGCATCGAGACTTTTACAACGATGGATTACGACAAGGTAGAAGCCCTGATCCACGCGGGAGAAGAAGCAGCGCGGGAGGCGCTGCCCAAAATCCAGGCCCTTATAGCCCCTCAAGTTCCTTCACGTTGATTTTCTAGAGAGGGGAACCCAGGGAGAGTGATTCTTGAACAAACAGTCTCTTGAAAAGCAACTCACCGCGCTCAAAAAAAAGAACGCCCACCTTCAGCAAGAGTACCTGAACCTCAGTAAGCAGGCTATGGCTCTCCAGGTCTTGCAGGAAATGACCCTTAGACTCACCTCGGATCTGAACCTGGAGACCCTTCTAAAGAACACTCTGAGCACAGCTATCAAGGTAGTAGGAGCCGTCGCTGGCTCGTTGCTGTTGCTGGACAAGCTTACCGATGAACTGGTTTTTGAGGTCGTCATCGGTGGCGGTGGGGAAGCGCTGGAGCATCAACGCATGTCCAAAGACAAGGGTATTGCCGGCAGGGTGCTGACCACGCGCGAGCCCCTCATCGTAGACGACGTCAGTCAGAACAAGCACTTTTACGAGGGATTTGAGAGCGGGCACTTTCGCACCGCCAGCATCATCTGCGTCCCTCTCATTACCCGGGGTACCATGATTGGTGTGCTTCAGGTTCTCAACAAGACGAGCGGCGAGCGGTTCAACCAGGCCGACCTCGAACTGCTGATGACCTTTGCAGCACAATCGGCAACTGCCATCGAGAATGCTCGACTGGTGCGGGCACTGAGAGAAGAAAAAGAGCGCCTCGTCGCTCTGGAAGAAAACGTGCGCAAGCGGCTGGCTCGCGACCTGCACGACGGTCCCACTCAATTGCTGGCAGCCATCCGAATGGGTTTGCAATTCACGCGCAAGTTGCTGGTTCACGAGCCGGAAAATGTGGACAGAGAACTGGCCGAAATGACGTCGATCGCCGATCGCGCCCTGAAACAGGTGCGTACGCTCCTCTTCGACCTACGACCCGTCACTCTGGAGACACAAGGCTTGGTACCGGCTCTAGAGTTTTACGCCAGGCAGATCCAAGACACGGAGGGTTTCCCTGTAATGCTGAAAACTGGCGGATTCGACCAGCGGCTGGCGGGCCGGGCAGAAAAGGAGATCTTTGCCGTAGTACAAGAGGCCATGATCAACATCAAAAAGTACGCTCATGCCCAGCACGTGTGGGTTGAACTGTCGGTAGATGAGAAACGATTGATCGTCATCGTACGTGACGACGGCCAAGGTTTCGATACCACGAAGCTGGATCCCACCAAAGGACGAGAGGGTAGTCTGGGCATGATCAACATGCACGAGCGCGCTCAGATGCTCGGCGGAGAGCTTTCCATCGTCTCAGCGCCTGGCCAGGGAACTACCGTCGCCCTTAACGTTCCCCTGGAGAGAAGCGGCACAGAATCGCTCCGAGAGCTTTTACTTCCCCAAACGTAAAAGGACGCAATGGCCAAACGACCATTGCGCTCTCTTGTTTTTCATATTCCCTGCTTCGGTCGAGTCAGTGACCCGACCGGAGCGGACAAACACGGCACCCGCGTCAAGATTCCAAAACCCCTCTCACAAACACGGCGCCATGCCACTCAGGCACCATCACCCCCGCCTCATGGCCCGCTACCTCCACCGCATCCCCTGACAACACCTCACGCCATTGGCCTGGCTCCGGGAAGCAGAGTTGCACCTGACGGGGGCGATTGTCAAAGTTTAGGACTACGATCACCACATCGCCGGTTTTGTCCCAACGCCTGAAACACAGCAGTTTATCAGCCGCAAAGTCAGTTGGATAGAACTCGATGTTGACCGCGCGCAATGCCGCGTGTTCGTGCCGCAAGTAGATGAGGCGGCGGACGAAATCCAGATGCGCCTGGTTCTTCTCCCACTCCAACAAAGCCCAATCTATGGGGTTAAAGTACACGGTACTGGCGCTGTCCTCCGCAAACTCCTGCCCGGCCAACAGCATCGGCGTGCCCAGAGAGGTAAAGAGTGTCAGCAAGCCCAGGCGCGCCTTCCGCATGGCCACGTCACCTGAGGTGGGATAGCCCTCCGCCACCGACGGATGGGGCTGAACGTGATAGAAACAGTGAAACTTGATGGTGTGAATCGGCCGCGTCGTGCGGTGGTTGGCCAGGTACTTGACCGGCCGGCATCCAGCACCGAGTTCCACATCCAGGCACTCACCGACAGCGCGCTCCATCGGCTCGCGTTCCCATTGCCAACCCTCGGCCAAGGCATTGGCCATTACGCCGGGGAACATCTCGCACCACGCGGCATCTATTTCCGTCTCGTTCATCAGACGGACGGCCGATTTGGCAGGATTGGTACCAGAGGCGACCGTGTAATCAGCAATGAGAATCGCACTGGAATTGGCCTGTCGCGCCTCGTGGGCCAGCGCGGCAATACCGTGATCGGGATCAAAGGTGGGCCGCCTGGGGTTGTTGGGATCAAAGTCAATGGCAGCCACGCCGTCGAAGCGCAGGCCGTCCACGCGATACTCCTCCAGCCAAAAGCGCACCACATCGCGCAAATAAGTCAGGGTGAGGTCAGAGTAACAGTCAAAGCGCACCAGATCCCTATCTGTGTGCCAGGAGTGGCGGAAAAAGGGGTTCCAGTCGGCCATGGGCCGCCCGTCGGGGGAGAGCATGGGCGGGTATATGAGGTAGTAGGGATGGTCTTGCCAGCCCGTGCTAAACACCAGGTCCACGATGAGGGCAATGCCCTGCCGATGCGCGGCGTCCACCAACGCCTTCAAGTCATTGGGCGTGCCATAGGTGCGCTCCGGAGCCATCAAAAAAACCGGATTGGTTCCCCAGGCACTGTTCATGGAAAACTGGGCCACCGACACTAACTCAATAGCATTGATGCCGAGGTCGCGCAGATAGGGCAAGCGGTCAGCCACATCGGCAAAGGTGCCGTACACATCGGCGTGCGGTTCGCGTCGCCCGCCGAAATCGCGTACGCAGAGCTCATAGATCACCAACTCATCGGGCGTCGGTGGCTGCCGACCCTCCTCTTGCCATTCGTATGATTCACAGAAGCTCAAGTAAGCGTTGGGACCATTGTGGTCCCATTGCACCTGGCGGGCATATGGATCGCCCACCCTCACCCGGTTCACCACATCGTCAACCTCAACGTAGAACTGGTAGCGCGTCGGCTGCGCCAGCGGAACAGTGCTCCACCATAGACAGTCGCCGTCAAAGCACATAGGATGGGCATGGATGTCCCATCCGTTGAACTCGCCTACCACGCTCACATAGGGCTTGTGAGGGGCAGTGAAGATAAAAGTGACGGTGCCATCCTCCACCAAATTGACGTGTGCACCGCCGTGGAAACGACTGGTGTCGAACGGCGGCAACTGGATTTCAGCCCTGAGACCCAAAAGTCCCCCCTCATTGTTGAGGCGCGAAACGACGATTCCGAAAATTCAACCGACCCCTGAACCTCATTATACCATCAGCTCATTGGGACGTCAATCTAGTACACCACAACAGAACATTTTTCAAAAGTCATCGAAACCAAGCGTTTTTTGCCAACGAGAGCACCTTCCATAAGCCGCTTGGCCTCGATACGTCGCTTCGCTTACTTTGACTACGCTCAGTACAGGCCTACTCGGCCGGCGCTCTCTCCCAACGCCTGACTGGGGAGGGATTTACACCCACGTGTATAGCAGGACTAGCCAGCTCGACTTGCCGGTTCAAAAACCCTCTCCTCGTTTCAGTGTCGGGTTAAAAAAAACCTGGACACGCAAACTGCTTGACTTTCAGAGCAATTGTGGTACACTTTCTACATGGTGTCCCCATCAGCGATTGATAAGGGAGGAGAGAAAGCCGTGTGCCGTCACATCATCTGGCTGAATGAAATCCAGGCCAAGGACATGACCCTGGTAGGGCAAAAAGGCAGCAACCTGGGACAAATGAGTTCTGCTGGCTTGCCGGTGCCCACAGGTTTTTGTGTGACCGTGGATGCTTACCTGGAACACATTGCCGCCTCAGGTCTGTGGGCCCAGATCCAGGAACGCCTGGACGACGCTTCGAAAGCCCCGGCAGACATTGAGCGTATTTCAGTTATCATCCAGGATCAGGTGTACCGTGCCCCCATGCCAACGACGGTGCAGGAGACCATTAAGGCAGCGGCCCAGGATCTATTCCAGAATCTAGGAGACCCTCTGATCCCCTTGGCGGTGCGGCCTTCAGCTACGGTGGAGGGACAGCCACCAGCTAGTTTTGGCGGCCAACACAACGCCTTTCTCAACGTCATCGGCCGGGAATCGTTGTTGGAGAACATCAAAAGGTGTTGGGCTTCGCTCTGGACGGCCCGGGCCATCCTGTTCAGGGAGCAAAATGGGTTGACTCACACCAGCGCGCGCATGGCTGTGGTCGTGCACGAGCTGGTTTCGGCCACCGTTTCCGGCACGGTCTTTACGGCCAACCCCATCACCGGCGAAGCAGAAGAAGTAATCATTGACGCGGTTTGGGGCCTGAGCGAGGCCATCATCTCCGAATTGGTCACACCCGACAATTACGTGGTGCGCAAAACAGACTTGGCAGTGGTAGACAGATGGGTGTCCGACAAGAACGTGCGGTTGATACCCCTGACAAACGGCGGTACAAAAGTGCAAGCGGTGTCTCCAGACCAGCAGGCAGAGCCTTGCCTGCCAGACAGTGGGATCCGAGACCTGGTAAAGCTCTGCCTTGGGGTGGAAAACCTCTTTGGTGAGCCGGCGGACATAGAGTTTGCCTGGCATCACGATCATTTGTATTTGCTTCAGAGCCGTCCCATTGCCGCCCTCTTTGCCATGGCAACGACTTCATTGGAAGAGGAAATGGCACGTCGGCTGCGCGACGTGGCTCTGCTGGCTCCCCTGGACGAGGAGGGCATCCGGCAAGTGGCCCGTTGGGCACGCTTGCAACACATTCCCGCCGACACAGTTGTCATTCAGCAAGGGGAACCTGGTTCGGATTTCTACATCCTGGCTTCCGGCCACATCACTGTGCGAGTGGAAGTGGCCATGGGGATACGCCGATTCCTTGGCTACCGGGGACCAGGTTATTTCTTTGGCGAAACAGCCTTGCTGACCGGAGATCGGCGCAATGCCAACATCACGGCTGTGGAGCCGTTGGAAGTCTTTGTCTTTGACAAAGAGGGTTTTGAGAAGCTGTACAAGCTGCATCCCCGCGTTGAAGAGGAAATTCGCCTGCGTATGGAAGCACGCCTCCGCCTGACGCGAATCCTTACTGGAGAAACCTAGCTCATTTGCGTGCGTGTGGTTCTTGTGTTATACTTTTTACCCTGCGCCCGTACCTCAATTGGATAGAGGAGCGGTCTACGAAACCGAATGTTGTGGGT
>CAYVPU010000098.1:0-11224 GCA_964453885.1 uncultured Anaerolineae bacterium | reverse complement strand
TCTACACGCACTCCTCGCCGGGCTAGCTCGCCCCAGCCGAGTTTGAAAGATGAGGGCGGCTCCGAGACCTCCTCCATCGCCATGCTGACGGCGCTCCACCTCTCAACGGCGCAGAGAATCGGCGCAGCGGGGCTGCTGGTCGCAGCCGCCAGCGGGATTGGCGGCGGGCTGGTCAGCGTCATCTCGCCGGCCAAGCTGCAGAACGCCTCGGCCAGCATTGACCGCATCGGTGAAGAGGCACAGGTGATCCGCACGACGTTTGTCATCGCGATGGTCATCACTGCCGTCTGCGCCCTGATGACCCTGTTGTGGGCTTTATCTTGATGACTTTGGCCGCTTGCCTCTGATCGGCTTTTGGAGTACAATGCACGTGAGCGTTCAGGGGGCAGATCAGAAACCCGGTTTTTGGTGCTCCACGCGCCAACAATTGCTGGCTGCAAGGTGTCTTCCAGAGGCCAATGGGGTTCTCTGGCAAGAACCCCCTGGTGAACGGTTACCAATGCACAAAACCATTCTGTGGCTTGAGCCCGGCAGAGGAGGAGCCAGACGAATGCCGATCCGCATATTGCCAGCCGAGGTGGCCGCCAAGATCGCCGCCGGGGAGGTGGTGGAACGCCCGGCCTCGGTGGTAAAAGAACTGATGGAAAACAGCATAGACGCCGGCGCGATGGAGATCAAGATCCAAGTACGAGGGGGCGGCAAGCGCCTCATCCGGGTGGCCGACAACGGCAGTGGCATCCCGGCCGACGAGGCGGAACTGGCCTTCGCCCGTCACGCTACGAGCAAGATCTCTGGGGTGGACGACCTCGTGCGCATCCGCACGCTGGGCTTCCGGGGTGAGGCACTGGCCAGCATCGCCGCCGTGGCCCAGGTGACACTGCTCACTCGCACTGCCGGCGAAGCGATGGGCACCCTGCTCCGCGTGGCCGACAGTCACATCACCCACCGCGAAGGACGAGGCACACCTGTGGGCACCGTCGTCACCGCTGAGAATCTGTTTGCCACCATTCCGGCCCGCCTCAAGTTCCTTCGCACCGATGCCACTGAGCGGCGGCACATTGACGCCCTCGTCACGCGATATGCCATGGCCTGCCCCGAGCGGCGTTTTACCCTGCTGCACGACGGCCGGCTCACCTTCCAGACAGTCGGCAGCGGCCGCCTCCATGACGTGCTGGTCAGAGTCTATGGCCTGGACGTAGCCCGCCAGATGATCGAGGTTCGCTCGTCACCGGCCGGCCAGGTAGAGACCGGGAGTATTGCCGTGGACGGCCATGTTGGAGCGCCGACGTTGCACCGCGCAGGCAGGGACCACATCACCTTCTTTGTAAATGGACGCTGGGTGCAAGATCGGATGCTCACTCACGCGCTGCGGCAGGCGTATCACACCCTCCTGCCGGTGGGCCGTTCGCCGGTGGCGGTGCTCAAGATCGAGCTGGACCCGGCCCTGGTGGACGTGAACGTCCATCCCGCCAAGAGCGAGGTCAAATTTCGCGAGACGGATACAGTGTTTCGGGCCGTGCAGCGGACAGCGCGCCGGGCGCTGGTCGATCAGGCTCCCATCCCCCAGGTCGGCGCGTGGACAGCGCCGGCCCAGAACGGGCAATGGGAACGGCGGCAGGCCTTGATGGGCGCAGACCCGGCAGACGCTCGCAGCGCGACGCAACTGGCTATGGAGGTACAGCGCACCGAGGCAGTGGGGGGTGCAGAGGGGGAACCGACGCTGGCCTTTGAGCCACCGCGACAACTGCCGCCACTGCGGGTGCTGGGCCAGGTGGCGCAGATGTACATCATCGCCGAGGGGCCAGAAGGGCTCTATTTGCTGGACCAGCACGCCGCCCACGAGCGGGTGCTGTATGAACAAATGTCGGCCAGTCGAGACGCCGCGCAGGTGACCTCGCAGACGTTGCTGGAACCGCTCACGCTAGAGTTACCTCCTGACCTGGCTACGGCGCTGGAAGCTCACCGCGATCTACTGGCCGAATTGGGCTTCCAGATTGAACCCTTTGGTGGACAGACTTTTCTGGTGCGGGCCGTGCCAGTCATTTTCGCCCACGGCCACAGCGGGCTTGACCTGCGCCAGGCAATGATCAGCGTGTTGGAAGAGGCTCTAGCCGGTCGTCGTCCGCTGGAGCGAGAAAAGGAAAAGCGACTCATCGCCAGCGTGTGCAAGCAGGCCGCCATCAAGGCCGGCCAGGCCCTCTCTCACGAAGAGATGCGCGAGTTGGTGCGACAGTTGGAGGCGACGACCATGCCCCGCACCTGCCCCCACGGCCGGCCGACCATGATTCACTTGAGCCGGACGCAATTGGAGCGCGAGTTCGGACGCAAGTAGGCGCGGACCACGCTCCGCCCCTACTTGCCCAAAATGGTGATAGATTGTATAATCTTGATCCGGGTCAAATGGGGAAGTGTCGGAATTGGCAGACGAGCGTGACTTAGGATCACGTGGGGCAACCCGTGAGAGTTCGAATCTCTCCTTCCCCACCTGTAAACGCTCAGGCCCTTGATGTACCCGTTGCGCGGTTTCAAGCCATACATCCCTCCACCGCCACCCCGCGACCGAGGACAAAGCGCGGCCTGTCCCAGATTCAGCCACGATGAGCGACATTCGTCGCACCAGGAAGGGAGAATAAAGATGGTGTCTATAGACCTTTTGAAGCAAGTCAGTATCTTTTCTGGCCTGTCCGACGAGCAACTGGCACGCATCGCCGGCCTCTGTCGCGAGGAGACCCACGACAGAGGCGACGTCATTGTCCGGGAGAAGGAACCCAGCACCGATCTCTACGTCATCCAGGAAGGCTCCGCCCAGGTTTCGCTGGGCACTCCTTCGATGCCAGGGCCGACGCCCATCATCCACCTGGGCAAAGGACAGATCTTTGGCGAGGTGGCGTTGGTTGACCGGGGACTGCGGTCGGCGTCGGTAAATGCAGCGTCCGACGGCACGAAACTCTATGTCATCAGCCGTGACGAATTTGTCCAACTGTGCGACGAGGACACCCACATTGGTTACATTGTCATGGGCAACATCGCCGCCGACCTGAGCTTCAAGCTGCGGCACTATAACTTGGCCTGGCGCTGAGGGCGCCGCGGGCCAGACAGCGACGAATCGGGAGGCATCATGATCTACCAGGTGAGTTACGTGGTGATCGGAGGAGGACACCCGGGCACCATTATGAATCAAGAAGAGCGCCCGGAGGTCGGGGAGCGCATAGAGTTTGCCGGCGAGACGTTCGAGATCGTCGAAGTGCTGGAGATCATCCCTCCCCGGGGCGACTTTGGCTACCTCCACGCCACCTGCAAACCGGTGAAAGAGCTGGGGTGAAGGAACTGGCGCGAGAAACCTGGCTCGACCTGGGTCAGCCGGTTGGCAGCGTCCCAGGTATACGCCACACCGCCCACACTTGTCAACCCTTCGACTTTGCTCAGGACAAGGCGGTTGGCCGCGTCGTAGGTGTAGGTGTACACCTCGCCGCTGGAGTACGACGCCGAGGCGAGGCGGTACAGCAGGTCGTAGGTGTAGGTGATGATGGTCGTGACCGGCACGGGGTACACAGTGACGTAGTTCGTCCGCGTCAGCGTGTCACTCTCGCCGTCGCCGCTCACCGTCAGGCTCACCGTGTAGACGCCGCCGGCGGTGTAGACGTGGCTGTGGGTAACGGCAGACGTGGTGCTGGTGACCCCGTCGCCATAGTCCCACTCGTAGCTGTCAATCGTCCCCCACGGCGTGCTCTCGCCGGTCAAGGTCACGGTCAGGGGAACGGTGCCGATCAACGGCGTCGCCCAGAAGTCGGCCACCAGCGCGCCGTACTGCCGCCCGTAGATGACCCAATCGCCGGTGCGGTTGTCCTGCCAGGCGACCAGGTGCGCCTGCCCGCCGTAGGCCACGGCCGGTATCTCTTGCCGGCTGCCCGTGGCGTTGGAAATCGCTCCGCTGTCGCTCCTGGCTGTGCCGTCGGGCGCGATCCGCCGGGCGTACACCCCGGTGTCGTTGCCGCTGCCGATGTAGGTCCACACCACCAGGTACTCTCCGGCGCGGGAGTCGTAGGCCACGGCCGGCAGGACGTTGTCGTAGCCGCTCACCGAGACGATGACCAGGTTGTCCCCTTGCGGCACGCCCGTCCCCGACACCCGCCGGGCATAGATGCGCCAGTCGCCGCTCACCCCCGCCTGCAAGACGACCAGGTACTCGTCGTCGTCGGGGTTGTAGGCCACGGCGGGGTTCCTTTGGATCACCGTGGTCACGCCGGTGACGGTGATGACGTCGCCCAGCACGCCTCCTACCGACACCCGCCGGGCGTAGATGACGTCTACCCCGCTGTGGTCGTCCTGCCAGACGACCAGGTACTCGCCCTCTCCGGCGCGGTAGGCCACGTCGGGCACCTTTTCAGTGGCCGTGACGTCGGCGGTGACGGTGATGACCTCGCCCTGCAACGCTCCCGCCCCGCCCACCCGCTGGCCAAAGAGGTCCCAACTGACGCCGTCGTGCGCCTGCCAGACGACCAGGCACTGCCCGGCCGCCGACCGGCAGGCGACGGCCGGGGAGCGCTCGTCGTCCGCCGTAGCGCTGACGGTGATGACCTGGCCCGCCGCCGTGCCGTCGCTGTAGAAGCGCCGGGCGCGGATGTCCCGCCCGCCGGAGTCGTGCTGCCAGGCCAGGAAGTAGGCCCCTATCGAGGCGTTGTGGCCGTCGCCGTTGCCTGTCCTGAGTTCACCGAAGGGTAGGCAAACGTGCTGGTCAAGGTGCCGCTCACCACCTGTGGGAGTCAATCGGCTCCTGAATAGTCTGGTTTGACGTTACAAGATGATCTGGGGGGTGATCAGATTAAAGGCGATTCTGCATCTAATCAGGGCCTCAAAGACTTGCCAAGATTTCCCGTGCCAAGCTGCAGACCAAAAATGAGCTTAATAGGATGAATCCACACCCTGCTAGAAAGACAAGTATTGAGGGCAAAATCACACTGGGGATGCTGAGAGAAGGCATGTCCCTTGGTTCAAGTGTGCAAGCCAGCCCTACTACCATAATGCCTATTGCCCAGAGCATCCGGCCAATTCGGTTGATCCATATGACGACATCGGGGAATGGTATCATCGTTTCGACTGCTATTGTGCAGAAACCAATGAAAATGAGCGCTATTCCCCCCAAAACCATGAAGTTCCTGATTGGTTTATTCACCTCAGTATTCCTCTGAAGCACAGCATGACTAGACAATTTCAACCAGCTCAGTAATCACACTCGGTACAGTTTTCCATCTCGTTCTCGTTTGTCATCCTATGCATGAGATCTGCGTGTGTGAATCCTACCTGATCAATCCAGTCCCAGGCCAAAGTCTCATTCTTATTAAACCATATTGTGTATGACGCACCTATACCTCCTCCCAAGAAACCTTTGTTCATGTAGGTCAGCGTACCTGACCAGTTTTGACCGAGAGATGCGTCTCCACCAAACACTACGAGATGCACACTGAGGCTTACATCCAAGCCTTCAATGATGTCCCGGAGTCGAGACTCGTTATAGTGCTTATAGGGGCCGTATCGGTGGGTCGTAGCATATCCTTCCATGACTGCCAAGTCAAAAGGCATGCCAACATCGAATCCAATGCCGCCACTCAGGTACTCGTTTCCATATCTATCAAGAGTATATGCAGCGTTGAGGATGAATGCTCCACTCCACACAGCGAAATCAGGAGTTTCCGAATAGCTCTTCCAATCCACATAGGCCGGTACAGAAGAGGACGGGCCATGACCATTCAGCTTGTAAACGTCTACTTCCTCTCTCCACCAGTGGGAAGGGACATCATAATAGTTAAGCTGCCCTCTATCCAACCGAGCCAGATACTCTGAGAGTGGCTTATCGCCAATCATTACACATCCGCTTTCGCAGCGCAGCGTCTCATCCGGGCGCATAGGTACCAACCCAAATGGCACGTGCCCAAGGGGAGCCAGGCGTGCCAGGCCAACGGTATTGCCAAAATCAGCATCCAATAGAAGCGCCAGGAACCCCCACCGGCCATTCGCCTCGAACACCTTCAAGACATCTGCAAAGCTATCTTTGCCAAAACACCTGGCAATTGCACGCTTGCTGAGAATACCGCTAGGGTCAACGTCATTCGTAGGATTGTTGCCGACATATACCCATCCATTGGATGTCCCTGGCCGTAGGGCTGATCCCGCCCACGGATCCTTGCTGATGAAGCGGTTAAGATAAGGTGGCTAGTATCGCCGAGTTCACCTGGTACTGCGCGGGTGTGGGATTCCGCCACTGGTCGGGAAGTATTCCGTATAGAGCACCAACACGATGTGATCGCCGCGGCTTTTAGCCCTGACGGCAGATGGATCGCCTCAAGTAATGCGCAAATGGGACAGCTCGGCGTAATAGGCCGTATTTCAATGTGGGAGACAGCTACGGGGCGCGAAATCGTCCAGATAGAGCCTACGATGTACGTGCATGGCCTGAGCTTTACTGCAGATGGGAGATGGCTAATGAGTTTTGATAGCTACTTCAATGCGGCACGGGTATGGGTTGCTCCTGACGGGCTGGTCCAAGAGATCTGTTTGCGTCTGTTCCGAAATCTCACTACTGCCGAATGGCACCAGTACCTCGGCAACGAACCCTACCGCCCCACCTGCCCCAACCTACCGGTGCCGGAGGAGTGAGCTCTTGGACCACTGAAGCCCTGGTGCCACTGAGCACACTGAGAGAACCCTTCAGTGCCTTCATCTGTTCTCAGTGGCATCAGTGGTCCCAGAAGTTTGGAGGAGCAAATGACCAACTCACCGCAACCGACCGAATCCGACATCCGCCGCTGGATCGGCGAACGCTCTTTGGGACGCGGCCAGGGTTACTTCCGAAGGGGGCACATTCTCAACCCTCGCCGCCAGGGCGGTACCCTCAAGGCTCGCTGCCTGGGCTCCCGCCCTCAGCCCTATCACGTGGAAGTGACCCTGGGACCGGAGGGGATCGTCGCCGGCGAGTGCTCCTGTCCGGTGGGGGCGGGCGGCCACTGCAAGCACGCCGCCGCCCTCCTTCTCACCTGGCTGCACGACCCGGACGCCTTCCTGGAGGTGGAGGAGTTGGAGACGGCCCTGAACCGGCGCAGCAAGGCCGAGCTCGTTGCACTCATCCACCGCATGGTGGCCCGTTACCCCGACCTGGAAACGCTGCTGGAACTCCCCGTCGTCGGCGAGACGGGGGCACCGCCGCCCGTGGATGCGGACGTCATCCGGCGGCAGGCCAGAAGCGCCTTCCAGGGGCTCGGCTACGACGACTGGGGAGCGGCCTACGGCATCGCCGGGCAACTCCTGGAGTTGGTGGAGATCGGCGACAACTACGCCGGGCGGGAGAGTTGGCGCGACGCGGCGACGATCTACCAGACTGTGATGCAGGAGGTTCTGGAGAACTATGGGATGGTGCACGACGAGGAGGGAGAACTGCATCCGGTCGTCAACGGGTGTGTCGAGGGCCTGGGGGAGTGCCTGCAAGCGACGAGCGATCCCATCCAGCGGGAGGGCCTCCTGCGCGCGCTGTTCGACGTCTACCGCTGGGACGTGGACTTTGGCGGCATTGACATGGGCTATCAGGCCCCGAGCCTCATCCTGGAGCAGGCCACGCTGGAGGAGAAGCGTTGCGTTGCAAAGTGGGTGAGAGAAGCTTTGCCCACGGGCGACTCCTGGAGCGCGAGCTATCACCGCCAGAGGTACGGTGGCTTCCTGCTGGATCTGGAGGAGGAGAGGCTGCTAGGCGACGACGAAGCCTTTCTGCGCCTCTGCCGTGAGACCGGGCGGTTACAGGACCTGGTGGACCGGCTCCTGGCACTGGGTCGAATGGATGAGGCAGCGGCCGAGGCCCAGACGGCCGGCGACTACGACCTGCTCCGCCTGGCCGATCTTTTTGTCTCCCACGGCCACGGCGACCTGGTCGAGCGGTTGATCCGCGGGCGGGCACCGGAGAGCCGGGACAGCCGTTTGACCGTCTGGCTGAAAGAGCGAGCACAAGAACGGGGCGACCTGCCAGAGGCACTGACCCTGGCGAAGACTTTGTTCTGGCAGCGCCCCACCGTGACCGGCTATCAAGAGTTGAGGAATCTGGCTCAGCCACTGGAGCGGTGGGGTGACGTGCGGGCAGCGATTTTGGCTCGCCTGGCCGACGAGGAACAACACCATCTGTTGACCGAGATTCATCTGGAGGAAGAGGAAATAGGGCGGGCGTTGGAGACGCTGGAACAGGTGCGGGCTTCGAGATGGGGATGGGGCAGCGGGCAATTGCCCATCCGGGTTGCTCAGGCAGCAGAAGAAAGCCGACCCCGCGCCGCAATTCGCATCTACGTGCAGCGAGCCGAGTGGCTTATCGCGGCCCGGGGGCGGGGCAACTATGCCGAGGCGACCACCTACCTGGTGCGCGTGCGCGACCTGTACCGCCGCCTGGGCGAGCAGGAGACCTGGCAAACCTTCATCGCCGATCTGCGGGAGCAGAACCGCCGCCTGCGTGCCCTGAAGGATGAGTTGAACAAAACTGGATTGTAGATGAAACAGGCCCTGCTTAACGACCAACTCACCCTCGCCGCGCCAGACGCCCCGGCGACGGCCATCTGTCTGGACTGCGGCGGCCTCGTCAAGCTGCGCAGCCGGCAGGGCACCTACTTTTGGCGGCACGTGCGGCTGCCCCCTGGCAGCTGTCATCCGTCGAATCATGGATCGGTAGCGACGGATGAGGGCGACGCGACGACCGACGATGGCGAACACTGGATATGCCAGGTGGGGGATTTCATCATCGAACCACATCTTGACGCACCAGAGAGGTCACATCTCAAGCTGCACAGCCAGAGTGCAGAAGAGACGAGGGATGGGGATCCGTTGGGGCTGACGATCAACCTGGAAGATGTGCGCCCGCTGGCAGCAGCCCTGCTCGATGCAGCAGAGGAACTGACGGCTGCCGAGGCTTTACGCCGCGAATAACCGCACTCTACACTCAATGACGGAAGAACCGGAGCCTGTTGTGGGATCTCGCGTCTCTGTATATGGCGCTCTTGGAATTTGGCTCCAAAATAACCCCGGTTATGATACTCCCGGTTGTCTTATTCCAAGAGGAGCCAGGCGAAGTTCTGAACAACGGGCAAAAAACACTTGACACGACCTTCCAAAAATGCTATTATTGGATTAGACAATCACAAAGCGGGCCGGGCAGGTGTCGAAACCACCCGCCCAGCCCTGACTCACGCCCACTGCACGGGACAGTTGGGCATGAACTAGCGCAATTATACCACAGCCGTGGTCTTTGTACTAGCCCATGGGATCAACCAGGCGGTCCGTCGTTCAGTCGGCGGGCCGCCTTTTTGGTCCGATCACCACGGAGGCCGTATAGCCCAGCGACTCGATGGCCCACAATATCACCAACGGCAAAAGGCTGGGCAGGTGCGGGATCAGAGCCGAGGCCGCTGCGCCCACGAGTAGCCCGGCGCTCATTGGTATATGGCAACTCTCTTCCTTCCGGCGGGTCGCCTGGAAGTTGGTGGAACCGATGGCCCGGTTTCTATTCGGGCCGGTCTTGCTCCTGGCATTAACGGGTGATCGTGACTTTCTGGAGCCCCTGGGGTTGGTCTGGATCGTTCCCTTTGGCCAGCGTCAGGTGCAGAGCGAAAAGCTGACCGGGAACGACGGCCGGGATGGGCGAGAGCCACTCTGTCACGCCCTCGGGCAGCGGCAACGGCGTGACAGCCTCGGCCAACAGGTCTTGCTGGTCGGAGATGATAATGAGCTCTGCTCCACGCGGCTTTAGTTCCAGGCTGAAATGGCGCATGGTGTCAAACATCTTGCCGCTGGGGGCGACGACCAGCGCCGGAAAGCCACTGCCCACCACCGCAATAGGGCCGTGCAAAAAATCGGCCGAGGAATAAGACTCGGCGATGAGATAGTTGAGTTCCTTGAGCTTGAGGGCGATCTCAAAGGCAGTGGCATAGTTATAGCCCCGGCCCAGAACGACACACGCCTCCATGTAGCGATAGCGTTCCACGGCGCTGGCGATCAGTTCCTCGCCGCCCAGAACACGCTCCACGGTCAGGGGAACGCGTCGCAATGCCTCCAGGCGATCGGGATCGTCACTCAGGGTGCAGGAGAGCAGGGCCAGGGCGACCAGTTGCGCGGTGTAGGTTTTGGTAGCAGCCACGGCTCGCTCCTCGCCGGCGTGCAAGGGGATCACGTGATCACTCTGCGCCGCTAGAGGGGAAGCCGGGTCGTTGGTGATGGCCAACGTCGGCGCACCCTGCCGCCGGGCTTCCTCCAACACGGCCACGATGTCGGGCGACTGCCCCGATTGAGAGATGCCGATGACCAAAGCGTTCTCCAGCCGGGGAGGTTCGCCGTAGACGCTAAAGAGTGACGGCGTGGCCAACCCCACCGGCAAGCGGTTCTGTGCCCCAAAGAGGTACTGCCCATAGCGCGCCGCGTTGTCCGACGTGCCCCGCGCAGCCATTATGACATACTTGATGCTTCGTGCTCGCAAATCGGCAGCAATGCGTCGGGCGTTCTCTGTCTCGCGATCCAGCAACGTCATGAGTATCTGCGGCTGTTGGCGGATTTCACTTTGTAGAAAAGACATATGGTCCACCCGCCTATCCTACCTCAACATAGATTCCAAGCAGGTTACGCCATTGTCGCCGGAACTCTCCCTCCTCCTGCCAGGAGAGGGCATGCTGCTTCCAGGAGTCAGGGTCGTCGGGGTGGCGCTGGTAGGCCGGGTCTACAAAGAGGAACCCCTTTTCTGGCGTGTAGCCAAAGAGAACCTTGGCGTGGCCCCATCCGGCGTAACGCCGCTCTTCCCAGTGCAGCAGTTCTCCCAACATGACGATGGTGATGCGATCAGCGAGGAGATTGCGGCGCAGCCTCTCCACCGTCCCCAGCGGCGACCAGCGGGCGGGGACGTCGTGCTGCCGCAGGTAGTGCACGATGCCCCACGGAAAAGTGGCCCAGTTGTGGATGCGTCGCACGACAAAGTGGGGAAAGGGTCGCACCTCAAAGGCGGGATCGTTCATCTCTTGAGCCACCTCTGGCCCCTGGAAGCGTTCCTCGTCCAACAGCGCGTTGGTGGCTATGGCCAGGCTGGTGGGACCGCAGTCGTTGGTGTTCCCCTGGTGTTGGTGGTAGCGGTAAACTGGCGTGTGTAGGTGAAACGTCACGGCGCTTAGATCTGGCATCTCGGCCATTGAATTACCTCCTTCTATCCATCCGACGA
>CAYVPU010000097.1:7875-11287 GCA_964453885.1 uncultured Anaerolineae bacterium | reverse complement strand
CACGCGGAGGATGGCCAATGGGTGGCTCTACACGCCATCTTTGTCGCCATACGGCGAGGATGAAGCCAGACCGGCCCTTGCCGGCCCCGGTCTCCGCGCCCTTGACCTCTCCTGCGCCCTGCGGTATAATGAAAAGAGGCGTTGAATGGCCAGGAAACTGCTGGACAAAGCCCGTCGTTTACGTCAGAGTGATGTGACCTGGCTCTGCGCTGTACGTCGTGCACATTCCTGGGTCATGCCCAAGAATCGGACCTCGTACCGCCCCTACACGATGTTGGTGCTGGAACAGGAAACTGAACTGATCCGGAAGCTCTATACCCAGGAAAAACGGCCCACGCCCGATGCTGTCCTGGAGATGCTGCTCAAGGCGATGCTGAGCCCACTACTGGGCCCGCTATTAAGCCCGCTGGCAGGCTTTGGCAAGCGCGTCCGTCCGGCGCGCATTGTCCTGGACGACGCCGATCTCGTTCGAGCGTTAACACCGCAGTTGGCCGAAATAGACGTCCTCTGCGATTACAGTCCCGCATTGCCACTGGTTGATGCCACCGTGCGCGAAATAGGAGACCGGATGACAAAGCGGGAGCCGATTCCAGGGCTGCTGAGCGTGCCCGGCGCTACAGAGCCCCTGGTCCGTGAACTCTTTGCGGCAGCGGCCGATTACTATCGCCAGGCCCCCTGGCGCTGGATGGATAATTCGTTCCCCATTGAGGTTCGCTATCCACCCGACGGCCGGGTTCGCTACGCGCTGGTGCTGGGCAGCGGCGGCGAGTACTTTGGGTTATCGCTCTACGAATCGCCAGACGACCTGCGCGCGGTGTTTTACAGCGTCGAACCGGAGCGGATCGCCGAGCAGATTCCGTGGTTCAGCCTCATCCTTGAAGAGGCAACGGCAATGACATTCGACGACCTGGACGCGATGGAAAAATACGGCTGGTCCGTGGTTGGAGAGCGGGCCTATCCCCTGGCCATGAAGGCGACCCCTCCAGGCGTGTGGGGTGTGCCCAGCGCGTCAGAGATGGCATGGCTGGCGGCGGCATTGCGCGTCATCCCAGACTTTGTGATCCGGCACCTGCACGCAGACCGTGGCCTGCCGCGTCCTGCCGAGACGACGTATCCTCTGCCAAACATTCACGGTGGTCAAAAGATCGCCCTGCGCTATCCGGTCAACCTGCTTGAGCCAGAAGAGGATGACACCGCGCAAGAGTTGGAGGAGTACATCGAAGATTGGTACTGGGACGAACCATCCCACGAGTTCGCCCGGCAAGTGGGCGCGTTTCTGTTTCAGTTTATGGATTACCTGGAGACGACCGAGCTTTCTGAGCGCACGATACGCAAACACATAAACAACTGCTGGGTTATCGGCTGGCTAGAGTGCGGCTATGGCTACCACGATGTTTTCTCGCCAGAGATCTTTGTGGGGGGACCATCGTTTATCACCGAGTTCAAGCGCAAGGCGAGCGACTCCAAATACGCTATCGCCTCGTACAAGGCCACGTGGCGCAAGCTCGCGCGGTACGTCCGCTCGTTGGGGTATGGGGAGTAAATGAGATTTTTGAACGGCACCCACATCGAAATCGTCAATCCCCACATCCCCCGTGGCCACATCCACCACGCGATGTTCGACTTTGACGGCACGGTGTCGCTGATCCGCGAGGGGTGGCAAGGGGTGATGATGCCCATGATGGTCGAGGTCCTGCTGGAGACCCCGCGACACGAGTCCGAGGCAGAACTCTATGCCGTGGTCACCGAATTTGTGGACCGGCTGACGGGCAAGCAGACCATTTACCAGATGATGCAGCTCTGCGAGGAGATGCGGCAACGTGGGGGGAAGCCCCTGGCCCCCCTGGAGTACAAATGGAGATACCTCGACCGGCTGTGGGAGCGCATCAAGGGTCGCGTGGCCGGGCTGAAGAGCGGCCGGTTTTCCCCAGAAGAGATGACCGTGCCAGGCGTGGTGCCGATGTTGGAAGCCCTGCGTGCCCGGGGTGTGACCTGCTATCTGGCCTCGGGGACTGACGAGGTTTACGTGCTGGATGAGACAGCCGCCCTGGGGCTGTCGCCATACTTTGCCGCCATCTATGGCGCGCTGGACGACCATCAGAGCTACTCCAAAAAGATGGTCATTGACCGCATCCTGGACGAGAACGATTTGAGTGGCCCCGAACTGGTGACCTTTGGCGATGGCTACGTCGAAATCGAGGACACCAAGGCCGTCAGCGGTATCGCGGTGGGAGTCGCCTCCGACGAGGTCAATCGCCAGGGAATCAACGAATGGAAGCGAGAGCGGCTGATCGAGGCCGGAGCCGACCTCATCATCCCTGATTTTCGCCAGCACGAGCGGCTGGCCGCTTACCTCTTTGCGGAGGATTGACCGATGCCCTATCCCTTCTTTGATCGCACTCAGCTCAAGCTCAAGCCCCTCTCAGAGCGTGAGCACGACATGACGCTGGCGGAAGTTTTGAACCTGACTGACGAAGTTCCATTCTTTGACGATCCTGGCCTGGAAGGGGTGGCCGAGCGGGTGGCGCGGGCGCACCGCGCCGGGAACCAGGTGATCCTGATGATGGGCGCACACGTCATCAAGCGCGGCCTGTCGCGCTTTGTGGTTGACCTGATGGAACGACGGATCATCACCCACATCGGCATGAACGGCGCCGGCCCCATCCACGACTTTGAATTGGCCCTCATCGGCGCGACCACCGAGAGCGTGGCCCGCTACATCCGCGAGGGTCAGTTTGGACTGTGGGAAGAGACTGGCCGCATCAACGAGGCCATCCGGCAGGGCGCGCACGACGGCCTCGGCCTGGGCGAAGCGGTTGGACGAATGATTGAACAAGAGCGATTCCCGCACCACCGGGTCAGCATCTTGGCCGCCGGCTACCGGCTGCGGGTGCCGGTGACGGTCCACGCGGGCGTCGGCTACGACATCATCCACGAGCACCCCTCTTGCGACGGGGCCACGCTGGGTGCGGCCTCGTACCGGGATTTTTTGATCCTGGCTCACAGTGTGTCCAGGCTGCAAGGCGGGGTGCTGTTGAACGTGGGCACGGCCGTCATGGGCCCCGAGGTCTATCTGAAGGCCCTCTCAATGGCGCGCAACGTGGCCCACCAGCAGGGACGGCGCATCAACGAGTTCACCACCGCCGTCTTTGACCTGTTGGACCTCGGGCCAGACTATCACCACGAAGTATCCAGATCTGATCCGCATTACTACTTTCGACCTTACAAGACCATCCTGGTGCGCACAGTTCAGGCCTGTACTGAGCCCGGTCGAAGTAACGGAGGTGAGAGCTTTTACATCCACGGCGACCATCGGGCCACGCTGCCGAACCTACATCGCCGGGTGCTTGGGCTATTGAGGAATGAGTAACGAGTTGACGAGTAATATGAACCTGGCACGGCTCGACGAATT
>CAYVPU010000097.1:0-7775 GCA_964453885.1 uncultured Anaerolineae bacterium | reverse complement strand
GAGGAATGAGTAACGAGTTGACGAGTAATATGAACCTGGCACGGCTCGACGAATTGCTGAACCAATTCCTTCACGTCCACGTGCTGGTTGTGGGCGATTTCTTTCTGGACAAGTACCTGATCATTGACCGGGGGCTCAGCGAGGTCTCGCTGGAGACCGGCCTGGAGGCCTACCAGGTGGTCGACGTCCGCTGCTGCCCCGGCGCGGCCGGGACGGTCACCTCCAACCTGCGGGCCCTGGGGGTCAAGGTCACGGCGCTGAGCGTTATCGGCGACGACGGGCAGGGCTATGAGCTGAGGCAGGGCCTGGTGGAACGAGGCGTAGAGGTTGAACCTTTGATCGAGCAGGCCGACCGCTTCACGCCGACCTACACCAAACCCCTGGTGCGGGAAAGCGACGGCCGGGAGCACGAAATCCAGCGGCTAGACATCAAGAACCGGTCTCCCCTACCGGCGGAAGTGGAGGATTTGATCATCGGTCGCCTGCGGATGCTGGTACCGCAGGTGGACGGCGTGGTCGTGGCCGATCAGGTGCCGGAGGCCAATTGTGGGGTGGTCACCGACCGTGTGCGGGCAGAAATAGGAGCGTTGGCACAACGCCACCCCCAGGTTTTCTTTGTTGCCGACTCGCGGACACGGATTGGGCTGTTTCAGCACGCCATTGTCAAGCCCAACGCCCGAGAAGCCATTCTGGCCACGCAGACAGACTGGTCGGGGGAAGCAAATCTGGAATTAGCTCGAGAGAGCGGCGCCGAGCTCTTGCGCCGGAACCGCAAGCCAGTGTTCCTGACCGTCGGGGCCCGGGGTATCCTGCTGTTTACGGAGGCGGGCTGCGAGCACATTCCGGCCGTTCCGGTCAGCGGCGAGATAGACATCGTCGGAGCCGGCGACAGCGTCATGGCCGGAATTGTGCCGGCCCTGTGCAGTGGCGCGGAACCCGGCGAAGCGGCCCTGCTGGGGAATCTGGTGGCCTCTATCACCATCCAGCAGATAGGCGTCACCGGCACAGCAACTCCGGCCCAGGTGCGCGAACGATTTCGATGCCTAAAGTAAGCGTATGAACTGGAGGATTGTGAGATGACAGAGACAATCAACGTCGGTCTGGTGGGCTATGGTTTCATGGGCAAGGCCCATTCCAACGCCTATCGCCAGGCCTGGCCTTTTTTTCAGCCAGCACTCAAGCCGGTGATGAAAGCTATATGCGGCCGAGACGAGATGGCAGTCAAAGAGGCTGCCGAAACCTTTGGCTGGCAGGAGTACGAGACCTCGTGGGAGAAACTAGTAGCGCGTCCCGACATCGAGATCATTGACATCTCTAGTCCTGGCGACACCCACCGGGAGATCGCGGTGGCGGCGGCCCAAGCCGGCAAGCACATCTTTTGCGAAAAGCCTCTGACCAACAGCCTGGCCGAAGCCAAAGAGATGCTGGCAGCGGTGGAAAAGGCCGGGGTCAAGCACCTGGTCAACTTTAACTATCGTCGCGTACCAGCGGTGCGGCTGGCCAAAAAGCTGATTGATGAGGGGGCCCTGGGCCAGGTTCGGCACTGGCGGGCGACGTATTTGCAGGACTGGATCGTTGACCCCGAGTTTCCCCTTGTGTGGCGGCTGCGCCGGGAGCGAGCCGGTTCGGGGGCCCTGGGTGACATTGCGGCCCACATCGTTGACCTGGCTCGTTTCCTGGTGGGTGAGATCAGCGAGGTGGTGGGCATGATGGAGACCTTTGTCAATGAGCGGCCCTTGCCAGATGCGCCGGGGAAGCGAGGGACGGTGACGGTGGACGATGCCGCCGCTTTCCTGGCCCGCTTTGAAAACGGTGTCCTGGGCACCTTTGAGGCTACACGTCTGGCCACCGGACGGCGGAACTGTCAGCGCTTTGAAGTCAATGGCAGCCGGGGAAGCCTGGCCTTTGACTTTGAGCGCATGAACGAGCTAGAGTTCTTTTCCCTGGACGATCCAGACTATGCCCAGGGCTTTCGCACCATCCTGGTCACCGAGGGCATCCACGATTACATCTCTGCCTGGTGGCCACCGGGTCACGGCCTGGGCTATGAACATTCCTTTGTCCATGCCGTCGTAGATTTTCTCAACGCCATTGGCCGGGACGAGATGCCGCAGCCCGGTTTTGACGACGGCGTGCGCTGCCAGGCAGTGCTGGAGGCAGTGAGCACCTCGGCGGAAACACGGCGCTGGGTCGCTGTCTGACGTGGCGCTCGCCGCCCTGGGTGACGACATGCCGCCAGACTACGGCCCAGGAACAAGCCAGGAAGTGATTCTCAGAGCAGCTTCACTTTGACTCACCTGGGGAGCTACTCTCATCGAGGTCTCGCATCAATTCGCGTATAGCCTGATACGCGCTTTTGATTGTGGCCTCCATAGTCTTGGCTTCGGTGATTCTACCGGTCATCAAGAACAGATCCCTATAGGCCAGGGCCTGTTGCAGACTCTCCCCTATGCCATGCATTGTCCGACGGTAGGCGGCCCATGGCCCACTAGATGCAGGCCGGACGTGAAACCTTTTAAGGATCGTGTCCGCACACTCGTCCGCAACTTGGATCTTCCAAGCCCGAACACTGGCTGGCACATCAGACCGCGGAAAACTCTTCTCAACGAGATCGTCCACCATCGTCCTGATGCGCAGGCGGTGATTCTTACGCCTTTCGAGCCATCCACCCACAATCACAGGCTTTTTCCAGCTTTCGATCTCCCCGGGATCATCGTCTTTCGTTCTTCTGCGGAGGTCAAAGGTCAGCAACACCCCCTCAAGAATGGCTTCTGCCAGGTCCTCCAGCCAACTCAATTCTGAAATACTCAGCCCCCCCGGACGCTTGATTTGAAGATTGGCGTCTCCCTCCTCCGGCACTCTCAGGTCGAAAATGACGCGCAATAAAGCACGAAGTTCTGTTTCAATAGCGCCGTCCATTGTGCCTCCCTCCAAGCTATTCGAATAGGTCAGATCGAGCTAGCCCAATTCTATCACAGGTTGGATTAGCTGGCAAGCTCCCCTTAACACACGGTTGCTATTCTGTCGAACCTGTGCTAGAATTGCACCAGTCGGGCGGCGAAGAATGGACGGCAAGAGATGTTGACTGATTATCGTCTGCAGCAAAGGGAATACCTGCTAGAGATCAGCCGGGCGATGACGGCTCGGTTGGATTTGCCCTCAGTATTGCAGTTGATCATCCAGAGCGCCGTAGAAATGCTGAGTGGGCGAGCGGGCCTCATCGCCTTGCGGCAGGAGGACGGGAACTTGAGCATGGAAGCGAGTTACGGTGTCTCTGGCCGCACAAAAGACTTCTTCTCGCCACTTTTCAGCGACATCCCTGGCATGGTCAGCCATCTCGACCCGCTGCATTGGACCATACCCAACCTGGAACGAAAAATGCGCCAGGTTGCCCAAGCCCTCGGCATCGGATTGACGCGCGTGGTGGCTCTGCCGATGACCATCGAGGATCAACTCATCGGCGTGGTCTATGTCTTTCGCACCGGTGGCATCGCCTTCAGCCGCAACGACCGCCAACTACTGGCCAGTTTTGCCGACCAGGCAGCTATTGCCGTGCAGAACGCTCGGCTGTACCAACAGGTGAGCCAGGAAAAAGCCCGGCTGGACGCCATTATCGAACATTCTGGCGACGGGGTGATGATCCTGGAATCAGA
Organism: uncultured Anaerolineae bacterium; assembly: GCA_964453885.1. Classification (GTDB taxonomy): domain Bacteria; phylum Chloroflexota; class Anaerolineae; order CAYNKW01; family CAYNKW01; genus CAYNKW01. The sequence goes on along the minus strand of CAYVPU010000097.1, from coordinate 4,122 downwards.
CCGCCGCGTTACAGCCTTTAACCGGGCATTGGCAGCCATGAGTTACATTCCAGCCCAGGATGCCGTGGGACGTTTCTGCTACGACGTGTTACACATAGACAACGCCGAACCGCCGGGCGTAGACTTGTGTGACAAAGCCAACGTGCCCATCTTTCACCCTGCCAGCAAGCCCCTCTACATAGAGGGAGACATCCGTCGCGGTGACGGTTCGTTCGTGACCGTGGGCATTACTTACAGTCCCCTCTTTAACAGCGGGGGCAAGCTGGTCAACATTACCGCTAGCGTGCGCGACATTACCCGCTTCCGCGAGGCGGAGGAGATGAAATCTACGTTCATCTCTGTCATCTCTCACGAACTCAAGACGCCCGTGGCACTCATCAAGGGCTACGCGGGCACCTTGAACCGAGAGGATGCAGAATGGGACAAGCAGACGATCCGCGAAAGCCTGGTCGTCATCGAGGAAGAAGCCGACCGGCTGACGGAGTTGATAGACAATCTGCTAGACGTCTCGCGCCTGCAAGCGGGCGCGTTAAAGCTAGAAATCGGTTTTGCGAACATGGCCCACCTGGCCGAAAAGACAGTCAAAAAGTTCCGCACCCAGACCAGCCGTCACACTTTCGTCCTGGATTTTCCGCCCGACCTGCCGACCGTGCCGGGCGACGAGGGGCGTCTGCGCCAGGTGCTGGACAATCTCCTTTCGAACGCCCTGAAATACTCGCCCGATGGCGGCCAAATCCGCGTCAGCGGTCGCGCCGATGATCGCCAGGTCTACATAGCTGTCACCGACGAGGGCATCGGCATCCCGGAAGACGAACAAGAGAGCATCTTTGACCGCTTTTACCGCGTTCGCTCTGGCATGAGCCAGCGAACCAAGGGCGCTGGTCTGGGACTGTTCCTCGTCAAATCCGTGGTCAAAGCGCACGGTGGCCGGGTGTGGGTAGAGAGCCAGCCGGGTCAGGGAGCGACCTTTGTCTTTACTCTGCCGCGAGAATAAAAAACTGCGTTCATTTTCCATACCGTTCAATCTGTGCTATAATAGGACGGGGGGAAAAAAGTGAGTCGAGTCCATGATCAGCATCAAAGGCAGGCATGATGGGCTGCTAGTCATCCTTGACGGAGGACAAGACTGGACTGCCCAGATAGCCGAATTGGAAACGCAACTAGATAACCAAAAAGCCTTCTTCTGGGGCGCGCGCCTGACACTCAAAGTTGGTCAACGCACCCTCTCCATAGATGACGTCCAGCACCTGCAAGCGCGTCTGGCGCAGCAGGGCATCACCTTGGCAGCGGTCATCAGCGACTCCACAGCCACTCAGACCGTAACCCGCTATCTAAATCTGGCCACAGAGATATCGAATCACAGGCCTTTGGCAAAGGCAGCGGCAGACGTCCCAACCCCGTGTCCGGCGAGCGAGGAAAGTGTATTGCTGGTTCACCGCACGCTTCGCTCCGGCCAGAAAATCCATCACCCCGGCCACATCACGGTCATCGGCGACGTCAATCCAGGGGCAGAAATCATTGCTGGTGGGCACGTCGTTGTGTGGGGCCGGCTGCAAGGGCTGGTTCACGCCGGCGCCATGGGTGACAATAGTGCCGTGGTCTGCGCCCTCGTTCTCTCACCCACCCAGCTCCGCATCGGCAGCCACATCGCCCGCCCGCCGGAGGAAAAGCGTCGGCAGAAAGTTCAGCCAGAGATGGCTTTGGTCTCTGGGGGACTAATTTTCGCCGAACCGTGGGACAACAAGAAACGGCGCCAAGAGTAGGTCTATCGAAGCACAGAGAGCGCAACACATGCTACTTCCAAATCGGAGGCACACATGTCGGCCACAGTCATAACCATCACCTCTGGCAAGGGAGGGGTCGGCAAGACCACAACCACTGCCAACCTGGGCGTTGCCCTGGCTCTGGTGGGCAAGCGCGTGGTGACCATAGATGCAGACATCGGATTGCGCAACCTGGACGTGGTAATGGGGCTGGAAAACCGCATCGTCTACGATCTGGTAGACGTCGTGGAAGAGCGATGCCGCTTGCGCCAGGCAATGATCCGCGACAAGCGGCTCTCCGGACTCTACTTAATCCCGGCCGCCCAGACCCGCGACAAAACGGCCATCAGTCCAGAGGACATGGTCCGCGTCTGCGACCAACTCCGGCCAGATTTTGACTACGTCCTGGTGGACTCGCCGGCCGGCATTGAACGGGGATTCCAAAACGCCGTCGCCCCTGCTGACGAGATCACTATCGTCACCACGCCAGAAGTCGCGGCGGTGCGGGACGCCGACCGAATCATCGGCTTGCTCGAAGCGGAGGAAAAGAACACGCCCCGGCTCATCATCAACCGTTTCAAGCCAGACATGGTCCGGCGCGGCGACATGCTGGGCACCTCTGACGTGATCGAAGTCCTGGCCATCGAACTTGTTGGCATTGTGCCGGAAGACGAAGGTATTATTATCTCGACAAACAGGGGCATGCCGGCAGCGCTGGACGAGAAGGCTCTGGCAGGTCAGGCCTTCCGCAACATCGCCCGGCGCATCATGGGCGAGGATGTGCCATTCATGAACTTGCGAGACACGACCAGCATCTTTAGCCGCCTCATCAGGCTCATTAGGCAATGAGAGAGAGTCGCAGGGGAGAAGAATGAGCTTCTGGAAGAGACTGTTCGGCAAGCAGGAACCCACCAGTCGTGAGATTGCCAAGAAACGACTGCAACTGGCATTGACGGTAGACCGCACGCGCATCTCACCCCAACTATTGGAGATATTAAAAGACGAGATCATTGCCGTCATCTCCCAACACTTGGACATTGACCCGGGCGGCGTGGAAGTCTCACTGACACAGCAGCGCAGCGATCACCGCTTGGTGGCCCAGATCCCCCTGGCCAACCCGCGCCGCCGAAGATAGGATGCAGATCGGCGAATTGGCGCCAAACCAACACAGCTCACCAGGCAGGGGGAGGCCACGGGTCTCCCCCTGTTTTCTGTCTAGGTAAACCTGGGAACACAGAACATGGATCGACAACTCTGGCGACATTTTGACCTCGTATTGCTGGCCGCGACGGTCTTGCTTATCGCCCTGGGCGTGCTGATGATCCGCAGCGCAACCATAGATGAAGGATCTGTTTTACAAAAGTCGGCTGAGCGACAGGTACTCTTTGGACTCACCGGCCTGGTCTTGATGTTTCTGGTGACGGCCTTTGACTACCGACTTTTCGACACCTTTCAGAAGCCGATGTACGTCCTGATACTGGCCATTCTTGTCATCGTGGTCGTTCTGGGTTCTCCTCAATTCGGAGCGCAGCGCTCGCTGTGGGAGGGATCTTTTCAGCCCAGCGAGATTGCCAAAGTACTCGTCGTTCTGGTGCTGGCAAGATTTTTTGCGGATCACGAAGAGGAAATGCACCGGCTGCGCTACGTCCTGGGATCGCTGCTCCTGGTTGCCCTACCGGTGGTGCTGGTGTACCTGCAACCAGACCTGGACGCGGTGGTGGTTTTTCTCTGGATCTGGCTGGTGATGGCGCTGGTGGCCGGGATGCAGATGCGACACCTGATCGTCTTTGGCGTGCTGGGAACTCTGGCGATGCCGGCCGCCTGGCTGGCGATGAGAGATTACATGCGCCAGCGCCTGATCTACTTTCTGGTGCCCTCGCTGGAACCGGCCGCGCGCTACAACGTGGATCAGGCCCTGGTGAGTATCGGCTCTGGCGGCTGGCTGGGCAAAGGGTACATGCAAGGCACGCAAACTCACCTCCGCTTCCTGTTCGTTCGGCACACGGACTTTATTTTCTCCGTCATTGGCGAGGAACTGGGATTCGTAGGTGCCACAGTGGTCATGGTGCTGCTAACCGTGGTGCTGCTCCGTCTCTTGCGCGCTGCGTACCTGGCCCGCGACGCTTTTGGCCGGTACATTGCCGTCGGCATGGCGGCGTTCATCTTTTTGCAGGCAGCGATCAGCATCGGCATGAACCTGAACCTGCTGCCGGCCACTGGCACGGCACTGCCATTCCTCACCTACGGCGGCAGCTCGCTGTGGACGATGCTTATCGCCACGGGGCTCGCCCAGAGCGTGCTGCTGCGGCACAAGATAACCGAGTTCACATTCTGAGAAAAAACCTGCCACCACTGTAAC
>CAYVPU010000096.1:0-11415 GCA_964453885.1 uncultured Anaerolineae bacterium | reverse complement strand
CCCCCAACAAGCACTTGTCCTGTACACTGTCCTGGACGGTCAGCACTGTCCTGGACGACAGTACAGGGTACAGGGCGGCCAAGTACAGGGTTGGGGAGTCCAACACCTTGACCCTGCGAAATCCCAAAGAGCCAGAGTAATCTTGTGCATGAATGAATGCGGAGAATTGACAAAAACACTGAACCGTTGTAAGATTCGGCAGACCTGCCCCGTCTGCATAACAAGCGGGAGGGGCAAAAAGAGAACGGAAGATCGATTGATTATGATTTGAGGAGGAACCCCCTTGTCAACACCTGTTCACGTGACCGATGATTCTTTCGAGCAAGACGTGCTCCAGGCTGATCAGCTCACCGTTGTGGACTTTTGGGCCGTGTGGTGTGCACCTTGTATACACATTGCGCCTATGCTGGAAGAAATGGCCGCCGAGTACGACAGTCAGCTCAGGGTCGCCAAGCTCAATGTAGACGAGAACCCCAATACGCCTGGTGCGTATGGCATCATGAGCATCCCCACGCTTCTGGTTTTCAAAGATGGCAAACCAGTGGAGCGCATCGTGGGCTATATGCCCAAAGAGCGCCTCATGGACAAGATCAAGCCGCACATGTAGTTGAGAGGCTAGCACGGCACAATGGCCCCCAGAGTTGAATCGGCTCAGGGGGTCGTTTTTGTGGCCTGAGAACGTGTGGTGTGTTTCGTATGGCAGAGATGAACTCGTTGGAAAAAGAGGCCAGCGGTCGCGTGCCTTTGATTCCTCTGGCTGCCCTGTTGCTGGCGGTGATCCTGGCCCTGGCTGTAGAACGGCAGGAGGTAGCCCGCGTGTTCTCGCCCCTACACCCGCGCCAGTTACAGGTGTCGGCCTGGGTGCCCTACTGGGATCGGGCCCGCGTTCGGGCTGCGTTTACTGCCCACGCCGCCGACCTGAACCAGGTTAGCTTTTTCTGGTACGAGGTCCAGCCCGACGGCAGTTTGCGCGCCTTCCCCGGTGCAGAGGACGCGTCGCTGCTGGCCCTGGCCCGCGCTAACAATCTGCAGGTGCGGCCCACGATCATGAACGACTTTGATGGGCCACGTGTCGCTGTCCTGCTGGCCGACGAGGAGATCCAGATGGCCCACATTCAGGCCATCGTGGCGCTGGTAGAGCGTATGGACTACGACGGCGTGGATGTGGACTATGAAGCGCTGCCCGCCGAGGCCCGTGATGACTTTACGGTTTTCATCGAGGCCCTGGCCAAGGAGCTGCACACACGGGACAAGCTGCTTTCTGTTGCCGTTCACCCCAAGACGGATGACCGGGGCACATGGGACGGGCCTCGCGCCCAGGATTGGCCCCGCCTGGGCGCAGCAGTGGACGAGTTCAAGGTGATGGTGTATGGTTACCACTGGCGCACCAGCCCCCCTGGCCCCATCGCGCCGCTGGACTGGGTGGATGGCGTGTTGACCTATGCCGAGCAGACCGTTCCGGCGAGCAAGATATGGATGGGCCTCCCGTTCTACGGTTACGACTGGGTAGAGCAGAAGGGAAAGAGCCTGGTCTGGGCTACCGCCGATGAGTTGATCCGCCAGCACCGACCCGTCGTACGTCGCGATCTGTCGTCAGGCGAACTCTATTTCTCCTACATAGTGGGCGACGTCCAGCACACTGTCTATATCCCTGATGCACGAGCCGTCGCCCTTAAAGTGCGCATGGCACGGCAGCGGCATCCCGGCATCGCTGGCGTCGCCATCTGGCGGCTGGGCGGCGAGTCGCCAGATCACTGGGCGGCCATCCAGCGCGAACGTTGAGCACGCTCTGTCCCATCAACTTTGACACAGCAACGGAGATTGCCTCATGAAAGTATCCGTCACTGTCCCCACCCGCATAGACCTGGCCGGCGGCACCCTCGACGTATACCCGCTCTATCTTTTTGAGGACGGTGGGCTGACCCTCAACGCAGCGATCAGCGTTTATGGCCATGTGACCGTGGAGGAGCGAGCCGATGCCCGGATTCACATCCGCTCCAAAGACGCTGGCGCGGAGGAAACCTTTGCCAGCCTGGACGAGATGCGGGCGCAGTTGGGTGGCCCCCTTGACCTGGTAAAGAAGGCACTCCGCTTCTACAAGCCCTGCCGGGGCCTGAACCTTTTCCTGCACAGCGAAGCGCCGCGTGGCTCCGGGTTGGGGGCGTCGTCGGCGCTGCTCATGGCCCTTTCCAGCGCGCTGAACGAGATCGAGGGCCTGGGCCTGAGCCAGGATCGTATCATTGATCTGGGAGCCAACATTGAAGCGCAAGTCATTGGCATACCCACCGGCAAGCAGGACTACTTTCCACCCCTGTTTGGCGGCGTCTGCAGCATCTGGTTCGACGTGGATGGGCACCGCCTGGAACGGCTGGGTGAGAGCAGTGATCTGGTAGACCGCCTCAACGAGCGGCTTGTTCTTACTTTTACCAACCTCAGCCGTTTCTCCGGCCTCACCAACTGGGCCATGCTGAAAAGATACATCGAGAAGCAAGACGACACCGTGGTTCACATGCGGCGCATCAAAAAAGTGGCCTTGGCCATGCGCCAAAGCCTGGCCTCGGGCCACCTGGACGAGTTCGCTCGCCTCTTGGCCGTCGAGTGGGAGAACCGCAAGGCCCTGGCCGAGGGGGTCACCATGCCCGAGATTGACACCATGATCGCCGCTGCCGAGGTAGCGGGCGCGGGCGCCAGCAAGCTCTGCGGCGCAGGCGGCGGTGGCTGCATGATCACCTACGCCGAACCGGAAGACGTGCCGGCCGTGAAAAAGGCCCTGGTGGATGCTGGAGCCACCCTGATGCCGTTCCGCGTCGTGCGGGAGGGCATCCAAATGACAAATGATAAATGACAAAATGGCCAAGCGCGAAATCCAAAATCCAACAATTCGCTTTCAAAGCCTTCCCTGGTCTTGACCCTCACACTATTGCCGAAAGGAGTTTCACATGACTCAACCTATACATTTGCTTCCCCAACCGAAGGAACTGATGTTGATCAAGGGAACATTCACTTTCGACGCCGATACCCTCATCCTTATTCCTGCCCAGGCCGGCGACGAAGCCTTTTTCGCCGCCCGTCAACTGCAGGACGAGATTTACCAGGTGACCTGTCTAACAATGCGTATTGTCAAAGCCTACGCGCCGCCACGTCCGGCGAATGTCATCCTGCTGGTCTGCGGGCCGGAGCAGGCAGCCGCCTTTGACGTGGAACCGGTCGCTGTCGGCGTGCCGGAGGCCGTGGCCACTATGCATCCTGAGCTTGTCGAAGAGCAGTCTTACACTTTGACCGTCAAGCGGGGCCGTATCACTCTGTACGCCGAATCGCCGGCCGGCCTGTTCTACGCCGTCCAGACGCTTCGCCAACTGGTGCGGCCGCGTGGCCAATACCTGCCCGATCTGGCCATCCGTGACTGGCCCTCGTTGCCCTATCGCGGCCTGATGCTCGACATCTCGCGGCGCAAGGTGCCCACCCTGGCGACACTCAAGCATCTGGTGGAGGAACTTTGCCACTTTAAGCTCAACGTGCTGCAACTCTACACCGAGCACACTTTCCAGTTCCCCTGCCACCCCAAGATCGGGGCCGGCTGCGGATCCCTCAGCAGCGAGGACGTGATGGAACTGGATGCCTTTTGTCGCCAACGCCACGTCGAGTTGATGCCCAACCTGCAATCCTTTGGTCACGCTCGCAACACGCTAACCCTCCCCCAGTACCAGCACCTGGCCGAGTCGGACATGCTATGGACGCTTAGCCCGGCCTTTGAGGAGACCTATACCCTGCTGGACGAACTTTACGCCGACATGTTACCCTCCTTTACCTCGGCCACCTTTAACGTGGACTGCGACGAAACCTACGACCTGGGCAAAGGGGCCAGTAAGGCCCTGTGTGACGAGATCGGCGTGGAGCGGGTCTACCTCAATCACATTCTGCGGGTGCGCGAGTTGGCTGCTCGCCATGGGCGGCGCATCCAGGTCTGGGGCGACATTCTGCTCCGCCACCCCGAACTCATCGGTGAGGTGCCTGACGACGTCACCCTGCTCGACTGGCACTATGCCCCCGCCGACGAGTATCCTACCGTCAAGACTTTCGCCCAGGCCGGGCGGCGGTTCTGGGTCTGTCCCGGCGTTGGCTCCTGGAACAGCATTTTTCCTCGGCTCTACGGGGCCAACGTCAACATCCGCAACTTTGTGCGCGACGGCGTGGCCGCCGGAGTCGAAGGGCCTGTCCTGAGCCCTTGGTCCTCCGGCACTGTACCCTGTACTTGTCGTACAGGACAAGTGCCGAACGGTCCAGTACGGTGCCCAAGGATGGAGGGCGGAGCCGAAGGGATACTCAACACTGACTGGGGAGATTGCGGTCACTACCAGCACCTGGGTCTGAACTGGTACGGTTACGTCTTTGGCGCGGCGCAGGGCTGGACCGGCGGCACGACGAGTGACAAAGACTTTGACGCCGCCTTTGGCCCGCTTTTCTTTGGCCTGGATCACGAGGCCATCATGGAGGCGCTCCACCAACTGGCCCGCACCAACGACCTACCCAACGTCCATCATCCCAACCGCTCCCACACCGTCCTGGCCCTGTTCGACGAGCCTCTGACGGGAGAGACAGTGGAGGGCGAGGATGCGCTGCCCGCTAAGACACTGGGCGACATGCAGTCCCTGGCCGAATCTGCCGCTACGACCTGCGATGCCTTTGCGCTCGGCCATCCCTACGAACGAACGCTGCGCGAGATGGCCTCTGCTGCCCGCCTCACTGCCTACGCCGCTCGCAAGACGGCGCTGGCGCAACAGATCCGCGCAACGCTGCGCGAGATGGCAGTGCAGCCAGAACCGGTCAAAGACAACGCCGCGCGGTTCTACGATTACGTCCTGGCCCTCAAGACTCTGGACGTCGAACTGGAAGAACTACGCGCCGAGTTCGAGACACTCTGGCTGGCCCGTGCGCGCCGCAGTGAAATGCACGTCGCCCTGGGTTACTTTGCCAACCTGCGCGTCCGCTACAAAGCAGCGGTTGCCTGGCTGGAAGAGCAGCGCCATGCACTGCTGACCGGGAAGCCAGTGGACGCGGAGCTTTCCACCTACGATACCGGCGGCTACCGCACTCTCTGGCAAACCTGGCCCGGATAAGAGATCAATCAGGAGGAGTATCTCGTGACACAATCCCTCAAAGCCGTCATGGTCGGCGCAGGCAACCGGGGCTACTATGCCTACGGCCTCTATGCGTTGCAACATCCCGGCGAGATTCGTTTCACCGCCGTTGTCGAGCCACACGACGAACGGCGACGACGCTTTGCCGAGGCACACGGCATCCCGCAGGAGCGGCAGTTCAACACCTGGGAAGACCTGTACGACAAGGGCCAGATGGCTGACGCACTGGTCAACTGCACGTTAGACCGGCTGCACCTGGAATCCACCTTGCCGGCGTTGGAACTGGGCTACGACGTGCTGCTGGAAAAGCCAATGGCCAACACCCTGGCCGGGAACGTCCGCCTGGTGCAGACTGCTGAGAGGCATGGCTGCTTGCTCATGATCTGTCACGTGCTGCGCTACACGGCCTTTTTCTCTACGCTGCACGACGTCATCGCCTCTGGGCGGTTGGGTGAGGTCATTACCGTCGAGCACCGGGAGAACGTGGCCTACTGGCACATGGCGCACAGCTTTGTGCGAGGCAACTGGCGGGACAGCCAGATCGAAAGCCCCATGATCCTGGCCAAGTGCTGCCACGACATGGACATCCTATTCTGGAACCTGGGGCCAGTGAGGCGACTCAACTCCTTTGGTTCGCTAATCCACTACCGGCCAGAGAATGTGCCACCGGGCGCGCCGGAGCGCTGCACCGACGGCTGCCCGGCGGCCGATGAGTGCTCCTTTTACGCGCCACGTTGGTACCTGACCGATAATATCGGCTGGCCGGTGTCGGTCATCTCTGAAGACCTGGGCCTGGAGGCCCGCCGCCGTGCACTGGAGACCGGCCCCTATGGCCTCTGTGTCTACCGCTGCGACAACGACGTGGTGGATCATCAGACGGTCAACATAGAGTTCGAGAGCGGCGCGACGGGGGTACTGTTCATGCACGGCCACTCTCACGAAGAAGGTCGCACCATGCGCTACGACGGCACGCGGGCCACGTTGCGGGCCAAGTTCGGCTACGGCATCGGTGACAGTATCGAGATCCACGACCACCTGACCGGCCGCGTCGAGCAGATTGACCCCCGGCTAAAGGCCGGCCAGCACACGTCGGCCGCCGGTCACGGCGGCGGCGACGCTGGCGTGATGGCTGCCTTTGTAAAGGCGCTGCGCGATCCCGGCGCAGCCATGACCACCGCCCGCGAGTCGTTGGAGAGCCACCTGATGGCCTTCGCCGCCGAGGAGGCCCGCGTGAACGGAAGCATCGTCTACATTGACGATTTTCGTCACCGGGCCGAGACGGTAGCGCAGCAATAGACACACCAAAGGAGACCAGAAATGTTCACCCATCCTAACCAACTGAGTTTCAGTCTACACCCCATGTGGCTGGGCGACGGCACAGCCGCCGAGTTTCTCGATCCCCTGCGACGGGTCGGTCTGACGGCCGTCGAGTTCACGCTGCACCCTCACGAGGCCGGCTGGGAAGATTTCCCGCCGCTCATCGCCGAGTGCCAGCAGATAGGGTTGCACTGCCACTTTCACGCGCCTCACCACGAGCCCTACAATGCTGCTGGCTTTACCAGCGACCGGCGGGCAGAGATCAAAGCACTGCACCGGCCGGTCGTAGAGATGGCGACTCACTTTGCGGCGCAGAACGCTGACCCCACGACGTTGGTCATCCACGGCGCTCGCGCACAGCGTCCTCACGACGAACTTTACCGGGACACTGTCGCTTTCCTGGAATGGCTTCTCTCACTGGAGACCGGGCTGTGCCTGGCGCTGGAGAACCTGCCCCCCAAGCTGGATCTGGTCAAGATTGGCTCCAGCCGGGGCGAGGTGCAAGCCATCGTCGCCGGGATAGATTCGCCTAAACTGGGCATCTGCTGGGACATGGGCCACGACGTGCTGGCCGGCGTGATGACGCTGCCAGAAAAAGCCTTCCTCCGACGGGTCATCCACGTCCACGCTCACGACGTAAACGACAAAGGCGTGGATCACTTTCCATTGACCTTTGGACGGGTGCCCTGCGTCCGCTGGCTGCGAGCACTCACTGCCACGGGCTACAAACGCAGCGTGACCCTGGAGGTAAGCGGCCGGCGCACGGGCATCGCCGATGCCAAGGACCCGGCGAGTGTGCGCCAACTGCTGGTAGACAGCCTCCGCCAGTTGGGCGATGTGGTGTCAGGCGGTTGATCTGCCAGAGTCTGCTGCGATGAATCCTACATTTCGCACCCTCGGAATTTATATCCGAGCTTACTGGAGTCAAGGCTTTAGCCGGTTCGTCGGCTGCAAAACCCACCTGAAGGCTCGACTCCAGTCCTCGAAAACGCGACAGAACGGCAATGGGTGCGAAAAACAGGATGAATAGAGCCCCAAACCTGAGCTGTTTCACCGGCTGACGGCCATCGCCCACGTGGCAGTAGTCGAATGGTCGGCTCATAGGGTAGCCAAGTGGATGGATTGTCACAGACAATGAGTGGGGCGGGTAGCCGCGATTTCCATCCAACCTCCCCCCCTTTGGGGGGGATTGAGGGGGGGAGTCCGCCAAAACGGGAATTGCTGCCCAGACAACGAACGGGATGCGGCCTGTCTCAATGACAGCGCACCGCATCCCGTTTGCAGAGGCAAGAAAAGAGGAGAGCAGGATCACACCCCATCCAGAAACGCCTGCACCGCTTCGGACGCCGGGCCATCGTCCAGCATCTCGGTTAGCAGTCGTAGTGTTTCAACCGGCGTGGGCAGCGGGTCTTGCCACAGCCAACCCACACGCAGCCAAAAGCCGGGCAGGACGGCGCTGCGATAAACGCCCTCGGCATCGGAGAGGACAGGGTGGTAAAAACCATCCTCGCCCAATTGATGAAATTCGGCCTGGCGGCGTTGGGGATCGATCAGCCAATACTCGCTCACGCCGGCGGCCTCGTATTCGTAGAATTTGGCCCCCCGGTCGCGCTGCTGGCTTTCCGGAGAGATGATTTCAATTATCAGATCTGCCGGCCCGTCGAGAAAAGTATCCTTTAGCCGATCCAGGTGCTCGCGGGCGACGAACAGCACATCCGGCTCGCGGCCTGGCAGATCAGGGCCGAGTTTGACCTGGAATGGAGAGAGCAGCACACGCCCCAGGTTGCGGACGCTGACGTAAAACGATAGCAGAATGTTCAAAAAGTTAGATGTTTCTTGATGTTGCCTCGATGCTGGCAAAGTCAAGATCACCTCCCCATCTACCCATTCGGCCAGGGTGTCCTCGTCGGCCCAGACCAGGAATTCTTGGTAGGTCATTTTTCTTTTTTCCGAGGCCACCGTTTCCAGGCCGGGTTCCCTTGCACGGGAACGTGGAGTCGGCGGCGGCGCAACCGTCGCAGTCTGGATGGTCATGGCTCTCACCTCACTTTCGCAAGAACAGTATAACAGAAAGCAAGTTGCAAGTCAAGTAAATCGAGAGCGACATTGAACAGAACGAACGAAACACCCACCCTTCACCCCGTCGCCCCGCAGAAGGCGAACTCTGACCCAGGCGGCCTGGCCTGCGTGGATGCGGTCTTGCGCAGCGGCCTGGGAACCGTCTTTCCAGCGGCGGTGCTGCTGGTAGCCCGGCGCGGCGTCGTCGTCCTGCACCGCGCCTACGGCCACCTGGACCCGGAGACGCGCCAGCGACCGACCCGAACCGATAGCCTGTTCGACCTGGCCTCCGTCACCAAGCTCTTCACCGCCACTGCCTTTATGACGCTGGTCGAGGCGGGCCGCGTCGCGCTCGATACCCCCGTGGCCGACGTGCTGACCGAATTCACCGGCGTGCGGCCCATCGGCCCGACAAAAGACCCGCTGGCCAAGACCACGGTGCCGGTCGATCCTGCGTTTGCAGGGCAAAAAGTGGATGCCCGCCAGGTGACGTTTTGGCACCTGCTCACGCACACCTCCGGCCTGACTGCCTGGCGCAGCTTCTACCGCGAGAACGGTGAGCAGGGCGATGGCGTGCCGCTGCCGCATCAGGTTTCGGCAGAAAAGCGGGCGCAGAGGATAGCCGCCATCCACGGACTGTACGGTTTTGCCTATCTGCCGGGCGCGCGCATGGTCTATAGTGATTTGGGCATTATCCTGCTTGGGGAGGCTGTGGCCCGGCTGGCGGGGACCTCGTTGGAGGCTTACGTCCGCCGGGCGGTGCTGGAGCCGCTGGGCCTGGCCCACACGACTTGCAATCCCCTGGCCAACGGCATCCCGTCAAAGCAGATCGTCCCCACCGAGTTATGCGCCTGGCGGCAGCGGCGCTGCATCGGCGAGGTACACGACGAGAACGCGGCCAGGCTGGGCGGCGTGGCCGGTCACGCCGGGCTTTTTTCCACGGCCCGGGAAGTGGCCGTGCTGGGGCAGACGTATCTCAGCGGGGGATGCTACGGCAGTGCGCGGATCCTTCTGCCGGAGACGGTCGCCGAGATGACCCGCGTACAGGTGAATTTCGAAGACAATCCGCGTGGGTTGGGCTGGTTGCAGCGCTCGCAGGGGTGGTCCAGTTCCGGGCGGTTGTTCGGCCCGCGCAGCTACGGGCACACCGGCTTTACCGGCACATCGCTCTGGGTAGACCCCGACCGCGCGCTGGTGGTGGCGTTGCTGACCAACCGCGTCTACTATGGGCGCGATCCGGCGGCCATCGTGGATTTTAGGCCCCGACTGCACGACGCGGTGGTGGAAGCGATTGGAGGGTAGCATAAAAGTCATTGGCCTCATGTCCGGCACTTCCGCCGATGGGGTTGACGCGGGGACTGCGTGGCGAGGACGTCGTGGCCACCTTGACTGCCTTTACCGCCGCCTCCATCGCCGCCGCCTACCGTCATTTCCTGCCGCAAATGCCCGACGAGGTGAGCTTGGGCGGCGGCAAAAGGGTTTGTCCGCCGAGCTGTGGAGATTGGGGAGGAGAGTGGCGCAGGATGAGCAAGGTTTTTTTCGTCAACGGAGAGGTGTACACGCCGTTGGAAGCGATCCGGCCCGGCACGGTGCTGGTTGAAAATGACCGCATCGTGGCGGTGGGGCCGCCGGAGCGCCTCGATCCGCCGGCCGGCGCAGAGGTGATAGACGTCGAGGGGCGCGTCGTGCTGCCGGGCCTGATAGACCTGCATTTCTACGGCTGTGGCGGCATCGCCCTGACCAACGAGGCAACGGTGGCCGATGATTTGCGGGCCATCGCCGGCCTGCTGCCCCGCTGGGGCGTGACCGGCTTTCTCATCTCGCCCATGGCAGCTGATCACGAGACGCTGCTGAGGCACCTGCGGGCCATCGCCGATGCGGTTGATTCGCTGCAACGGGAGCCGGCCGGTGCGGCGCCGCTGGGCATTCACCAGGAGGGACCGTATCTCAACCCGGCGCGCAAGGGGGCCTTTCGCGCTGACTGGCTGCGGGAGCCGTCAGTGGCGGAGGTAGAAGCATACCTGGACGCAGCCCGGGGCCACGTGCGGATCATGACCCTGGCCCCGGAGCTGCCCCGTGCGCGGGAAGTGGCGCGGCTGCTGCGCAGGCGAGGCGTGCTGCCCAGCCTGGGCCACTCGGACGCAGATTATGAGAGGGCGCGCGGTGCACTGCAGGCCAATTTTCCGCTGGTGACGCACGTCTTTAACGCCATGACCGGCCTCCACCACCGGCAGCCGGGTGTAGCTGGCGCGGCCCTGGATTCGACGGCGGCGACGGCGCTGCTCATCAACGATGGCCTCCACGTCCATCCGGCCGTCGTGCGGCTGCTGGTGCGCGCCCTGGGGCCGGAGCGGCTGGCCCTGGTGACGGACGCGATGGAGGCCGCCGGCCTGGGCGACGGGGAGTACCATCTGCTGGGCCAAAAGGTGTTTGTTCGGGACGGGGAAGCACGGTTGGCCGGCGGCACGCTGGCCGGCAGTGTGCTCACGCTGAACCGGGCCGTGGTCAACGCGCGGGAATTCGCCGCTCTGAGTTGGGGACAGGCCACCCGCATGGCGACGCTGAACCCGGCGCGTCTGCTGGGGTTGGGAGCTCAGAGGGGGGCTCTGCTGCCCGGCTACCAGGCAGATCTGACCATCCTCTCCGCTGACGGCCAGGTCTGGCTAACCGCCATCGGGGGCAAAATAGCTTATGCGCCAGCAATTCCCGTTTTGGCGGACTCCCCCCCTCAATCCCCCCCAAAGGGAGGGAAGTTGGACGGTTCTCCCCCCGTTGGGGGGAGTTAGAGGGGGGCAGCCGGGTCATATCGGGAATTACTGTACTGTTACTGTCGTCTAGGATGCTACATAAAGCATCCTGCGCGATTACGAAATCGCGGCTACAACTGGGCGTTTTCCCATAA
>CAYVPU010000095.1:6663-11439 GCA_964453885.1 uncultured Anaerolineae bacterium | reverse complement strand
CAGCGTCTCGATGGAGCGCACCACGTTGAGCAGGGTGCGCACCACGTAATAGATGCCGCGCGTGATGCGATTGCCCCACATCAGGTTGCGGGCAGCCATAAAGCTCACCGGCAGGGCAAAGATCAGACCCAGAATCGTGGCCATAAAGGCCAGGGCCACCGTTTCGCCGATTTTATCCAGCACCAGGCTCAACGTCTGGGTCAGCTGCAAAGAGCCGTAGGGCTTGTGCTGCTCGGCGCGGATGGTGTGAGTCTGTGTCTCGCCAGGGCTGGGCAATTTGTCCACCGGCACAGCCAGGGGTATCTGGAACGTGGTGTGGAATCGACCCTCCCCATCGGCGACGAACTTTAAGGCTTCGCTGTCAACGATGATTCGCTGCATGTCGCCAAGGGAGTTCGCCCACCACAGATCCCCCTCAAAATCAGCAAAAAATCCCTCACCGTCAATCTCGATCACGTCGCCTATAGCGCCACAGCGCAGGCTGGCTGTGAGGCGGGGCATCTCTGAGGGGAGCCTGCCGGGTTCGGGCAGGGGGTCAATACACGGCACCTGGACCGGCACCAGCCCGACAAGGTCCTCGGTGGGGTACTCCATCAGCTCTGGCCGAACCAGAGCTTTGAGGTAAGGCTGCATAGAAGGCCAGCCGGTGAGCAGGCGCTGGGGTCGAACCTCGATTGCCGATAGGCCCAGTCCATAGATGATGAGCGCACCCAGCAAAAGTGGCATATTCAGGCGCGCCTTGCGTCCCCCGGCCAGGTGATAGGCATCCCAAGCGCCCCACAGCCAGATGGCAGCCAGCGGGGCCAGCATCACCGTGACGCCGCGCCACAAAAGCAGCGTCACCAGCACGGCAATGGAAACCAACAGCCCAACGCCCCGTTCTTTGTCGCCCAGGACAAACTGCCCGCTGCCGGGCACGACCAGCGAAAAAAGGGCTGCTCGCCAGGCCGGCACGTCTGGGCGGGCGGAGGCCTCGTTGTGTTTATTGTTGTTTGCCTTCATTTTTTCATCACCCGCCTGTGCCGCCTACGGAGACTGTTTCGGCCTCTTCGCCGTATACCTCTTTGAACCGCTCCCGCGTGAGTTCTGAGGGCAGGCCGTCAAAGACCATTTCGCCATCTTTGAGACCGATGACCCGCGTGGCGTAGCGATGCACCAGGTCCAAAAAGTGCAGGCTGCACAACACCGTGATGTCGTCCTGGCGGTTGAGCAATTCCAGATAGCGGAGGATAGAGTGAGCCAGCACCGGGTCCAGGCTGGCCACCGGCTCGTCGGCCAGCATCAGCCGAGGCTCCTGCATCAGCGCGCGGGCGATGCCCACCCGCTGCTGCTGCCCGCCTGAGAGTTGATCCGCCCGGTTGTCCGCCTTTTCTGCAATGCCCAACCGCTCCAGGGCAGTCACCGCCCGCTGCTGGTCTTCCTCCGAGAAGCGGTGCAACAGACTCCACCAGGGATGGGCATAGCCCAATCGGCCCGATAGAACGTTGGTCATGACGCTGCTGCGCTTGACCAGGTTGAACTGCTGAAAAATCATGCCGATCTGCCGGCGGATGTGGCGCAATTCTTTTCCTTGAGCGGCCGTGAT
Source organism: uncultured Anaerolineae bacterium (assembly GCA_964453885.1). Taxonomy (GTDB): domain Bacteria; phylum Chloroflexota; class Anaerolineae; order CAYNKW01; family CAYNKW01; genus CAYNKW01. The sequence continues at coordinate 9,854 of CAYVPU010000095.1, read as the reverse complement.
GTCCACATCGTTCCACAGCACCCGACCCTCGGTGGGGTCAAAGAGACGGTTGATGCAGCGTAGTAAGGTAGACTTGCCCGACCCCGACAGGCCAATGACGGTCAGGAATTCGCCCTCTTGAACCTCAAAACTGACGTTCTTGAGCGCGACGGTGCCATCGGGGAAAATTTTGGTGAGGTTTTCCACTCGCAGCAAAAGTTACCTCCTCCCGGAAAGCCTTGCGAAGGTTTAGGCGACCCATCTGGTCGCACACCTTCGCAAGGCTAAAACCCAACACAAGAGAGGGAGAGAGGATAGCCTCTCTCCCTCATGACAAGCCACATGAACTTATTTGGCCAGTTCCTCGATGTCAATGCCCGCCTTGCTCAGATCGGCACGGAAAATGTCGTAGAAGGTGTCATCGGCCTTCTGTAACCCCTCAATGTTGTAGAGGTTGTTCAGGGCGTCTTTGCCTTCCTCAGTGCCGGAGATCTCGAGTAGTGCGTTGATGATCTGGTCGCGCGTTTCGGCCGGGAAATCCTTGGTGAAGGAAACGCTGTCGTTGGGGATGTCGGGGGTGGTCGCCAAGACGACGACCTTTTCCTTCACATCGGCAAAATCCTCCTCGATAGAACTGCGCGCATCCACATAGCTGGCGCCGGCATCGCAGTCGCCGTTGTAGACCTGGGTGATGACGTTGTTGTGGGAGCCGGCTTCGACCGTCTTGGCAAAGTCGTTGTCGGGGTCAACGCCGTTGGCCGCGAGCATGATGCGCGGGATGATGTAGCCGGAGGTGGAGTTGGGGTCAACCCAGCACATTACCTTGCCCTTGAGATCAGCCATCGACTCAATGCCGCTGTCGGCGCGCACGTTGATCTGGCCCTTGTAGGTGCTCGAGCCATAGCGGACGGTGACCATCCCTACTTCCACATCGTGCTTTTCGTTGGCCAGGACATAGTTGAAGGTGTTGAGCCAGCCGATGTGGGCTTTGCCGGCGCCCATAGCTTCGCGCACGGCAGCAAAGTCTGTGCCCACGTTGGCCTCAATGACCAGGCCGGTCTTTTCGGCGATCATTTCGGCCAGCTTGTCGCCGCTGGCGATGATCTCTTGTGTATCGCCAGAGGGCACAAAAGACATGATGATGGGGTTCTTTTCCGTGCCCAGCTTGCCCGGGCCACAGGCTGTCAGCATCAGTGCCATGACGCTGAACAGAACAAGGATAACCAACCAGAAATTCTTTTTCATTTGCTTTTTCTCCTTTTCTCTTCCTGATAATGAAAAACGATTCGTACTCAGCGCAGTGGATCACAGTTTATTCGATCCGCCTCACCCCCTTTACTCACTCTCTCACGGAATTGGCCAAACATCCAGGGATATGATACATCAAGTCGGCAATCTTGGCAAGTCGGTGATTTTGGAGTTGGGCAATGAGGATTTAATGTCCGTCGCACAGTTGCTAGACCAATGAGCGACGAGGCAAAGTTCCATAGGCAATAAAAGATTTCGTCATACCGAAAAATCTCTCCTTGTACAACTGACCTTCGGGGAACAAGGTGACCATCTCGCGCTCCGTCAAGAGCCGATGAGACAGCACGTGCTCTCTAGCTCGATCCTTATCGGGAATCTTTTCGTACCACCCCAGATCAAAACGTCGTATCAACTCGACCTGGACCCAAAGGGGGAAAAACTGAAAAAACGGGAGCAGGAAATGTGGTTCCACAGGAAAAAACCTGTTCGGAGTCTGTACAAAGTAGAGCTTGCCAACGCGCTGTACTTGGCGTGCCATCTGCTGTTGATCTTGAAAGTTCCCCAAATGCTCAATGACTGAATTCGAGAACACAACATCAAACTCTTTGTCAGAGAACTCGTCCAAATTCGCAGCATCACCTACGAGGCCGCTGAAATTTGGCAGGGTCACCTCCGGCAAGTGTAGGTTCAAGAGAGTCACCCGGTAGTCTTTGCTCCCGGTAAACCCCATGGTCTCCCAAAAGACCTGCGTGCCACCCATATCAAGGATTGTGATGGGTCGTGCCAGCGGAGCGATTAGCGATAGGAACAACTCGAACCGCTTGCGCCGGAGCAAAGTAGCCAGCGAACCTGGATCTCGGTTGTCTGCTATTCTCCTGGATAGCCTATTCATTCCTCAACCGGTATACCTCACCTGACAAAAGGGTCACGCCTCGTCCGTTGCCGCCTCCGCAACTGCACTCGCAGCCTCTGCAGCCAGCGTCCCTGCCTGGGCCAGGTCGTCGGGAGCCAGGTCGCCCCGCGCTGACAGCCAGGTGATTTGATGCGGTTCCATAGCTTCGAGGAGCGCCTCCCACTCGGCACGGTTGGCCACTGCCTTGCCATCGCGGGTGCGCCAATCCCGCGCCTGCCAGCCCTTGATCCATTGCGCAGCGCCTCTGATCAGGTAATCGGCATCGGAATAAAAGACCACACGGCAGGGGCGGGTCAGGGCTCGCAACCCTTCGACAGCCGCACGGATGAGCATGGCATTGGCCGTGGTCTCCGCTTCGCCGCCGCTGAGGGTCTTGACGCGCTCGCCCAGCCGCAATACGGCTGCCCAGCCGCCGTGGCCTTGCCCACCCCGACACGAAGCTTTGACACAGATCTCGACCGCCGGATGGCCGTTGCCGCCGGGCTGGTGGGCCGTGGGTGCCCCCGGACCCCGGCGCAGCGCCTGCCGCGCTTCGTGCGCCAGCCGGTCCGCCCGCTCGTTGAGCGGGTGGCCCCTATGACCCTTGAGCCAATGCCAGTGCACGTCGTGGGCCTGCGTCAGCCCTCGCAGCCGCCGCCACAGGTCCTGGTTCTTGACCGGTTGCTTGTCGGCCGTTCGCCAGCCATTACGCTCCCAGCCGACGATCCACTCGGTGATGCCGTGTCGCAGGTACTCCGAATCGGTGTACAGCTCCATACGGCAGCGGCCCATCGTCTCTTTCAACATCGCCAGGGCAGCAGTTGCAGCTTGCAGCTCCATGCGGTTGTTGGTTGTCTCTGGATCGTTGCCGCTCAACACCCATTCATGGTCGTCAAAACGGATGATGGCCCCCCAGCCACCAGGACCAGGGTTGGGCTTGCAACCGCCATCGGTGTAAACCTCGACGCGGGGCAGCTCGCTATCGCTCACAGCTCTTCTCCTCACGATTCGTGTTGCTAACCCAGTCTACCTACCAATTCACTGACCTACCAACCAGTATACCAGAAGAAGG
>CAYVPU010000095.1:0-6563 GCA_964453885.1 uncultured Anaerolineae bacterium | reverse complement strand
AGGATTCTCAGTTTTCTGTCCTCATGACTACCAGAGCCGTTTTGCCCGCCTCCACTGTCACTTCCGCCACGTAAAGCCGCCCGTTTACCCGTGTCTTGATGATGTATCCACCCGATGTCACGTCGCCCAGGGTGAAATTCTCGCCCCACTCCGGATCAGGCGCAATGCCTTCCTCGAGGTAGTAGGTGCGCGTCTCTCGCCAGCGCTCATCTGGCGTCTCAGCGTGGTGGAACGTCACCAGAGTCTGTGGAATTGGATTCCCTCCCGCGTCGCTCAGGCGGCCGGCGATGGTACCGAATTCGGGGAAAGGCGCGATCCACAGCTCCGGGTTGCGGGTGTGGGCATAAGTCGGTCCGCCGACGCGCACCTCAAAGTGCAAGTGCGGCCCCAGCGCGATGCCGGTGGCTCCTACCTTGCCCAACACGTCGCCTGGCGCCACGCGTTGACCCTCTCCAACCAGCACCTCCGAAAGATGGCCGTAGAGCACGTGGAGTGGTTCCCCCTTGTACTGTCGCTCTAACGTCACCATCACGACGTTGCCGTAAAAGCCCGTCCAGGGGCCTATAACCATCGTACCATCGTCCCCCGCGTAGGCGACGATACCCGGCGCGACCGCGATCACCGTCGTGCCAGCGGGATTGATAATGTCCACGCCGTGGTGGATCAGATACTCTTCCTCCCCACCGCGCGTGCCGTAGGGATAGTAGTGGGTGATCTGATCGCTGCCATCGACGCCAATCGGCCGCCCCAGCCAGTAGTGATCCTCCGGCGGGGGAAGGGTGGGGGTAACGGTGGGCGTGGCGGTGCGAGTGGGCGTGGGCGTAAACGCCGCCGTATGGGTCGGTGTGAGCGTCGGTGTATCAGTTGGTGTAAAAGTCGGTGTGGGGGTGTGGGAGGGCGTAGACGTTGGGGTATGAGTTGGTGTTGGGGTATGGGTTGGCGTCACGGTGGGCGTATCAGTGGCCGTGGGGGTGGCGGTGCGGGTGGGCGTGAACGTCGCCGTGCCCATCACCGGCAAGTCTGGCAACGCAGCCCACCCAACCGACAGCAAGCCAACGACCACGGCCAGGCCAAGCGCACCTGCGAACAAGGCAGAATTTGAGAGCCCGCCGGGGCTCTTGCTCTCGTTAACGGTCACTAGACGTCATCTCTCTGTTAGACGGCTTTCTAACACCTGTTCGGGAACAAAGTCATCCAGTTGTAGGTAGTAGAGGGCGGCATCCAGCAAAGCCCGTTGCGGAACAAGGCCAATGATCTCACTGCTGGAAACGCCAACACCATAGCGTGCTGCCTCGCGGTGGATCATCTCCATCACCCGATGAATAGGCGTCCGGCGGTAGTCAGTGAGGTTCATCGAAACCTGTGCCCGGCCTTCCACCAGCAGGCCCAGCGCTTTGGCGTAGCGCAGGCCACCGGAAGAATGTCTCACCGCGCGGGCAATTCTTTTGGCCACCGAAACGTCGTCCGTGGTGAGATAGACGTTGAAGGCAATCAGCGGCGGTCGGGCGCCGATGATGGTGGCGCCAGCCTTGCCCATTCGCCTGGGGCCAAAGTCCGGCTCGCGGGCGGGGTTGAATCCGATCTCTTGTTTCAAACCTTCGTACTCTCCACGCCGCACGTCCGCCAGGTTGCGCCGATCCGGGCTGGTGGCCGCAGCTTCGTACAGATAGACCGGAATCTCTAACTCGGTGCCGACACGCGCGCCCAGTCGCGCGGCCATGGCCACGCACTCGTCCATGGTTACGCCCTGGATGGGCACAAAGGGTATCACGTCCGCTGCGCCAACACGCGGGTGCTCGCCCTGGTGAGCCTCCATGTCTATCAACTCGGCAGCTTTGGCAATGCCTCGAAAAGCAGCTTCTTTGACCCCTTCCGGCCCGCCGACAAAGGTCACGACGGTGCGATTGTGATCGGCGTCCGCCTTTACGTCTAGCACCTTTGCCCCCGCCAGGCTGCCGATGGCGGCGACGATGGCATCTATCACCTTCTGTCGCCGACCCTCACTGAAATTGGGCACACACTCAACAATCTGTTGCATCATTGCGCATCTCCCCCCTTGCTTCCTCTTCGCTGTGTACGGCGATTCCCTCTCGTTTGAGCAACGCGGCTGTCACACCGTCGCCCGGCCTCAGCCGATGTGTAAAAGTCCCAACTTTTTCCCCTTCCAACCTTGATGTTCCATTCTATCACCGCCCTGGCTTGCTGTCAAAGTTGGACTTTCCCTCTGCTCATTAGCTCTCTGTCAAGTAGCCCCGTTGCCTACAAGACTAATACGCAACACAGCCCCGGCGGCCTTTTGCCCACCGGGGCTGTTTCGTGTCCTGCGCAGTTACAGTCGCTCTTCCGCCGCCACCGGCAGCGCCACCAGGCCGCCGATAACCTTGGGGAAAAAGTCAGTCGACTTTTGCGGCATCTTTTCGCCAGCCGTGGTGCAGGCCCGCACTTGCTCCATCCGCGTTGGGTTCATCACCAGCAATAACCGCGCTTCCCCCCGATCCACGGCATCGTATCCCATCTGCGCGTCGCGCAGGTACTCTATGTTCTCCTTGCGCTCTACCGCTTCCTTGTCAACCCCCAGCACTCGCTCGATGAACAACTCGTGCAACATAGAGACATCGAGCAGGCACCAGTCAGGGGTGCGATCCGGCAGGAGTCGCTGAAGCATCGCCGGGTCTCGCAGTGTAAGCACGGCGCAGGTCCCATCGTAAAAGCCAAAGCGCGGGTGCGAGGGCTCGGCCTGGGCCAGTGCCGCGTCGAGCGCCGCCCGGTCGGTCACCGGCATGACCTCAAAGTACTCCTGTGCTCGCTTCAGTACCTCCTGTCTGCCCATCCGCCCATAGGAGTGGACCAGCCGGTGGGTGGGGAGGATCACGAGTCCGGGATCGTCCATGCTGACCAACGTCACCATGCAATAGTTGAAACCAGAGTTAGGCAAGGCATAAGGGTATTTCGCCCGCATCTCATCCCGGTAGTTGAGGGCCGTCTCATATCGGTGATGACCATCAGCGATGATCAGGTTCCGCTTGGGAGCCATCTCTTCTAATATCGCCGCGATCACTTCTGGGTCGCTCACGGCCCAGAACCTCTGTAGCACGTCGTGCTCAAACATCTCGCGCAACTCAAATCCCCGCTGCTTCTCAATGGCCGTGCCCAGCAACTCGTTGATCCGGTTGCCAGGGTAGAGCGTAAAGATGTGGCCAAAGTTGACCTCTGTGGTTCGCAATAGGTTGAGCCGGTCTACCTTGGGGCCAGAGTGGGTTCGCTCGTGGGGCAGGACGATCCCTTCATCGAATCGTGCCATTTCCAGCGCAGCGATCAACCCCTGGCGGGTTCTCGTGCTGCCGTCGGCAAGGGTGAAGGTCTGGTGGAGGACATAGAGAGCGGGTGACTCCTCCCGCATCAGAATGCCCTCCCGCAGCCAGGATTGATAATAGTCCCGCGCGCGGGTGTAGATGTTGCTCTCCTCATCGTCCCCCGCCTGTTCCTTGCCCTTGATAATGCGCACAATGCTGTAAAGGCTCTGGTCATAGTACTTGTCCTGCAGCCCATGCCGCACCCGATCGTAGGGCTGGCTGATTACAGTGGAGAGATCGCTGATCTTTTCCGGGTTATAGCGTACACCTCTGAAAGGTCGGATGGTTGCCATATTCACTCCTTTGCGTGTCTCGGGCACTATGATTTGCAGACGGTAACAACTGCCGCTCAGCGTTCGAGTTGTTGTTGATCCAGTGTGACCAGGTGATCGCCTGACTGTTCCGCTAAAGCGACATAGACTGCATCACAGCCGCGTAAACGATGGTCAGCGGCGATAGCAGCCGCTCGTTTTGCCACCGCTACTGTCACTGGCACCAATTCGACAACGTTTGAGCGCAGCAGTTGCTACACAACTTGCCAGTACCGGCTCCCCCGACACCGCGACCAAGAGCAGCGGACGCTTTGGCCAACAGAATTACCGGCGCGACCACTGGTTCCTGCGCCGCTTTTGCTTGCTCGAACCACGTCCAACTGCTGCCGTGCTCGCTCTCATGCGCGTTGATCGACGCAACGTAGACGCTGGCATCAATGACAGCCATCGGTCATTTTCTGCTAGCAACTTCGATAGCGATCCTCGCTACTTCCTCTCCCACTCGGGCCTTGGCCTCACCTGTTCCTGCGCCGACGTGGGGGGAACCGATCACCTGCGGGAGATCCATGAATCGCTTGCCTCGCTCTTCCTTTTCGTCCTCGTAGACGTCCATCGCCGCGCCGGCCACCTTGCCACGCACAACGGCATCGTAGAGGGCCGCCTCGTCCAGCGTCCCACCGCGCCCACAGTTGACGATGTAGACCCCGTCCTTCATCTTTTCGAGTGCCTCCGCACCGATGACATAGTGGGTCTCCGGCGTGTGGGGGACGTGGAGGGAGATAAAATCAGAGTTGGCGATGAGCTCGTCCAGCGAGACCTGGGTAGCGCCAGGTACCTCAGTGGGGGTGCGGCGGTAAAAGAGTACCTCCATCCCCAACGCGGTTGCCTTTTGCGCCACCAGGCTGCCGATACGGCCACAGCCAACGAGCCCCAACGTCTTGCCTGCCAGTTCTGAGCCCTTGCTGAAGGCCTTCTTTTCCCACTTGCCAGCCTTCATGGAGACGGTAACCTGGGGAACCTGGCGGACCAGGGCTAAAAGATAGCCGATGGACAGTTCTGCCACCGAGTTGGACGAGGCGGCAGGAGTGTTGCGCACCTCAGTGCCCTTCGATTGGGCATAGCCCACGTCAATGTTATCCAGTCCTACGCCACCACGGACGATCAGTTTCAGTTTGGTTGCCTTGTCAATCAAGGGCGCACGGACCTTGGTGCGGCTGCGGACGACCATGGCGTCATAGTCAGCAATGATCGCCTCCAGATCCTCCGGCGTGATGTCATCTCGCACGTCCACCTCGATCCCGGCCTCTCGCATGGCCTCAATGGCCGTGGGTGCGGTTGGATCACAAATGAGTAGTCTCATTGTAGAATCTCCTTCTGGTTGAGTAGCTCGGTATATTAGTACATTAGTAGGTTGGTGATTGATAATAGAACGCTACCTCGTACCAATTTACCGGTTTCCCAATCTACCATCCTATAATCCCAAAATGTCCTCAATGTGCGCCGTGAGCCACTTCAAGTCGTCAAGGGTCAAGTCGCCCATGTGCGCGATACGGAAGCACTTTTCCTTTAGGTCACCGTAGCCATTGGAGATCATCGCGCCCCGCTTACCCAATTCCTCGTTGAGGTCGGCGACGCTGATACCGCGCGTGTTCTCAACGTTAGTGACAGTGGGCGAGAGGTATCGTTCGTCGGAGTAGAGAGCAAAGTAGCGACGGGCCCAATCCTGGACGTAGGCAGCCATCTCTTTGTGCCGCTGCCAGCGGTTCTCCAGCCCCTCGGCCAGAATGTCATCCATCTGCTTGTTCAGGGCCTGGATTAGGCTGACGGCAGGGGTGGCTGGAGTCTGGTGCTTTTCGTACCTTTTGTCCATTTGAGCATAGGAAAAGTAGTAGCCGGGGTAGGCAACCTGCAGCGCCCGCTCCCGCGCCCGGTCACTCACCGCGCAGATTGTCAACCCCGGCGGGAGAGCGAAGCACTTTTGCACGCCAGACAGACAGACGTCCAGCCCCCAGGCGTCAAACTCGATCTTGGCACCGGCCATATTACTGACGGCATCCACCAGGATCAGCACGGCGGGGTACTTTTCGTGGACGAGAGCGGCAATCTCTTTGACAGGGTTCATCAAGCCAGTAGAGGTCTCGTTCATCGCGATGGTGACGGTGTCATAGTCGCCCTTGGAGAGCGCCTCGTCCACCAGTTCGGGCGTGGTGGCCTGGCCCATTGGCACCTCCACCTTGTCGCAGGGAATGCCGTTGGCGGCGGTGATCTGGTGCCAACGCTTGGAGAAGGCTCCGCAAACAGTGTTGAGTATCCGCTTGGTGGAGGCCTGGCGGACCGAGCCTTCCATCACGCCAGTGGATGAGGTCGTATAGAGGTAGACCCGCTGCTGAGTGTAGAGAAGCTGCTGGAGTTTAAAAGTCACATCCGCCTGCAGATCGGCGTACTCTTTTGAACGATGGCCGAGCATCGGCGCGGCCTGGGCCTGGAGGACCTCATCCCGCACATGGGTGGGCCCTGGAATAAAGAGTTTCTTGTACATGATCAACCTCCTTTGACTTTGGCGGCTCTTTGGGATTTCGCAGGGTAATCACGAACTTCAGCCAATGGCGCCCCCTCATCTGGGTGTTGGCTCTATCAAATACCCAGATGAGGCATAGAACAAGCGTTCGCCCTGCGAAATCCTAGAGACCCACTTTGGCAAGTTGGTAAGACAAAACAAGGGGCACACAAATATTCTACACTACATCGTAATAAAAGTCAAAATCTTGACACCAGGAACGCAAGAGAATATAATACGCCTACAACTTATCCTTGTTTCACGCCTGTCCAAGCTATGGAAAAACACGCGTGCAAGGAAGCACAACAACTTGGAAGGAGAAAAATCTGATGAAACTTGCTACGAGAATGAGTCGCCTGGGCACCGAAACGGCCTTTGAAG
>CAYVPU010000094.1:0-11534 GCA_964453885.1 uncultured Anaerolineae bacterium | reverse complement strand
GGCCAGAAGCGAGAGTTGGCCAAAACCTTTGGCCAGATCGGATTACTTTACTATAATGCAGACCAATATGATCAGGCTCTGGAATGGCACCAGAAGGCTCTTGAGATCCAAGAGGCTATAGGGGTTCAAGCAGGTGTGGCGAGGACTTTGCATCGTATGGGGCAGGTTGTCTTGGATCGGGGAGATTCTAGTCGAGCCCTGGATTTGTTTGACCATAGTCGTGAGCTATATGCGGCCTTGGGTTTCGAGAAGGCAGTGCTAAGGGAAGAGAATTGGATGGAACTTTGCAGCGGTTAGCTTTGCGGGAGGAACTCATCGTAAGTGGTAAGTGAACCACATCGGAGGCCCATGGACTCTCAAACCAAATCCGCCATCAAATCTCTCGTCCTCGACCTGCGGCACACGCTGGAGGACGAACTGGCCATCGCCCTCCGGCGCTACGGCGTGTTTACCGATCGGGCGTGGTCGCTTGAGGCACCCCCGACCCGCCTCACCGAACCCGCCGACCGCGAGGTTTGGTGCCGTATCGTGGCCGTGGTCCGGCGCGGCATGAAAGAGGGCCGCACCCTGCCCCAGGCCAGCGCCGATTACGTCCGCGAGTCGGCCTTTACCTTCTTGAACCGGCTGGTGGGGCTCAAATGTCTGGAGGTCCGTAGGATCATCGACGAGGTGATCACCACCCGCGACATCTATGGCGGGCGCAGCAAGGCCCATCGCGACTACCGCGACGAGCATCCCCGCCAGGCCCGCGCCGCCGACGATGCCCTGCCCGCCTGCCTGGAGGCCGTCTGTCGCCGTGTGAACGACGAGTTGATCGGCTATCTCTTTGACCCCGACGACGACCACAGCCTCGTCTGGCCGCGCTATGCTGTTCTCAAGAGCTGCATCGAAAAGATCAACGCCCTGGACAAAGCGGTGTGGGCCGAGGACGAGATCATTGGCTGGATCTACCAGTTCTACAACGCCGAGGAAAAGACAGCCATCCGCAAGCGGGGCAAGCCCCAGACACCCCACGACGTCGCCGTGATCAACCAGTTCTTCACCCCGCGCTGGGTGGTCAAGTTCCTGGTGGATAACACCCTGGGCCGCCTCTGGCTAGAGATGTACCCCGATTCGCCCCGCGTGCGCGCCAAGTGCGACTACCTGGTGCCCGAGCTGCTACCCCAGGACGCAGAGGAGCAGGGGAGCAAGGGAGCAGAGGAGAGTTTCCCAATATCCAATACCCAATATCTTCTCGACCCCACTTCCCCCATCAACAACCCCCACGCCGCTCCGCGTCGTGACCCCAAACCGATCACTCTGGTTCGCCTGCTCGATCCGGCCTGCGGTACGATGCACTTTGGCCACTACGCCTGCGAGGTCTTTGATTGCATGTACCGCGACGCCCGCGACCGGGGCGAGGTAACGATCAGCGACGAGCGCATCCCCAGCGCTATCCTGGAGTACAACCTGTTTGGCGTGGACATTGACCGGCGGGCCGTGCAACTAGCCGCCCTCAGCTTGTTCATGAAGGCCCGCACCATGCACCCCCAGGCGCGGGTGCGGCAGGTCAACCTGGTCGCCGCCGACGCCACCATGCCCGACAGCGGCGTCAAGAAAAAGTTCCTGGCCCGCTACGCCCACGACAAACGCGTGCAGCGTGCCTTTGCCCAGGTGCTGGACGACATGGACAACGTGGCCCAGGTGGGCAGCCTGCTGCGCGTGGAGGAGCGCCTGCGCGAACTCCTGGCCCGCGCCGGGCACGCTGCCGCAGCTGGTGAGTTGGACCCGCGCCGCCAGCACGAATTGCCGGGGCCTGCCCTGAGCGAAGCCGAAGGGATGGAGCCCGATGTGCGACAGATGGGCCTGGCTGAGGTGACGGAAGAAGAGGAGCAAGGCACGGATTGGACGCCCCACTACACCCTGCAAGAGTTGCGCGACGACCTGCGCGCCTTTGCCCGTGAGGCGTTGCAAGAGCACGACCTCAACGCCCAACTCTTTGCGGCCGAGGCGGACAAGGCCGTGCGGCTGCTGGACGTGCTTATGGGCGAGTACGACGTGGTGGTGATGAATCCACCATTTGGAAGTACGCTGGATGACATCAAAACCCGACTTCGAAAGAACTTTAAAGCATTTTCGGGTAACCTGCTTTGTGCTTTTGTTGAACGAGCTTTGAGTGATTTCGCACCTGCAGGTATGGTGGGAGCGGTGCTTGACCGAACCTTCCTTTTGAAGATGAGTTATGAGAAATTTCGGCGAAAAATCCTACTGGAGCAAGGTTGCTTGGTGGCATTCACCGATCTGGGTTGGGATGTTTTAGATGGTGCCAATGTCGAAGTTTCGACTGTAGTACTGAGTGCCTATCAAGATCGATCAGATGCTGTGTTTTTCAGGGCACCTAAAGGAGTCGATTTGGATGAAGTTGCTACACCTTTGAACGAGATGGAGCCATTTGTGGTTTCCATGTCTGATTTTGAGTCGTTTCCTAACGCATCTTTCGCGTATTGGACCCCTCGGTCTGTCCGAAGGATGTTCCGCAAGTTTCCCCCCCTGGACCCAAGTACATGTACAGCCAAGGAGGGCATACACCCCAATGATGCAAAGCGTTTCCTTCGAGTTCATTGGGAAGTTGACCCGAAGAAGATAGGCAGGCACAAGAAATGGGTACCTGTGGCCAACGGAGGAGGCTATTCGCCTTTCTATCGTGATAATCAATTCCTAATCCTTTATGAAAATGAGGCCGAAGCGATAAAGTCTCTAAGAGGCATGCGCAATGAACACTTGCAGTTCAAGGAGGGAATCACATGGGGCAAACGCACGGATTTGATTAGCCTTCAGTATTTGCCTCAAGGTCATGCCTTTACACATGAAGGACATTGCCTATTTCCTCACGATTATAGCCTTCTATGGGGGCTCTTATCGTTGCTCAATAGCAACTTGATGCGTTACACTGTCAACACCCTGTGTGGCCAGCACAAGACATCTGGATACGTTGGTCAGCTACCCTACAATTCCCCAGAGTTGGTGTTGCAAGAGAGGCTGCGTTCTGTAGCCAAGATCGCCCACGATCTCAGAGCCGCCTGGAACACCGGCAACGAAATCTGCACCCGCTTTAGCATTCCCTGGCTGCTGCAACTGATCCAACCCCAGAGCGATGCCTTTGCCCAGGGCCTGGGCCGCGTGCTGGAGCTCCTCGGCGACGACGCCTCCCCAACCTCCACACCCACACACCCTCCCACACTTGCCGCACTGCTCGACCGCGCCCGTGCCATCGAAAAAACCGCTGACGCCCGCCTGCAGGCCCTGCAAGCTCAAATTGACGAGACCGTCTACGACCTGTACGAGATCAGCCCCGCCGATCGCGCCCTCATCGAGCGCGAACTGGGCGACCGTTCCCCGGAGTTGGTCTGGCCCCAGATGGAGCGCAAGTTGGATAACGAGAAGCGGCGCGAGCACGTCCGGCGCTTTTTCTCCTACTATGCCCGCCAGGCCGTGCGCGCTGATGAGGATGGCGTGGCTCCTCTGGCCGGCTGCGCCACCCGCGAGCCGTACCTGGTAGACCGCGTGCGTGCCCGGTTGGAGGCCCAGTTTGGCCCTGCCGCTGCCTATCAACTAGAGATGGACGCCGCTGCGTACTTCGACCGCCCGCTGGAGGAGTGGCTGGGCCGTTACTTTTTCACCCGCTTTCACGTCAAGCTGTACAAGAAGCGGCCGGTGCTGTGGCACCTCACCAGCCCCAGGCGGCACTTTGCCGTGATGGTGGACTATCACCGCTTGACCCGCGACACGCTGCCCAAGGTGCAGACGCTCTATCTATGGCCGCAGATGGAGGCCGTGCGCACCCGCCTGGCTGCGGCCGGGGCCGGTCAGGCCCTGGTCCGGGCCCCGCTCAAGGCCATCGCCGACCTGGAGGACGAGTTGGCCGACCTGGAAGACTGCAACGAGCGTCTGGAGAGCGTCATCCAGGGGGCTGTCGAGGTGAATCTGCCCGACTGGGCCAACGGGCCGTACCGCAACGGAAAAGCGCCCTACGACCCGGACCTGGATGATGGCGTCAAGGTCAATCTGTTGCCACTCCAGGCAGCGGGGCTGCTGCCGGTGAAGAAGGTAGTGTAAGCTTTTGGACAGGATTAACAAGATTTACAGGATTGAATAGAAATCTTGTTAATCCTGTGAATCTTGTCCAAAGCCCTGGAGGTGAAAGTGAAAGACAAAGAACTGACCAAGACGATCATCGGATGTGCGTTCAAGGTGCACAATGCACTGGGGCCTGGCTTCCTGGAGCAGGTATATGAGAATGCGCTGCGGATCGAATTGGTCAAACAAGGCTTGGAGGTCAAGCAGCAAGAACCGATCAAGGTCTACTATGAAGACCAGGTTGTGGGTAGCTATTACGCCGATCTATGGGTCAAAGATCGAGTCATCGTTGAGATAAAAGCCGTCCGAGCGTTGAGCAAAGCCCACGAGGTACAATTGGTCAACTATCTCACCGCCACAGGTGTTGACACGGGATTGCTGCTCAACTTTGGTCCATCCGTAGAGGTTAGACGGAAATTTCGAGAGTATGAGCCCAACCAGAGTGGGCAAGGCTGACGGAGACCCACGTTAGAATCTTGTCAATCTTTTAAATCCTGGAAGCGAAAAGAGGGGGGAGCTACGTTGGACAGGATTAACAGGATTGACAGGATGGAAAAAAATGAATAAAAATCTTGTAAATCCTGTCAATCATGGAGGCGAAAAAGGGGAGGTGTGAGCTACGTTTGACAGGATTAACAAGACTGACGGGATGGAGAAAAACGAATAAAAATCTTGTAAATCCTGTCAAATCTGTGTCAGGGGGGCAGGGCTGTTCAGTTCTCCACGGAGCAAATAAATGGACAGGATTTACAGGATGAACAGGATAAAAGCAAGAAAAATCCTGTGAATCTTGTTAATCCTGTCCAATTGGCATCACACGTTCACGGCGGTGCTGAGCGGAAGTTGACAAAGTCCAATCGGCCAGATATAATTAGTTTCTGTATGCACAATGCCACAATTGCAGTTGCCTTGTGCTTGTGTGAATATTGAGAGACAAACACAAAATGACCGAACAGCCCGAAGTGATTCAACTCAGCCACCTGGAACAGACCATCTACTTTGCCAGCCAGCGGCGAGGCGTGAACCTGCTCGACGCCGACGTCGTCACGCGCCTGGTTGACGTCTCGCGCAAGCACGCCGTCAACCTGCTGTCCAGCATGGCCCGCAAGGGAGCCCTCTATCGTTTCGGGCGGGGTCGCTACGTGGTCATCCCGCCCGATGTGCTTTACGAGCGCAAGAGTTACGTCGTTGATCCGCACCTGATCGTTGATGAGTTGATAAAGGCCGGCGGCGCAGAGGATGTCTATTACGTGGCCTACCAGAGCGCGGCCGCCCTTCACGGGGCCGCTCACCAACTTCCCTTTGCCCTGATGGTGGCCATACCGCAGCAGCGCCGTCCCATCGAATTGGGCCAGGCGCAGATACAGTTCGTGCAACTCAAGCGGCAAAAGTTCTTTGGCTTCCGGGAGATGTCCTACCACGAGACACGTCTCAACGTGTCCGACCGCGCAAAGACCACCCTGGACTGCCTGGAGCGTTTTGACCTCTGCGGGGGCGTAGACG
Organism: uncultured Anaerolineae bacterium; assembly: GCA_964453885.1. Taxonomy (GTDB): domain Bacteria; phylum Chloroflexota; class Anaerolineae; order CAYNKW01; family CAYNKW01; genus CAYNKW01. The sequence goes on along the minus strand of CAYVPU010000094.1, from coordinate 5,915 downwards.
AAGTGGCCCGCACCATCAGCGTCTTGGTTGAAGAGATAACGTCGGACAGACTCCTGGACTACCTCGACCGGATGGACAACCAGGCCCTGGCTCAACGGTTGGGCCTCATTCTGGAGCGTCTGAGCACGCTGCAAGCGGTAGACGAGAGTCTAATGGCGGACATTGCCCGGCTGGTGGGGGAACACATCTATCCCCTGGACCCTCACGGGCCGGCCGGGGGAGTGTTGAACGCTCGCTGGCGCATCCGCGAAAACATTGACGCATCGAGGGAGCTATAAATGCAAGTTACGGCGCGTTTCATCCGCAACTGGGCCGACGAGGGCGGCATCCCCGATCTAACGCTGGCCGAGCTGGACTACCGGCTGGTGCACGCCCTGCAGGCTATCTACGCCGATCCCTTCCTGCGCGACCGTCTCTGCCTCAAGGGAGGCACCGCCCTGAACAAGCTCTACCTGCCCGGTCAGGGCCGTCTCTCGGTTGACCTGGACTTTAACGCTGTCGGCCCCAGGGAGCAGGTGCTGGAGGAGCGAACGCAGATTAGCCAGACGGTGATGACCGTGTTGAAGCAGCAGGACAGCAGCTACGATTTTACCTATCGCTGGCGTTACGAGCAAGCATCCGTCTATGCCCGGTTCTCGCCCTTGACCGGTACTGCGCAGCAGCGGCTAAAGCTGGAAATCTCATTCATTGAGCGTTTCGCCATTCTGGGACGGGAGGAGCGGACCTTGCTCATCTCACCGTTCGACGAGCCGCTGGTAATCAACACGTACCACCTGGAGGAGCTGACCAGCACCAAGTTGCGCGCACTGTACGACCGCAGGAAGGGTCGTGACATCTATGACCTGTTCTGCATTGCGGATTTTGATCTGAATCGGGCTGCTGTGCGCAAGATGGTGCTCTACTATTTCTACCGCGCCAACAAGGTCTTTCACTACCCGACGTTCGTCAGCAACGTCGAGCGCAAGATAGCCGAGCGCGGCTTTGGCGATGATGTGCGGGGCCTGATCCGGCGAGGCAGCACATTGGATTGGCCGGCCGCCTGTGAGCAAGTGTTAGACTATTTCGCGTTTTTGGGTGAACTGGATGATCGAGACCGTCTCTTTTTGGACCTGGCCAAGTACCTGTTGCGCAAACCCTATCCAAAAGCCAGCGAGGAGACCGTCAAGGGCATTGAGCGCCCGTTGGCCTGGTTGATGGAGGGCCTGCCCATCTCGGCCGAAGCGGCAGCCATGACCCAGAAGGACATCAAACTTCACTTGCCTGGAGTAGTCGAATGAGCCCTATCCAGCCCGGCTTTGATCACGCCGAGACCCTCTGTTGTCAAACCTTTGCACCGGCCTGGAAGAGCCTCTGCTGGAAGATGTGTCCAGATGTTTGAGATTGTGTTTAAGCACAAGATGGCGTCAAGGTCAACCTGCTGCCCATTCAAGAAACCGGTCTGCTGCCGGTGAAGAAGATCGTATGAATATGAGGAGAGGAAAGAAATGAAATACGTTAAGCCCGACCGCATTTGGTTCAAAGATCATCAAGAGCTTGACGAACGGTGGGTTCAAGAAAGGATTGCTGAGGATTCCTCAATTCTTGGCCTCGGCGATCTCGTTCTCAGAGACAGGGAGCGCATGCAACCCCGCGCTGGACGTCTCGACCTGCTGCTTCAAGACCCGGAAACGTATCGTCGGTATGAAGTCGAGATCCAATTGGGGCAGACGGATGAAAGCCACATCATACGAACCATCGAGTACTGGGACATCGAGCGGAAGCGGTATCCCCAGTACGATCACTGCGCTGTCATCGTCGCCGAGGACATCACCAGCCGGTTTCTCAACGTCATTGGCCTGTTCAATGGCTTTATCCCGCTCATCGCGGTTCAGATGAGCGCCCTCCAAATCGGCGACCAAATCGCCCTGGTTTTTACCAAGGTGCTGGATGAGCTTCCGCTGGGCCTAGTCGAGGAAGATGAAGAGATTCGGCAACCGGCCGACCGTGCTTACTGGGAATCGCGGGCTACAAAAGCGACGGTGGTAATAGCTGACGATCTTTTGAAGATCATCGGGGCCTTCGATCCAACATTTGAACTAAAATACAACAAGTACTACATCGGCTTGGCCAAAAACGACCGGCCAAACAACTTTGCCATTTTCCGGCCGCGAAAGAGCAACCTGCGCCTGGAGTTTCGGCTGGAACCTTCTGATGAGTTAGAACAGCAACTCGATGAAGCCGGTTTGGATGTGATGGAGTATAATCGACGCTCCCGCCGATATCGACTCAGGCTCACAGAGTCGGATATTGACAAGCACCGAGAGCTTCTCTCAAACCTTCTCAAGCTCGCCTATGACAGAAGCGGCACGTAGAGTGTATTGAGGGGATAAGGCATGCTGATACAGCTCCTGGTACAGGAATTCAACGCCTATTATGAGCGCGACCCGCAGCACAGCACGGTGCTGTGGTTCGACCCCCAGAGAGAATGGGAAGGATTGCTGCCCTATCTGCAACCTCACCTGCCCCTGCTGGTCTTCGAGGGCAGCCAACTCCATCTGCGCTACCGTCTGGTCAACCGCTCGCCAGGCGAACGCTTTGTCGTCTACGTGCCGATGAAGCAGGACGACGCTGCCTACCTGCGGCCGTTCTTCTATACGTCGAGGTGCTTCGAGCGGTCGATCGAGGCGGTTCTTCGCAACCAAAAGGTTGCCCTGCCCGATGCGCCCGGCGAGATGCGGGCCATCCGCCCCCTGCTGCCGGCACTGGCCGTCGCCTCGGTGGGCAAGGGCAGAGCTTTTTGGACCGGCATCGTCAACCTGGAGACTGCCCTCGGTCGCCTCATCCCCGATTTTGAGGACCTTTTGCTGCGCCTGCTGGCTTTCCCGGCGCGGACGATGGCCGAGATGGAGACCCAAAAGACCGCCGGACCATTCCTCGAACTGTTGAAAGGGCAGTTTGGCGTCGCCCTTCCAGAGAAAGACCAGGTAGACGAATGGGCCGATCGCTTCACCGCCATGCTGTGCCTGGTAGATGTTTATCTCGCCGCCGGTCAGCCCGACGAATTTCCCTTCAGAAGCGTCCTGCCAGACCCCGTCCATTGGGACCGCTGTCGCAACTTTTTACAAAAGTGGCAGCGCGACGAGATGTTCAAAGACGCCTTTACCCAGCGGGCCAGGGCCGTTGATGGCCAATACTCACTCGCCGGCTGGGTAAAGGGTCTGGCCCATCCTCCCGCGACCGGCGCTTTCCTCAACGTCGAGAAAGCGGTCTGGGAGGGGGTGCGCCATCAGTTGGACGTCATCGCCGACAAGCCCCAGGCGGTGGCCTTTTGCCGGGCCCAGCGCGAAACATTCCAGCAGCGCGCCCGGGGCTTTTGGGCCAGGGAGGGCAGCCTGGCCGGTTGGTCGGCCCTGGACCGCATGGCCCAGGTCATCATCGGTGCCGACGATGCGCTGGCCGAGCTGTCGCGCTATACGTCATCCCAGGCGCTCATCGAGCGCTACACCGGGACCTGGTGGCAGGTCGACCGCGCCTACCGCCGTTTCCGCGCCGAGCTGGATCAGAGTGTGACCCAGGTGGACGCCGCGCTCAAATGGGCACAGCGCATCTACCAGGATTTCCTAGAGACCGTCAACGCCCACTTTGGGGAAGTCCTGATCCAGGAAAGCAAGTGGCCACCGGGCGACATGACCCTGGGCGCGGGTGGCCTGTGGGAGGGTCCGCTGGCAGGCAGCCAGGGCCGCCGTGCGGCGATCATCGTGGACGCCCTGCGCTACGAACTGGGCCAGGAACTCGCCGAGCGACTGCACCCCGGCCCCCAGGCGACGCTGGACGGCGCACTCAGCCCGCTGCCGTCGATCACCGCGCTGGGCATGGCCGCGCTCCTGCCTGGCTGGCCTGACTTTCAAGTGGACTATGCCGATGGCCAGTGGGTCATCACGGCCCCCGGATTCGAGGGCAACGTCGCGGTCAAAGCCCACCGGCTGGCCTGGCTGGAGCGCCACCTGGGGAGCGTAGCCTTCTTTGACCTCGACGGCTGGCTCTCTACGCCGCTGGCCGATGTGCCCAAGGAAGCGCCCTGGATCGTCATCACCTCGACCGAAATCGACGCCGTGGGCGAAGGGGCGGCGTCCGTCGCCTGGCACGCCTTTGACGCACTCCTGGATCGCCTGGAGCAAGCCGTGCGCCGCCTGCTGGCCCTGGGCTGCGTCGAAATTCACGTCGTCTCGGATCACGGCTTTCTCCTGCGGGAGAGCATCCGCGAGAGCGACAAGGTGGCCGTGAAGGACAAGGGTGCCTTGAAAAAGGCCGAGCGGTACCTCGTGGGGCGAGACCTGCCGCCTACCGACCTGCCGGCCATGCCCGTGTCGGGCAGCGACGACCTGGCGGCCTGGTTCCCGCGTGGGGTCGGCTGCTTCCTCACCCCCGGCCCCTACAATTATATGCACGGCGGCATCTCGCTGCAGGAACTGGTCACCGCCCACGTCACCGTGCGGCAGGCGGTCATGGAACGGCCGGTGGGCGTCTCGCTAGAATTGGTCACCGGCCCCGAAATCCGCAACGCCATCTTTAAGGTGCGCCTCGTCCCTCAGGGCGTGGATCTGTGGACCCGCGCCCGCCAGGTCACGATAGACATCGCGCGCCAGGGGGAGCGCGTCTCTCGCGTTTGGCAGGCAGCCGTGGAGCGGGACGTGGTCGAAATGTCGCTGCGATTGGAACCGGACTCTGGGCTGGCAGTGAGCGACCCCATAGCAATCCGAGTCTGGGACGCAGTTACCGGCGAGTTGCTGGCCCAGCAACCGGCAGCCGTGTACGTTGATCTCGATTGGTAGTCGCGCAGCCCGCGCCGCCGTGGAACAGGCAGCGCCGGGGAGACGGGCATAGCACCGGCGTAAACAGCCGGTGCCGGCATTGACAGAGGACAGACATGGACACACCCTTTATGGACGTTTTGGACGAAAAGCTAGCTGCCCATTTCCCCGGGCGCGTGGTGCGCAAGGACCTGGTTCGTCAGACCAAGACCGGCTTTAACGTGCCGGTCTACGTGCTGGAGTACTTGTTGGGCAAGTACTGCTCTTCCACCGATCCCGAGATCATCGCCCAGGGGTTGGAATACGTGCGCGAGACCCTCAGCCGCAACTATGTGCGCGCCGACGAAAGCGAAAAGATCAAGTCGCTGACCCGCGAAGCAGGCACCCACCGCATCATTGACAAGGTCAAAGTCCGCCTGGTAGAGACCGAGGACAAGTACTGGGCCGAACTGACCAACATGGGCGTCAAGTACATCAACGTCAGCGAGGCCGTCGTCCGACGGTACGACAAGCTGCTGGTCGGTGGCATCTGGGCCATCGTTGACCTGCGCTACGACGCCGGTTTTCAGCATCGCGGCCAAACGCGGCCCTTTATCATTGAGAATCTGAGACCGATCCAGCAGCCCAGCACCGACTTGAGCGACTTGACCGCTAGCCGGGCCCACTTTTCGCGGGACGAGTGGCTGGACGTCCTGCTGCGCTCAGTCGGCCTGGAGCCCACCCACCCCGACTTGAACCGGCGCAAAAAACTGCTCACCGTCATGCGCCTGGTGCCCATGGTCGAAGCTAACTATAACCTCATCGAACTCGGGCCGCGCGGCACGGGCAAGAGCTTTGTCTACCGCGAGATTTCGCCCTATGCCATCCTCATCTCCGGGGGCCAGACCACCGTGGCCCAGTTGTTCATCCACCTGGGCACCGGGCGCATCGGCCTGGTGGGCCTGTGGGACGTGGTGGCCTTTGACGAGGTGTCGGGTGTACGTTTCAAGGATCCCAACGGCGTCCAGATCCTCAAGGACTATATGGAATCGGGTAGCTTTTCGCGCGGCAAGGAGGAGGTGCCGGCCGACGCGTCCATCGTCTTTAACGGCAACATTGACGCCGACATCGCCAGCCTGCTCAAGA
>CAYVPU010000093.1:0-11534 GCA_964453885.1 uncultured Anaerolineae bacterium | reverse complement strand
GCCACCAGCGAAGCGCCCACCGGCAAGAACAGAACAGCCATTAACCCCGTGCGACGGGCAAAAGAGCCATCCGGTTGCGGGTGTGCCCCACTTGGGGTGGGGTGTGCCCACAACACGTCTAGCGTCTCTGCCCCCCACGTGCGCAGCGTCCCCCACACCGGCGCATTGAGCAGGTTGCGCGGATCGAGCCAGATGCTCGTTTCGGGCTGGGGGTGTTGGCCTAGCACCCGGTCATAGTAGGCTGTCCAGTCTACGGTCGAGACGCCTGCCTGGACTATGAAACTGATCAGCAGCAGGCCGGCAACACACGCCAGCGCCCACCGTCGTCGACTGGACAACGCTTCTGCTATCGGGATCGTCAACAAGGGGATGAGCGGCACCAGGAAGCGTGGGCCCCAGCACAGCCCTCCGTACCACATCCCGTATCCCGAATAGAGCCCCACGTAAGCGAGCACAACACCAAGGATAAACCCGGTCACAGACCGCTCCCGCCGCCAGAGGGCCGGCAGGCCCGGCAAGGCCAGGAGCAAGGCCGGCGAATAGACGAATAGTCCCTTGCCGGGGCTCAACAGCAGGCCGTAGACCCGAAGCAGGCGCGTCCCCACGCCGGCGGCCCACGCCTGCCGCCAGAGCCGGACCAGGTTTACCTCTCCGTAGCGGAGGCTCAAGGCGACCAGGAAAAGCGTGCCGCTCAGCATTAACAGTCCGCCCAATGCCAGGGCCAGCCGGCGACGGCTTCTCGGCAGGGCCAGCAGCAGCGCCAACCCATAGGCCAACAACAGGACAACGCTGGTCAGCTTGACGGCCACAGAGAGCGCTGCCCAACCCAGTCCGACCAGGGCATATCGCCAGCGCGACGTCTTTTGCCAGCGGATGTAGAACAACACTGCCAGGATCGTGAGCAAGGCCAGCAACGGTTCCCGGAAGAAAGTGCGGCTGTAGGGCCAGGCCAGGGTCGTCAGTCCATAGGCCAGGGCCGTAAAGGTGGCGGGTAGCGGCGCGTAGCCCAATTGCCTCAACGTCAACAAGAGCACCGCACCTGTCCCGGCGGTACACAAGATGTTGACCAACATCGCCGTCTGGACGCTGCCCACCTCGGCCCAGCGGACAGCGATCCAGTAGAAGGGCAGAGAGATGAGCGGAAACAGCGGTTCCAGCCGGCCGACCGGGTTGTGATAAGCCGCGAAGAGGAGCTGCGGCGTCTCCAGGTGGCCGGTCTGGGCCAGGCTCTCGGCCGCGCTAAAGAGGGCCAGTTCGTCAATGGAACGAAAAAGGCCGTTGTATGTCAGGAGGTATACGCTCGCCAGGGTCAGGAAAACGATCAGGGCGAGGGCGTTCCAATTCTTTATCTGCAATTCTCAATTCTCACTTTTGAATGGTCTGAGCGGGTTGGCCACATTTGCGACAAAAGGCATCGGTGGTCAGGAGAGGTGCTTCGCAGCGGGTACAGAAAGGACCGGACGCAATGAGGCCCATCTCCTGGCGAAGGGCCATGATTTCCCGTCGCAGGCTGACGATGGTCTTGGCGTTACCTTTTTCGTCACCAAGGGTCCGGTACTGATGTTTCTTGAAAGCCAGCTCGGTAGCCAGTTGGAATAGGCGACCCCACTGCCTCCATGCTCGCCAGTCTCCGGCTCGCAGGGCGCGCCAGCGGGTAACAAAGCGTTGCTGGTAGGAACCCGCGACCCTGTATTCCCCTTCCGACAGGATGCCGGCAGGGACCTCTTCCCGCAACTCGACGGCGATGCACTGTTTCTCCTGCCGAGCCGTCGCCACGGCCAGGCCAACTACGATCAGCACACCCCCCCAATCGGCCACGAGGCTGGGTAGGATGGCCAGGCAACTCACCTCGGTCAGCGAGGCGCCCAGGTTATGAATGGCGTGAAAGGTGATAGCTGCTCCCAGTCCCAGCAGGGGGGCTGACCAGCGTTTCCAACGCTCCCGAGCCAGCCGGGCGTAACCCAGCCCGATGCCCGTGAGGGCGGTGAAAAAGGAGTGGTTGAGGCCGAAGAGAACGGTACGCATAAAGACGGCCACACTCCAATCACCCCAGCCACCTTTGCTCAGGCTGGCGATGGCGTAGAACAGGTCTTCTATCATCGCAAAGCCAAAGCCCACCAGTGCGCCATAGATGATGCCATCCAGCACATTGTCGAACTCGTGCCGCCAGAAGAGAAAAATGCCCAGCAGGGCGATAGCCTTGACGGTTTCTTCCACAACCGGTGCGATGAGGCCACCGCTGATCATATCGTAAGCCAGGCTCTCGCCCAGCGTCACCAGCGGTACGTCGAGCACAAACTCGGCGATGATCGAGACCAGGATGGCCGGTATCGCTCCCCACAAAAAGGCCGCCGCTGCCAGGCTTAATGGCTCCTTCTCGTGACGATCCAGCCACCAGACCAGGGTCACGTACAAGGCTGTGCTGGCAAGACCGATGAGGATGGAAAAGATGAATCCGAGCAACATGGTTACCTCGGTACCGCGTGGTCCGTGGTGCGCTATCGGCGCGCCTTTCGCCGCTTGCGGAACTCGGCCCACCGGGAAAAGAGATGCACCAGCGGCAAGCTCAAGTGACCGACCACGCGGCCTTGTGCCAGTGCTTCCAGAAACGGCGCTGGGTCATCAAAAACAGGCATCTCGACGTAGGCACGGCCAATCTCAAAGGCGGTGTGGGCGTCAGAACCGGCAGTGCCAGCAAGTCCGTGAGCGCGGGCAAACTGGGCGGCTCGCCGGTTGTGGACGGCAAAGGTCGTGCGGGCGTTGAACACCTCGATACAGTCCACCAGGTGCACGATGCGGTGCAGGTTCTCCTCGCCCATCGCCTCGCTGCGCGTCGGGTCCAGCGGGTGCGACACACCCACCACGCCGCCCTGCTCGCGGATGCGGGCGATCGTCTCCTCCGGCGAGAGACCCGGTGCAACGAGCTCCTCGATAAAAAAAGCTTGTATCTCGCCGTGGGTGGTCTTGATCTCCTCACCGACGATCACCAGTTCCGGAGCCATGTCTCGCAGGCGCAGCGCGCCTTCGATAGTATTGTGCCCGGTAATGGCAATGCGGTGGATTCCCTTGCGCCGGCAGGCGCGTATCACCGCCTCCAGCGGCGTGAGAGAGTCTTTGGAGTAGACTGTGTGGCAATGCAAATCGGCGCGCACCCAGCCTTCAGGTAGAGACTTGTGCATCCCACTTGAACTCCCTGAAATTCATTCACGCCGCGTAAGCCAACTCGAGGCGTGGAACGTACACTGTCTTCAACTGAGGAACCATCTCAATGCGAATGAACACCACCTTCGCGCCCGCCCGACGACGGTTGTCGCCCAGTTCTCGATTGGCCTCACAAAGTTCTGGATCACTATCAGGCAGGAACAAAATGTCAGCCCCGTCAGGTATGGCATCGAGCAACTCGGGATTGTCAAGAACCTCCTGCATAAAGAGGGCAAATAACTCGTTATTTTTTCGAAACTGCTCTTTACGATCCATCACGCCACCTCTCATATCTCTCTCGGTAAAACTCCCATCGCTCCTGTATATTACGAATAGCATAGGTGAGAGACGCACTGTAATCCGCAAAAGGTAAATCAAAGGTCTCTTGGGTGCCATCTGGCCTGCTAATGTCCATGTGAGCACGACCATGAGCGGTGTCGAAACGCACTATGGGATGCCATTCATCTCCAATGCGAGCCACGTATTGCACCGCAAACCGCACTGCTTTTCCTCTCACGATGTCCATAGAGACCCGCACATAGTCATCTGGTGTCAAAGTTATGCGGTAGGCTTTACGTCGCTGAGTCACGGGTTACCTCGCTCGAAACACCAACTGCTCAGACCCAATGGCAACAACATCTCCCTGGTGCAGTGGGCAGGGTTGGCTGATCCGAACACCGTTGACGCTGGTGCCGTTGGCACTGCCCAGGTCGGTGATCACATACTCGGACCCTGTGAGGTTAATGACCGCGTGATACCGCGAGACCTGAGGGTCTCGGAGCACGATTTCGTTCTCGGGGCCCCGCCCCAGGCGGGTATTGGGTTTGAGCGGAAAACGTTGCCCCGCATCCGGCCCTTCCTCCACCACCAACTCGGCCATGACTGCCTGGGGAGCGACCATCGTTTCCCCTTGCCAGGCAGCAGGTGGCGGCGGCAAAGTGTGAGGCGCTGGCGACGGCCTGGGTGTGGGTGTGGGTGGATAGGACGGAGGAACAGCGGCCGGGGCGCGAGTCGCCGGGCGTCGTTTCTTGCCCCAGAACAGGACTATGAAAACGACCACACTCAAGACAGCGAACGACATCAAACAACACGCACCGAGCAGCAGGATGTTAGTGATTGACAATAAATCGGACGAACCGGGAGTCTGGATTACCTCTATGGTTTCTTGCAACATCTCGGGCACCTTGGAGGCATCGGCGGCCTCAAAAAAGCTGCCTTTGGTGAGTTCGGCCAGTTCGCGGAAAGCTGCGACAGCATCAGAATCGTAGACACCATCATTGCCCACCACGAGGGCCTGGATGACCACCGGATCAGCATCCTCGGCCGCCTGGGCCACGATGGCCGGGGTAAACCCCTCCCGGCTGGGATTATGGGGCGGTGCGTCACCCATCAAGATTATCTGCTTGTTCACGTTGTTCCGCCAGCCCCCCACCGCTTTGGAGTCAATGGCCCGCATCAACGCTTCGAACACCGCTTCGGGCGTGTCATCGCCACCGCCAACGCTGAGGCTATTGATGTTGGCAATGATGGCTGCCTCGTCTGTAGAGAAAGCAAAATCCTCAAACATGGGGTGGCCCGCAGAGTCATCCCAGTCACGATAGGCGACGATGGCCACCCGATAAGCCTTGTTCTTGGCGGCGATGGTGCTCACAATATTAGATGCCGCTGCCTTGACGCTGGCGATGTCGTCCTCCATGCTGCCCGTCACATCAATACAAAAGATGAGGTCGAGATCGTTCAGCGTCGCCGGAGCGGATCTGTCCGTGGTGATTTTGACGCCGCCGGGGCATTTGTCCATCTCGGCATCAATGTATTCCTGGCGGATGGTCGCTGCGTCGGCGTGGAAGCCCGTCAATTGGCGCAACTGCTGAAATTGGGCATCGCTGCTGATAATGCCATAGCCGGTATCCCTGGCTTTCTGCATTTGCTTGGTAAACTGATCCCATTTTTTATCCAAAAGCTCCTGATTGCACTCCTCGCCCTTGGCCAGTTCCTTTTCGTATTGAACCAGCACGGGGAATGCCAGGTTGATCGTGTTTTCCATGTACCAAGTGTACATTTCGTCGTTGCCCACCAGCAACTCGGAATCGTGTTCGTCAAAGATGGCGTGCATCATCTCGTGCCACAGGGTCTGGGGCGGAATCTTGTCGGGCGTATCCGCGATGATGATGTCGTTGCGGTAGGTGCTGCAACCCACGCCTACGCAATCCTCATAGAGCGCGTTGGCATCGCGCTTTTTTAACTGCACCCGGTCTATGTATATCTGCACATCGCCATCGGCAATGCGCTCGTTAAAGAGCAAGACGTCTCCTAGCGATATCCATTTGTTGAATTCGTAATCCCGAAAGGCAGTCAGGTGCCAGCTGCTGACAACGTCCACTACCTCGACGGCATCCACTTCTTGAGGTTCTTGCTGCAGCGGCACAGCCTCCGAAAAGCGAGTCTGCGACAAGATCGCAACGACTGTCAGCAACAATCCAACACACAAAATGATAATGGTTCGATGGTTCAGTTTCTTCATCGCGCTTCCTCCTTGATCAATGAGACGCCAACAATGCGTCGTCAAAAAAGGCAACAATCTGTGACTCGAATTCGTCCGGCCGTTGGCGCGCCGACATGGCGTGGCCCACACCCTCTGGCTGCCAAAGCGACTTGGGCTCTCCGGCGGCCTGGTACAGGCGACGGCTGTTCTCCGGCGGGATCGCTGTATCGGCCAGGCCGTGGATGAGGAGCACCGGCCGGGGGCTGAGGCGAGTCACGTCGTCTACCGGCCGCACCTGTTTGACGTCGAGGCCGGATTGCCACTCGCCCAGCGCCACCATCAATGGCGCGAAAGGGAACTCGGGCAGCCCGGTAAAGTTGGTAAAATCGTTGGCTATAAAGTCGGCCAGCGAAGCAAAAGCCCCCTCCGCTACCACGGCCCGGATCTCTCGAGTTCGCGCCGCAGCACGGATGACCGTCGCGCCGCCCAGGGACTGCCCCAGTGCACCTATGCGATCCGGAGCCACATCGGGGTGGGAACGCAGGTAGGCGACCGCTCCTTGTACGTCGTACACTTCGTCGTGCCCAAACGTCACCATGTCGCCCTCGCTTTCGCCGTGACCGCGAAAGTCAAAGAGCAGCACATTGTAGCCGTGCCGGACCAGGATGGCTGCTACTGGCAACGTCACGGTGCGCGTGCCGCCGTAGCCGTGACACAGAACTATCGCCGCCCTGTTCCCGATTCCACTTTCGGGAGAGACAAACCAGCCGGCCAGCAAAAGACCGTCGGCGCTGGAGAAGGTGACAGATTCGTAGGTCAAGCCATAGTCGGCTGGAGTGCCGGAGATTGGGTGACGGGCGGGATGGGTATAGTTGTAGGCCCACCGCGCCGAGAGCGCGACCACCAGCACCAGTGTGCCCACCAACAGCGTGCCCAACGTGAAAAGCGCCAGATTGCGCCGGTAGCGTCCGTTTTGCTGTCCTTTGCTCAGCATATCAGACCTTCCGAAGGCCTATGATTAGCTCATACTGAAAACGGCCATCTTGAGCTCGCGGCGAATAACAATCCGCCGCCCGCGCCGCCAGACTGTTGTCCGGCTCGGGAGAGCAGCTATCGCTTTTTGCTGACCAGCCGCCTGCCCAGCCAGGCCAGGCCACCGAGCGCGGCGGTCGCAGCGACTGCCGCGCCGCCCAGGGCAAGGGCGGCGATCTGCGGATCTATGCCGGGCATCACTGTGCCCTCCAGACCGGCGTCTGCGCCATACTGCTGGAACAGGTGGCCCCACTTGGTTTGCAGTGCTGCCTCCACGCGCGGCCGCCCGATAAAGGGATACCAGAACACGTCGTGATACAGCCGCGAGGCAAAAAAGCTCCAGGGTACGAGGGGCGTTTGCAACAACAGGTGCTCGAACGGCTTTAGCCGGCCGTGGTAGATTGCCTTCTGCCCTCTGCTGGCAAAGGTTTCTTCCTGCACAAAGCCCCAACTCTGCTCAGCCAGTTCCGCATCGCCGACGATTTCGATGTCCCTGGGATCGCCCACGCCCAGGCCCAGCTCGTGCGCCCAACGGATGAACAACAGTGACATGGGATCAAAGCCCTGGAGTTTGGCCGAAATGGCGTCAATGGCTACCTGGTCGGCGCTGGCCAGGAGCACGTCCTTTTCGTGCCAACGCATAGCTCGCGGCCCGGGGCCATCTCCGGCAAAGGTGCCATCCATCACAGCGAACAGACCCGGGTGAATGTCCTGCTGGATCATGAGTAGATCCACCAATGTCTTGTCAATGACCGCGTGGGTCCAGTGCCTATTTTCGGAGAGAAGCCCGCCAAAGGCATTTTTCATCGCGCCGGTGATGCGGGTGAACACATGCGTCTTGATCGTAGGCAATTGGATGATGTTCTGCCCGATGAACATTTTGGGGATCTTGACGCCATCGGGATAAACATCGTCCAAAACCAGGAATGGCGTCTTGGGCTTGTACGTGACCCACTCGACCTGCGGCTCGTAGAGATGGACGTTCTGGACGCCGTATTTGTCCACCACGTATTTGTGCTTGTTGTTCACCTCCCCGACATAGGAGTCCACGACGACGGTGCGGTTGTGGGCGCCGATGAGGTTCTTGTAGCCAGCGCCTTGCAGAGTTTTGATGATACCCTCCAACTGCCAGGGCGCGGTGGAGCAGGCGGGATACCAGGTTTGCCAAGAGATGTTGATTTTAAGAAAGGTGTCGTTTTCCAGGGGAAGGGCTTCTCTGAAGCCTGCCAACTCTATGACCCGTGCGTAATCCTCCAGGATCGTCTCCGGCGAGGTCTTGACGATAGCCACTTTGCCTTTGCCGGGATAGTCTTTTCCTGTCATACGTTTATCTCCTCAGAATGTCTGGATGCAATACCGTGCACCGGCGCATAGTATAGTTCAATTCATTCGGAATGTCCAACGGTTGTCCAATAGCCTTGATTATGATATAATATGTCAAAGCAATGAATTTTGTAACCGTTCCCGGATCTATGTAGACCTGCTCAAGACAAAACCAATTCGCCGTTGGACTGTGCAACGAGAACTTGCGCTTTCAGATCGGCGGCATGATCGGCTTTTAAGGAGGAGTGCGATGGCGCCTGATGAAGGCATCGCCCTTGGGCCAGAGCTTCGCAAAAAGCTCGACGCAATCTCCAGGAGACGTGCAGAAAAGGCCGCAGAGAAAAAGGCCGCGCAGAAGCTGCTTCGCCGAAAGATCATCGGGGTGCTGATCAAGCAAGCCCGGCTGGAAGCAGGCAAGTCACTCAAAGAGACAGCCATGGTGCTGGCGTGTTCGCCGGACCGACTCTCGCAGTGTGAGTCTGGTGAAAAGGCTCTTTCACTCCCAGAAGTAGAGATGCTGGCCCGGTTCTTTTCTGTGCCACTGGACGATCTGTTGGACGAGACCCGCCAGCGAGAAGAAAAGCCTCCGCTGCCGCCGACAAAAGTTGTCCCCATCCGGCACAAGATCATCGGTGTGCAATTGCGGCTGGCGCGCAAGGCGGCTGACCTTACTCAGAAGGAACTGGCCCAAGCGGTGAACTGCTCTCCAGGTCGCCTCTCCCAATACGAACGGGGAGAGCGGCCCATTCCTGTGCCAGAGTTGGAAGCCCTGACAGAGGACCTGGGCTTGCGCTTCTCGGATCTGGTGGACAACGACCTGGGGCCCGACAATCCACAGGCTCGCCAGCAGCAAAACCTGGAGCGACTGCTCCAGGTGCCAGAGCACATGCAAGACTTTGTTCTGAATCCGGTGAACACTATGTACATCGAGATGGCTATGAAGGTGAGCACTTTGCCGGTGGACGCTCTGCGGCAGATAGCCGAAGGATTACTCGATATAACCTATTAGTGGAGGTTGAGTCATCCGGCGGTCGAGCAGGTCCGCAGAACCGTGTCCGTCGGGTTTAGCCTGTCGAAACCGAGACCGAGCTCTGCGTTAGCAGGTCGCCGAATCTGGTTTCAATGTTGGCTTCTGCGGGCAATCCGTTCATAGATGTAGGTAGACAGTTGACCCACAAAGAGAGCATCCTCCAACAACAGACCGCCAGCCTCATCTCGTTTAACCAGTTCATCGAATTGGTCTCCTACCAGGACCTAAGCGAGATGCTGTCGAAGGCATTGTCTTTGTTGATGCTCTCTCTTGGTGCCAACGCCGGTTCGCTGCTGCACGTTGGCGAGACGAAGGTGCGTGTCTGCCAGGGGACACTGATCGGGCCGGTTGAGGCCCAGATTCGCCGATGGGAAGCAGCCGCTGCCCGCCAGGTGGATAGACTGAGCCGACACATCCAACTGCCTCCCACAATCCCCTTTACACTCTATCCCATGTCCGCATCCGATGACGGCGTGGATAGACTGACGTTGCTCAACGCACCTTTGTTGGTCAGGACTCGCCTTGCCGGTACTATCAGCCTGGTTTGCCCACCAAACTACAAGTTGAGTCCCTCTCAACACCAGCTGCTCAGCCATCTGTCGCGAGGCATCGGCGGCCTGGCCGAGTTGATTGGGAACCTTTCGTTTACTCGGCAACGCCTGAGCCAATTGGGCCTCTTTTACCAGATGGGTCAGGCCCTCGTCTCCACCTTTGACTTACCCCAACTGCTCCATGACATCATGCAACTGGCTACCAGCGTCATCAATGCTGCTGCGTCGGCACTCATGCTGGTGGATGAAAAACGCCATGAACTGATCTTTGAAGTGGCCCACGGCTCCAAGGGACCTGTGCTGCGCCGCCAGCGTATCTCTATGGACGAAGGCATCGCTGGCTGGGTAGCCCGCCACAGTGAATCAGTCATTGCAAACGATGTGAGCAAAGACCGCCGTTTTAGCCGCCGGGTGGACGTGCGCACCGGCTTCCTCACTCGCTCCATCCTGGCTGTACCCATGCAGCATCGGGGCGAGACCATCGGTGTGCTGGAAGTGTTGAACAAATATGACGAAGAGGGTTTCGATGAGGAGGATATGCGACTCCTCCTCACCCTAGCGGCCGAGGCCGCCATTGCCATTGAGAACGCCCGCCTCGTCCGGAGTCTGCGCGAGGAGCGTGACCGCATTCTGAGCGCGCAAGAAGAGGTGCGCCGCGAACTGAACCGCAAACTCCACGATGGCACCGTTCAGTTCCTGGCGGCCATTGCCATGGGCATTGACCACGTGGAGCGACTGCTGCAACTGAAACCGGATGCCGTCTATGCTGAGCTAGAGGCATTGCGCAAGCTGACGCGCCAGGCCATGCGCGAGACGCGCATGCTTCTCTTTGGGCTGCGGCCTGTGGTTCTGGAAAGTCAGGGACTGGTGCCGGCCCTGCAAAGTTTCGTGGAACAGCTTCGGCAGAGTGAACCGTTCCATGTCCACTTTGATGACGGAGGATTTGACAGGCTCGTGGATCAACAGGTGGCTGGCGCCATTTTTGCCATCGTTCAGGAAGCGGTAAACAATACCAGAAAGCACGCCAAGGCCAGCAACCTCTGGATCCGGATCGGTGAGACTGACAATCATCTGGTAGTACACATCGAAGACGACGGATTGGGCTTTGATGTAGTCGCTGTCGAGCGGGAATATGAGGAGCGAGCCAGTTTCGGCTTGCTGAACATGCGCGAGCGTGCGGAGCTTATTGAAGGCGAGCTTGGCATCGAATCAAGCGAGGTGATGCCAGAGCAGGGCACGATTGTGACACTCCGGGTGCCATTGAGCCGAGCGGTGGTCAATGAACAACCGCAGAGTCCAAGGAGTTCTGAGCAGTAATGAATGGCGAAAAGTGGCAAGAGGCAGGGGAGGCGCATTACCAGGCTGGCGCGTATGCTGAGGCCATTGAGTCATTCGCCAATGCCAGAATCGCCTACGAAGAGACTGGCGATCAGGAGAGCGCCGCCGAGATGCTCAACAACCAGGGCGTAGCCTACCTCATGCTGCACAAGTGGGACAAGGCCGAAACGGCCTTCCTGGAGGCGCGTGGCTCGTTCGAACGTCTCGGAGATCTCTGCCGGCAGGCGCAAGCTACTGCCAATCTGGGCATGTTGGCCAATCTCAGGGGGCAAACAAAGCAAGCAGTTACTTATTTTGAGGAAGCCATTGCAGCCTTTCAGTCACAAGGAGATCGCGTCCGAGAAAGCGATACCTGGCGTGCTTTGAGCAAAGCCTTCCTCAAGCAACTACTTTGGCTGGACGCCGTGGCAGCCTACAGCGAGGCACTGGACTGCCTGCCCCGCTTGTCTCCAGGCCAGCGCCTCCTTCGCTGGCTATTTCGTCTGCCCCTGCGCCTTCTGGGCAGAGGATAGTTTCTGTTTGTCCCATCGTCTGCAGGTGTTTCATAGAGCCGTACAGAGCCACCAGCCGGCCGAAT
>CAYVPU010000092.1:0-11562 GCA_964453885.1 uncultured Anaerolineae bacterium | reverse complement strand
CCCCCACGTTGCTATGATGGGAACTGCATGGTATAATAGGCGCAACAAGTTCAGCTATGCACAGAATGAGGGAGGCAAGATGAGCAACAAACTAGAGTTCATGCGCGAGGAGTTGGCCACCCTGCGCGAAGAAAAGCGGTTCATCAACGTCCGGGTCATGGACTCGGCAGCCGATGCGTGGATGGTGATAGATGGCCAGCGGGTGCTCAATTTCTGCACCAACAATTATTTGGGGCTGGCCAACCATCCAGCACTAAAGGAAGCCGCCAAGAAAGCCGTGGAAGAATGGGGAGTGGGGCCAGCCGCTGTGCGCACCATCGCCGGCACGCAGGCTCTGCACGTTGAATTGGAGCGCCGCCTGGCCGAGTTCAAAGGCGTGGAGGCATCGCTCTTTGTGCAGTCGGGATTTTGCGCCAACCAGGCAGCCATCCCACCACTGGTGGGCCGAGAAGACGTGATCTTTTCTGACCGGCTGAATCACGCCAGCATCATTGACGGCGCACGGCTATCTCGGGCCAAGATCGTCGTCTACGAGCACCGTGACCCCACCGACCTGGAGGCCAAGATCAAAGAACACCTGCCCAACTACCGCCGGGGCCTGATGATCACAGATGGCGTCTTTAGCATGGACGGCGACGTAGCGCCGTTGGACAAGCTCTACGAGGTGGCCAGGAAATACGGCGTGCTGACCATGGTGGACGACGCCCACGGCGAGGGCGTGTTGGGCCAGGGGCGCGGCATCGTGCATCACTTTGGCCTGCAAGGCAAGTTAGATGTGGAGATCGGCACGCTCTCCAAAGCCTTCGGCGTGGTGGGTGGCGTCATCGCCGGCAAGCAGGTCGTCGTGGACTATATCCGGCAGAAAGCGCGACCCAACCTCTTTTCAAGCGCCACCACGCCAGCCGACACAGCCGCCTGCCTGGCCGCCGTAGATGTCCTGGAGCGCTCGACTGAACTGGTGGACAAGTTGTGGGCCAACACCGAATACTTTAAGAATGGCATGAAACAACTCGGCTTTGACACCGGCAAGACAGAGACGCCCATCGTGCCGGTAATGCTGGGCAAGGTGGCCCTGGCCAAAGAATTCTCCGCCAGGCTATTCGAGGCGGGGGTTTTTGCCATGGCGCTGGGCTTCCCCACTGTGCCCCAAGGCGCAGCCCGCATCCGCGTCATGAACACCGCAGCCCACAACCAGGAGGACCTGGATTTTGGCCTGGAAGCGTTCAAGGTGGCGGGCCAGGCCCTCGGGGTCATCTAGCTGCTAATGAGGCGCGAACGCCACCATAACAGGGCCGACCTGACATCCGGTCGGCCTTTGATCGTTCAGGCGATCTTTTGAACCTGGTCAGTGTCGACGCTGACGGAGGCGATCAAGGCCGCCGAGCCTTCCGCCTCCAGTAGGCGCGGCTGCACGGGAAGAACGATGTGGAACTGGCTGCCGGGGCAAGTTTCCTCATCATACTCAGGGCTTTCGGCCCAGATGCGGCCACCGTGCGCTTCCACAATACCCCGCGCGATGGTCAATCCCAGGCCAGGTCCGGCGCCTCTAAATTTAGTCTGGCCAGTGCTATGCAACATCACATCGCCCGCGCGATAGAACTTTTCAAAGACCCGCTCCAGGTCATGGGGCGCAATGCCAATGCCAGTGTCAGCGACGATGATTTCGATGGTTTGATCCTGGGGCAACATTCCTTCACCTAACAAGCGACCTGTGATGCGAATCTGGCCGCCATCCGGGGTGTACTTGATCGCGTTCTGAATGAGATGCGACAAGGCTTGGTGCAGCCGCTTGCCGTCGCCTGTGATGGGGGGCAGTTCTGCCAGGCTCTCTACCGTGAGCGTCTGCTGCCGCTCCTCCAACGCCGTAGCCCAGGTCTCCACAGCCCCATTCACAATCATGGCTACCGAGGTAACCGACGGGGTCAGGGCCAGTGTTTCTGTGTCTATCTGGGAGATGTCGAACATGGTATTTATGATCTCTTCCAGCCGCCGGGACGCCTTGCGGATGCCGTTGGTCATTTGAAACGCCATGTCCGGCGTTAAAGAGCCGTCTTGGATCATCTCGATCAGGATCTCGGTGTAGCCCCGCGCCTGGGTGAGGGGCGTCCGCAGCTCGTGCGAAGCAACGCTGATAAAATCGGATTTGGCCTGATCCAGACGGGCCAGTTCACGGTTGATCACTGCCAGTTCTTTGTTGAGGCGCTCGTTTTCTACGTTTCGGATCTTTAAATCATCGAACAAACGAGCGTTCTCTAGCGCTACTGCCGTCTGGTCAGCCAGCGTGCTGAGCAGAGCCAGATCGTCATCAAAATAGCGGTCACCCGAGACTTTGGGGCCCAGTGCCAGAAGGCCAATCCATTCGCCTTTAGCATAGATGGGCACGTAAACATCCATGCCCAAGCTGGCCAGCCAGGCGCGCTCTGTTGGAGCAATCTCTCGAAAGCGGGGAAGCAGGTCTATATCGTACTGGGTCAAGGGCCGGTGTTCCCGGCGCAGGCACCTGACCACAGGGCTGTTGGCAGAGAGGACGCCTGTATGCGCATACTCTGTCCCCACATCCCTCACCCCCCGCAGGTGAAAATAGCCGCTCCCGTCTTCTTGTTCCTCCCTTTCTTGGTGATTCACCAGGAACAGCGCGCCTCGACGGATCTCCATCGCCTCGCTGATGATACCCACAACCATCGCTTCCAGACGCTCCATGTCCAGAATGTTGCTGATGCTCAGGCTATACTCACGAAGCGCACGGCCAGGATCGTAGCCTGCTCCCGAGATCAGTCGATTCACCAGTTGTTGAACCAAGCGCAGGAGGGGCTGAAAGAGAATGACCAGAACCAAAGCCATGGCCGCTCCGGCCAGCAAAGGACTGTAGCCCGGTACCGTCTGGAAGGCATAGTGCGTGGCCATAAAGCCAGCGGTGTACATGAGCACCGTCAGGAGCGTGACGATCAGATAGCTTGCCGTCCGCCGCCCTAGCTGGCGCACATCGGGCAAGCGATGGGTCAGCACAACGTAAGCAGCGACGAGCGTGCCCAGCAGGCGGAAACCGCTGCCTAGCGCCTCCTGCCCGCTGAAAAGCAGCGCATCGCCGATGATGGTAAAACCCAAAGCCAGCGGCCAGTATATGATCCGGTTGCGATGCAGGGGCTGACGTGTCCGGCGATATACCCGCGCCGTCAAAAGCGCACTCCCGCCCATAAAGAGCCCCCAACTCAAGAGCAGCACCCCGAAGGTCAACCCCTGTCGCTGGAGGACCCATCCCTTGTCTGCCCACAGCGCTTCGGGCAGAGCTAGCAGATTGGCATCGAGGACGACTACCGCTACCATCGCGGCCACACCCAGTACCCACCAGCCCAGGCCAGTCCGCTCAAGGCGCAGAAACGACCGACCCAAATGAAGAAGCAACCAGGAGAGGATTAGCACGCCATAAAATGGCACCCGCGCCAAGAAGCCGTCAGGCAAGAAGGAAAACCAACCCAATCGCTCCAAGACCTGACTCAGAGCCCAGAGAAACGAGACGGCGGTGTAAAGAACCACAAAGTGCGCGGCACGTCCCCGGAGAGCACGTCGCATCAGGACAACACCTGCTACAAGGAAATACAGAACGGCCCCCACTGCTGCAGAAACCGTTGTCCAGTCAACTAACATGCTGTCCCCCTCAGCCTCTACCCATTAAAGCATCTCTATCTCATAGTCCACTAACTGCACGTCGTGGCGATGGTGATCAATCCACAGGACCACCCGTGCCAGCAAGCCATGGGCGTAATCTCGCCGGTTAGAGACACATGCCACCCCGATAACCGCCGTCTGCCAGACATCGTGCAGGTCCACCTCGGCAACAGAGACGTTGAATTCCCGGCGCAAGCGACTCATCATGGATTTGAGCACGGATCGCTTTCCTTTCAGGGAACCATTGCCCGGCAGATGCAATTCAATTGTACAGGCACCAATGACCATCTTACACCCCGTATGCCTTCCGGCGCAAGTCCTTGAGTAGTTTCTCGTAATGCCGTCCTCTGGGCTGAATGAGTAATCCTCGCTTGCTTTGATCCAAATGGCGAAAGTTGATCCCCAGGTGTTCGACCAGCAGTTGGCTGCTTCCCAACCGATCGGCCCACTCAATGAGGCAGACGCCGTCACCGTAGAGGTACTCTTCCAGGCCAAAGGTCAGCATCTCCGCCGCATCCTCAATGCGGTACAGATCCACGTGAAAAAGAGGCAAGCGAATCCCCGGCCCACGATACTCTCGAACGAGGGTAAAACTGGGACTGGCGATGGCCTCTTGGACGCCGAGCCCTCGGCCCACGCCTTGCACAAAGCGGGTCTTGCCGGTACCCAGCTCCCCCACCAGCGCGATCACGTCGCCGGGCGACAGCAACTCGGCCAGGCGCACGCCCAGTCGCCGGGTCTGCGCCTCGCTATGGCTGATAATGTCCAACATCTGTTCCTTCAAAATGGGCATGGCGGTCCGCTCTCCGGTCAGATTCTCGGGCAAGAGTGTCTCAATTATACAACCATTGTCTCGCAGCCACAAGCTGGATTCCGGTTTCCAACGCACTTGCACATTCAACAAAATTGGTATAGAATAGCACCCTACAACGGTGTCCTGAGAGAGGTAAAGTGTCATGCCAATCTATGTCTATCAATGCGATTCTTGTGGGGTCACTTTCGAGCGCCAACAGCATTTCAACGACGCTCCTATGACCCACTGCCCCGAGTGCGACGGACACGTCCACCGTGTGATCCAACCAGTGGGCATCGTCTTCAAAGGGTCTGGCTTTTACGTCACCGATAACCGGGCCAAGTCTTCCACAGCTTTGCCCGGCGAATCCAAGAGCAAAACAAAGGAAAAGCCCTCGCCTTCTGATTCTGATTCTGACTCGGACTCCTAACACGACAACAATAAACGCCAAGCTCGTAAGCCCATCAAAGTTGCCGTGGGCTTTTTTTCTATGGACAGGTTGGTACCAAAAAGCGGACGAACTGGATAGCATGCCAGTCCGCCCGCGCTCGCTTGCTGTGCACCTCACATCTGAAAGCGATTGGAAGCCCGGACGATTTTGTGGGAGTAATTGGTTACAAATTGCAGCAGCTTTTTATGGAGCGATTGCCACTCGTCGCTCTCCAAAATCTTTTGCATGGCCTCTAGATCATCAGTCACACCGCCGAACAGGATTTGGGGGCCTTTTCCATAAATTGTATACCAGGCTTCGGTCAAATGCAAGCCCATCTGCGCCATAGAAGGAGTCAACTCTTGCACGGCGAACTCGAAATAGGCCGCCTCTTGACCCGGCTTGATGTCCCAACTCATCAATAACTTTATCATAAGATTCATTCTTTCTGGGAGACGATGCCCCAAAAGAAAAAACGGAGGTGAGCTACCGCTTAATTATAACCCACCCAATGTCTAAAAGCAAACACAATCACAACCGCAGCGCAGCCAGGAACGGAGCTTTTTCCTGAAACGGCCCCACGACGACCAGGTTCAATTTTTCCCCTTGAAACAGCTCTTGCGCTACAGATTGAATGGCCTGGGGCGTCACCGCATCCAATCGAGCCACGATCTCATCAGGGCTTTCCAAGGGCTGGTTGTTGATTTCTTGTCGTCCCCACCAGGAGGCATAGGCGGCACTGTCCTCAAGAGCCAGGAGCATCCGGCCCTTGAGATATTCCTTGGCCTTGTGCAGCTCATGTGCTGGCACCGGCTCTTGTCGCAGGCGATCCCATTCGGCCAGCAAGGCGTTCACAGTGTTTACTGCCTGGGCTGGCGATACTCCAGCACACATGCCCACCACCCCGGTGTCCGAAAGCATCTCAGCAAAGGCGTCCACGCTGTAGGCCAGGCCACGCCGCTCGCGGATCTCTTGGAATAGGCGTGAACTCATTCCCTCGCCCAGCACGACGTTGAGCAGCCGGAGAGCAAAACGGTCGGGATGTGAGAGCGGTAGCCCCGGCACACTAATGTGAATTTGGGTCTGCTCGGTCTCGCGACAGCACAAATTGAGGCGAGGCATAGTGTAAGAGTCGGGGGCTGGCACAAAAGAGACTGCATCAGTGGGCTGCCAATTGCCCAGGTATTCTACGACGCGAGCCACGATGTCATCGTGTTTCAGGTTCCCTGCCAGGCTGACGACTGTTCGGTTGGGGGCATAATGCCGTGCCAGGTAGCCCATCAGCGCGTCGCGCTTCAAGGCGAGCACACTCTCCCGTGTGCCCGCAATGTCTCGACCCAAAGGGTGGTCGGGCCAGAGTTGCTCGTAGGCCAGCAGACATACCAGGTCCGACGGCGTGTCCAGTGAAAGGTTAATCTCTTCAATGATGACCTGGGCTTCCTTCTCCAATTCCCTGGCGTCGAAACGAGGATAGCGCAACATGTCCACCAGAACGTCAAGGGCTATCGGCAGGTGCGGCTCGGCAACCTTGACCCAGAAGACGGTTGTGTCACGGCCTGTGCCCGCGCCAAAGACGCCCCCCACCTCCTCAATAGCTCTAGCAATTTCGTAGGCCGTAGGGCGTTTGTCCGTGCCTTTAAAGACCATGTGCTCGACAAAATGTGCCGCACCGCTTTCTGTGTCCGCTTCGTAACGGGAGCCAACCCCCACCAGGAACAGCGCGCTCACCGAGCGCGTATGTGGCATAGACTGGGTGAGAATGCGGAGGCCATTATCCAGGGTCGTCTTTTGAAACATAGAACTCCTCGGAATACAATTGATTTTGTCACAATTATACCCCCGCCTCTCAAGAAAGGCAAAACGGGCGGCTATCCGGCAGCTGCCCATTTCATGTCTGGAAGACCTGACTCAACCCTTACCAGTACTCGGCCACAATATCGTCGTAAATGTCGGCCCCGGTCTGGTCAGTGGCGCTGCTTCGAGCAGCCTTCAAGTCCCGCCGGAAGCCCTCCCCCAAAGAGACACCTACAGCCTGTTGCACCAACTGGATCGCTCTCGCAGCATAGGCGATGACCAAACCTGGCTCGATGCGGCTCAGGTCTTCAAAGAACCAGCCGCAACTGGTATACATTGCCTGCCGGTGTCGTTGCGCCTCTAGCAGCATGATCAAGCGCGCCTCTTCCTCTGAGCGAAGCGTGCCATCAGAATGGCAAGAGACGAAGAAATGCGGGTCGGCCTCGCCCAGCAGGACACGGATGTAATCGTGACGCATCTGCCAGGGAGCAGCTACGCGCCCGCGAGTTTCGGCCAGATAGATGGCATCGATCTCCCAGGCCAGTCGATCCAGCGCCCGACGCAACCGGCGCTTCCATAGGCCATCGCCTGCAGTGCAACTGCACGATTCATTCCAACGAGCGATGCCATGCCAACAGCTCCAGGACGTTCGTTCCCAGATATCGACATCTTTGGTGGGCAGGTGGTCCTGCAAGTAGCGAGCCAGGTAGGTGACCTGGCAACCTCCCCGGAGCGCAAACTGAGCCAGCAGGTCATGCACAAACCGCTCCCGGCCTGGCTGGTGATGCCCAAAGGTCTCGCCATCAGTGGCCACCAGGTACAGCCCATCGTTGCCGTTGGTGGTATCGTCCAGAAACCCCACAAAGCGGGCAGCAGTTTCCGTCAGGTATGGGTCAAAGGCAAGGCGATTGGAAAGATCATCGTGGCGGAAAAAGACCGCCATGCGGCGTCCCGCCGGCAGTCGCACCCAGTAAGGCCGGGAGGGGTCTATGCTTTGTCGGGCCTGATGCGGCGAAAGAATGGTGAATTCGATGCCCTGTTCGGCCATGACCTCCAGCGTTTCATAGTCTACGGCCATCTCGGGTAACCACATACCCTTAGGTGAACGGCCAAAGCGGTGGCAAAAGTCAGCGATGCCCCAGGCGATCTGCGTCTCCTTGTCGTGACGGAGAGCCAGCGGCAGGATGGTGTGATGGTAAGCCTGTGCCAGGGCGTTGCCCACACCGCGATGCGCTGTGTTGCAGCGATCCGCTTCGACGATGCGGCGATAGACCAGCTCATTGTGATCGGCCAGCCAGCCAATCAACGTCGGGCCAAAGTTGAAACTCAACAGGCTAAAATTGTCCAGCACCGCATTGGGTTTATAACACTCGGCGGTGACCTTTTCGTTGTAATTGGCAAACGGTTCCGCACCTTTTTCAACCGGAATGACACCGCTGAACGGATTCTCTCGCAGCGGCTGGTAAAAATGTCCGTGAACGCAAAGTGCCCTAGTGCTCATTTTCTGTGTGCTCCTGTGAAGGGCTATACTCTTATTCTACAACGAACTGCACTACTCTGGATTAAGGAATCATTGTGGTTGGATCAAGGGTGGAGGTGGGTAAAGGGAACACGAAAGTATAGCACAAGATGGAAAGGAGATCAAGGAATAAGCATCCTGCGATTTGACGCGCCAGCCGATCAATGATATAATAGGGACAGTCATCTTTGAATGATTAGTTAGTCTAGTTTTCACCTCTCAATAGACACACTGGGTTCCCTATGCAGTCAGGGAATTGCCTCAAGCGCACATCGCAGGTTGATCTTCCCAGAAATAACGATTTCACTTTCCGAATCCTGCTTCCCACGCTGCCGGCATTCTCGGTTGTCGACGTGACGTCGGTGGCCATGGTAATTCCAGCTTTTTGCCCCTCAGAATCTCAGGAATTCGAGTTTGTCTTCTCTATTGATTGAGCATTACAATCCTGCCGAATCAGAGACTCAGTTATCCCAGAAACCCAAGCGGCTGGGTGTTTGCCTGGCAACTGGCGTCGTTGGCACCGAGCTAGCGACGGCCCTGGTTAATGCTTCTCCCTGAAGGAGTAACGACTGTGAATATTGTGGAACTGGAACAAAAGACCCTCGACGAGTTGCGAGATATGGCTCGACAAATGGACGTCTCGGGCTTTAGCCGGCTAAAGAAAACGAACCTCATCTTTAGGCTCCTGCAAGCCCACTCCGAGGAGCAAGGCTACATATTTGGCGGCGGCGTGCTGGACATCATTGACGATGGCATTGGCTTCCTCCGCTCAGAAAAAAAGATGTTGCAGGGGCCAAAAGACATCTATGTCTCTCAGTCGCAAATCCGCCGCTTTGGCATGCGCACTGGCGACGTGGTCGTCGGGCAGGTGCGCCCGCCCAAAGAGTCCGAAAAGTACTTTGGGTTACTGCGGGTGGAGGCAGTCAACGCCCTGAATCCAGAAGAAGCCAAGCAACGACCCGTTTTCGAAAGACTGACACCCATTTTCCCCAATCAGCGTTTTGATCTCTCCACCAAGCCAAATATCCTGGCTACACGCCTGTTGGACATGCTGGCCCCCATCGGACGAGGACAGCGCGGGCTGATCGTGTCTCCTCCCAAGGCTGGCAAGACCACCATCCTCAAGCAGATCGCCAACGGCATCACCGCCAATCACAACGACGTTCACCTGATGGTACTGCTCATCGGTGAGCGACCCGAAGAGGTGACCGACATGGATCGTTCGGTGGCCGCTGAAGTGGTGGCATCCACCTTTGACGAACCGGTCCGGGATCACTGCCACGTGGCCGAGATGGCCCTGGATCGGGCCAAGCGGCTGGTCGAAGGGGGACGCGACGTCGCTATTTTGCTCGACTCGATCACACGCCTCTCACGCGCCTACAACCTGGTGGTGCCCCCCAGCGGTCGTACCCTCTCCGGGGGCCTCGACCCGGCGGCGCTCTACCCACCCAAACGCTTCTTTGGCGCGGCCCGCAAGATCGAGGAAGGTGGCAGTCTGACCATCATTGCCACCTGCATGGTGGACACGGGCAGTCGCATGGACGACATGATCTACGAGGAGTTCAAAGGCACCGGCAACATGGAATTGGTTCTCAATCGCCGGCTGGCCGAGCGGCGTATCTTTCCTGCTTTTGACATCGAACGCTCCAGCACCCGCCGCGAAGAATTGTTGCTCTCCCGCGAAGAATTATCCCGCGTATGGACTATGCGCCGGATGGTGGGGTTGATGATGAGCTCTCCCCCCTCTGGCGCGGGCATGGATATGGTTGCCGCCACCGACGCCGTCGTCAACCGCCTGGCGCGCACCAAGACGAACAAGGAATTCCTGGAAACACTGAACAAAGGCATGTACTGATCTGGAGATTCGAGTTGGGGGTCTAAATCGTTGAAAAGATCGTGGGCTGTGGGCGTAATGATGCTCCTGCTGGGGCTGGTAGGCGTCGGACTGACCGGTTGTGGAAAGAGGACGTTGTTATACGATGTGCGCATCCAGCCCGATCACATCACACCCAACGCCGATGGCGACTCAGATGTAACGCGCATCGAATATCGTCTCAGCCGCAGCGCCTACGTCTCCATCTACTTTGAGGACGAGACAGGCCGCCAATATTCCTTTCGCGATCATCGGCGGCGATCTCGATCCACCGGACGGCCATACAGCGTGGACTTTGGCGGCGTGGTAGATGTGGTGGGCGAATCGCTCGTCAAAGCCAGGGTGTTGCGGGACGGGTCGTACGCCATTGTCATCGAGGCCACCGACGACAATGGTCATATTGAGCGCGCTCAACTCCCTTTCACCGTCGCCGACGCCGATACCATCGTGCCAGAGTTGCGGGGCTTTACAGTCTCTGACCCCATCTTTAGCCCCAACCGCGACGGTGTGCAGGACCGGGTTACGATCAATTACTACCTCACCAAATCGGCCAACGTGCTGGTCTACCTTGAGAACGACGAGGGAAACAAATTTCCCATCGCAGAGCAACAGGGCGCACTCACACCAGTAAAGCCGGGAGAGGTAGGTACCCACACCTACGATTACGAAGGCGGTGTAGACCAGGGCGCCCAACCACCCCCTGACGGCACTTATACCCTCGTTGCCTTTGTTGAGGATCGCGTCGGTCAGAAGGTGGAACTCACCCGGACGTTGACCATCACCGACGGTGGCGTGCCCCGGGCGACCATCCTCAACCTGGACGTAGAATACTCGGACACCATCGTCCCCGTTGGTGGGACGCTCTGCATCACAGCTACCGTGGAGAACTATGGCGACACGCCCGTCCGCACCACAGGCCCAGCACCCGGGACCGCTTATACCTCCGATCAGAATTTCAACTCATTGGGCTGGCACCAATCCTCCGGCTCATGGCGCTTCGGGTTGGACTTTGACGGCAACCCGGCCTATCCCTATCCTTTTCGCTGGGCAGTGGGACGCCCGGAGGAACTGGAGAAAAAAGTCATAAACGGTACAGAGTTTTATTACCTGATGCCGGGACGACGGGCTCAAATCACCGGGTGCATCGAAATTCTCTCTGCGCCGCCGCGCAACCCAACCGTCTTTTATGGTGGCCTCATCCACGAAGATGTGTGGACCGTCAATGATCAGGTAGACCCTCTCTGGATCACCTTCGACGAACCCACCGCCGGCCCGTGGAACCAGCGCTCGCCCTAGCCCATTGATTCTCCGTTACTTTTCCCGTCCCCGTTCACTCCTCAGCCAGCAATTCCCGGTTTGTGTTTGTAGTGGGCACCAGATTTCGGAAGTCTTTGTGAGCGATTTCACTCTTTGCCAACGCCCGTTTGCTTCTAGCTGGCTTTTCGGGTATAATTCTAGTCGCTACAGTAACCCCGTTTTGTACATGG
>CAYVPU010000091.1:8972-11675 GCA_964453885.1 uncultured Anaerolineae bacterium | reverse complement strand
CATAGATCGGATTGCTCAACGCCCGCATCACTGGCTGTGATGGTTCTGGCTCGTCCATCACCTCGACTCGAAAGAAGGTGTTGCCTTTGACCTGAGCCATCCACTCGTAGGTGAAATCGTCCTCCTCGATCTCAATCTCAACCGCCACAACCCGGTCCCCTTCCATTGAGCGAATCCGCAATTGGCAGCCTGCCGCGCCCTCGGTCTGGCAACGGAAACGGACGCTCGTCCCGGCCGGTACTCGTGCCTCGTCACCCATCATCGTTTCATAGTGCCCGTCGCCATCGGCATCGGCGGTCAGAAACAGACGCGGGCCAGGGACGTCCTCGGAGATAAAGACGTGCCCCGCCTTGATCCCTGCCAGCAGGCCCGCCACCGACAGTTCCTCCGCGTAGACCCAGGTGCAGGGCTTGCCTACGGCCAGAGGGCCAGCCTCCCCGTCAGAGGGCGGCTGGTGCTGGTCACTGCCTCCAACGGCGGTGATCCGGTGCCCCTGCCGCAGCAGCCGATCCCACAGCGCCAGCGATTGGTCGTTGAACACAAACCAGGGTGCTTGCCACGCCTCGAGGCAATCGAATTGCGCCTCGTCGCCAAACTCCCAGGGCGGGCCGTCCTCCTTGGGGTGATTGACCGAGATCAGCGCGCCGGCAGCCTGCACGTCGGCCACCACCTGGGCCATCTGTTCTCTGTTCTCGCAGCGAAACTCGTGCCAGCGGCGGATGCCCCAGGCATTGGCGTGCCCGTACTCGGTCGTGATCTCTTGGCCGGGGATGAGCAACAAGTCTGGGCCACCTTGCGCCGCCAGGTGGGGCAGGTGACTGACGGTGTTGTGCTCCGTCATGGCCAGAAAGTCGAGACGCTGCGCACGGGCAGCAGCAGCCATGTCGGCCAGCGAACCGGTGCCGTCGGAGTGATGGCTGTGACAATGCAGATCGCCCCGGTACCAGCCGGGCTCCTGGCGCAAGACGGGCCATGGTGGGGGAGCGACCGGTTCGGGGTTGGACGCTGCTCCCTCCCAAAGCTTGACGGTGATTTGATAGTCGCAGCCCTGCGGCAGGATGTTGTGCAGCCCCAGGATGACCTCCCAACGGCCGGGTGGGATAGGGCCAGGCAGGTAGCCGGGCGTCGCCTCACCAGGAGTTAGAGAAAACTTGCGCAGGCTTGATCCGCTCCAGCCCCGAAAGCCTTCTGCGTGCAGAAACTCGCTGCCCCGTGCATCGAACAGGCCGATGTCCAGAATGTTGCCCGCCGGGCGCATAAAGCCGCCAGGGTCGTCGTCCGAAAAACTGTAGCTCACCTCCAGGCGGGCTGTTCCTGCTGGCACGTCGAAAGGGAGCATCCGATAGATAGAGCGTAATCTGTCTTCCGGCGACAAATGACCGGTGATCTCGATGTTGTGCGGTGTTTTGTGGTCGGTTTGGTCCATGCGAGTCCTCCTATTGGAAATCCGTGAAACGTGATTCACGGATCACGGATCACGTTTCACGCATCCATGTTCGACAGCGCGTCCCGAATATGTTATAATGTCCGCCTGAATCCAACTCCCGCTGGAGGAATACCCCTTGCGCGTTTTGATGATCTCCAAAGCCTGTGTCGTCGGCACCTACCAGACCAAGCTGGAGGCGCTGGCTCGCCTGCCGGCTATGAAGCTGACTGTCGCCGTCCCGCCTTCCTGGCGCGACGAGCGCGGCGAGCTCACGCTGGAACGCGTTCACACCGATGGCTACAACCTGGTAGAGACCCCCATTGCCTTCAACGGGCATTTCCACCTGCACTTTTATCCTCGGCTGGCCGAACTGGTCAGGTCCTTTCAGCCCGAGATCCTCCACATTGACGAAGAACCCTACAACCTGGTCACCTTCCAGGCCATGCGGCAGGCGCAACGAACCGGGGCGCAGACCGTCTTTTTCACCTGGCAGAACCTCCACCGGCGCTACCCGCCACCTTTTTGTTGGGTAGAGACTTTTAACCTGCGCCACGCCGATTACGCGCTGGCCGGCAACCAGGAGGCCGAGGCCGTTCTGCGGGCCAAAGGCTACGTTGGGCCGGTGACTGTCATTCCCCAGTTTGGTGTGGATCCCACCGTCTTTTGCCCCGCTCAAGAGCCACGCCCTGCAGAGGACGTGGCAACCTTTACCCTGGGCTACGTCGGGCGATTGGTGGAAGAAAAGGGCGTAGGGATGTTGCTGCGGGCAGCAGCCGGCCTACCCTCCGAAAGCAACTGGCAGTTGCACCTCATCGGCGGTGGGCCACTGGAAGGGTCCCTGCGGCGGCTGGCGTCCGAGTTGGGCATTAATAGCAGAGTTCGCTTCGAGGGGCAGGTCGCCTCGACGGAAGTGCCTGCCCGCTTGCGCGCGCTGGACGCCCTGGCGTTGCCATCTCTCACCCGGTCCAATTGGAAAGAACAGTTTGGGCGCATTTTGGTCGAAGCCATGGCCTGCGGCGTGCCGGTGATCGGCTCCGATTCGGGCGAGATTCCCCATGTTATCGGCGACGCAGGATTGATCTTTCCCCAAGGGAGCATCTCAGCTCTGCGCGACCAATTGGCGCGACTCATGGCCAAGGACCGCCTCCGGGCTGAACTGGCGGCGCGAGGACGGACGCGCGTCCTGGCGCACTATACTCAGGCGCGCATTGCCGAGGCGACTTGTGCCGTCTATCAACGGATGCTCTCCGGCCGATCTGTCGCGAGAAAATGACGAG
>CAYVPU010000091.1:0-8872 GCA_964453885.1 uncultured Anaerolineae bacterium | reverse complement strand
GGCTGGCCGAATCAAGCCAGCCCCGCTTCTATTGGATGAACCGCTGGGTCAGATCAACTCCTCGTCTCGCAGGACGCTCCAGCCCATGAAATCTCCGGTGTGTGTCGCCCCGTAGCGGGCGCGCATATCCTCCAATTCCTGGCGAACCTCCTCGGTGATGATCTGGAGTCGTCGGCCAGCCTGCTGCGCGGCCAGCAGCCGGTTGAGGGCAAAGAGATAAGCCTTGGCGCTGGCGACGACAATGTCGGTGTCGGCACCGCGTCCCAGGAACACCTGTTGCTCACCCTCACCCGTATCGCCTATCGGTATCTCTCCCTGGATGCGAACCGTCACCTTACCCAGGGCATCCACGCCCTCCGTCATGGCCTCCACTGAAAACTCGAGCAACTGGTTGGGCACACCAACGATGCTGTCTATGGCCTTGTAAGCGGCGTCTACTGGGCCATTCCCGTGATTGGTGACCCAGACTGGCTCCTCCTCAGGCCCCTGCAAGCAGATGGCGGCGACGGGCAGCGCATTGGTGCCGCTGGTGACCTGCATTTCTTCCAGTTCGTAGGTTTCCTCCATGAATACCGTCGTTTCGCCGCTGACAATGGCCTCCAGGTCGCGCCATTCCAGATGGGGCTTTTTTTTGGCCACGACCCGAAACCGGTTGTAAACCTGTTCAAACTCGTCATCGTCCAGGCTGAAGCCCATCTCCCTCAAGCGACGACGCACCCCTTCGCGTCCCGTCAGCAAGGAGAGTCCTTCCTTCCCTTCCAGGATGCCGATCTCGGCTGGGTCAATGATCTCGGCCTCTGTCCGACCCCGCAGCACGCCATTCTGGTACATCCCCGAGGTGTAGGCAAAGGCCTGCGCACCGACAATGGCTTTGTTGGACTGAACAGAATGGCCGGTCAGGTGGCTCACCAACTGGCTGACCGGATAGATCTGCCGGGTATTGAGGCCAGTGGTCAGGCCCAGCGCTTCTCGGCGAGCGTGGAGGGTTATGGCGATCTCTTCCAGGCAGGCATTGCCGGTTCGCTCGCCGATCCCGTTGACGGCGCACTCGGCCTGGCGTGCGCCATTGACCAGCGCCTCCAGCGTGTTGGCGGTGGCCATGCCCAGGTCGTTGTGGCAATGCACAGAGATGACCGCTTTGTTTATGTTGGGCACGTTCTCCCGGATTCCCCGTATCAGCGCGCCCCACTCTGAGGGCACATAGAAACCGATGGCATCGGGTATGTTGATCGTGGTGGCCCCCGCTTCGATGATTGCCTCTAACACACTGTAGAGATACTCTACATCAGCGCGGCAGGCGTCAGCGGCGTAATACTGCACATCGTCCATGTAACGACGAGCGTAAAGGACTGCTTCTGTGCCCATCTCCAGTGCAGCCTCGCGCGTCGTTTTGAGCTTGCCGACGATGTAAGAATCGGACACCCCCAGGCCGATTTGGATACGCGGCTGGACTGCACCCTTGAGCGCAGCGAGAGCCACGTCAATGTCCTCCTCGCGGGCGCGGGCCAACGCACAGACTACACTCTGCCGCATCTCGCCGGCGAGTCTTTGCACTGCCTTGAATTCACCCGGTGAGGAGATGGGGAATCCTGCCTGGATGACATCTACCCCCATCTGCTCCAGCAGGCGGGCGATTTCCAGTTTCTCCTCAATGTTGAGACTCGCCCCAGGCGACTGTCCGCCTCCATATAACGTCGCATCAAAAATCTTGATCTGCTCCATCTTTTCGCTCCCTTTTTTGCTCCCTTTGCTCCTCCAGTCCGAGTTACCGAAGCAATGGGTCAAATTGTAAGCCGATTGGGCAGAAAAGTCAAGAGGAAGTCTGTGTCCTGCCTTCAGTTCTGAAGCCAGTGGTTTAGAGCAGGGAACGGCCAGGACTTTTGCTCTGGCCGTTCTTGTGGTATACTTGGGGCAACCAAAAAGAGCGTAAGGAGGCTCGAATCATTATGAAGCACTTTATCAGCATCGCCGATTTAACCACCGAGGAACTGTGGCAGGTATTGAATCTGGCCCGCGAGTTGAAGGCCGAATGGCAGCAGGGCGGCAACAAGCCGATGCTCAAAGGCAAGACCCTGGGCATGGTTTTTCAGAAACCCAGCCTACGCACCCGTGTCTCTTTTGAAGTGGCCATGATCCACTTGGGTGGGCAGGCTGTCTACCTCTCGCCCAGTGAGATCCAGTTGGGCAAGCGGGAGAGCGTGGCCGATGTGGCCCGCGTGCTGTCCCGCTATGTGGACGGCATCATGGCCCGCGTCTTTGCTCATCGGGACATTGAGGAATTGGCGGCCTACTCCCGTGTGCCGGTCATCAATGGCCTGTCGAACTATAGTCATCCCTGCCAGGCCGTGGGTGACTTGCTGACCATCTACGAGCAGCGAGAGAAGCTCCAGGGCTTGAAGCTGGCCTTTGTGGGCGATGGCAACAACGTGGCAAATTCGTTGCTGCTGGCAGGCAGTCGGGTAGGCATGGATGTGAGGGTCGTCTCGCCGCGTGGCTACGAACCGCATCCGGCTGTGGTGCGAATGTCACGCGAGTTCGCCGCCGAGCACGGTTCTCAGATCATCATCAGCAACGATCCGGTCGCAGCGGTACAGGGAGCAGACGTAATCTATACCGACGTGTGGGCCAGCATGGGCCAGGAGGTTGAGGCCCAGGAGCGCGAGCAGCGTTTTGTCGGCTTCCAGGTCAATGAGGAGCTGGTGGCGCGGGCCGGGACCGATGTTCTGGTCATGCATTGCCTGCCGGCCCATCGTGGCGTAGAGATCACCGACGCCGTGGCCGATGGGGCTCATTCGGTTCTCTTCCCACAGGCGGAAAATCGGTTGCACGGTCAGAAGGCGATTCTTGCGCTGTGCCTGGGTTGTGAGGGGTAAAAGCCAGCAATCTTCTATGAGTGAGGACCAAAAAGAGGAGGTGAGCGATGGCCGGAAACCAGAGGCAATTCGAGCGGGCTATGAAGCGGGCAGTTGGCCATGCTGGAAAACAGGAATGGGACAAGGCAATCGGCCAATACGAACACGCACTGGCCGAGTTTCCCGACGATATCGCGGCTCTCACCGGACTGGGGCTGGTCTATCTTAACGCGCAGCAGTTGGAAAAAGCGCTGGCTGTCTATCAACAGGCCCGGCAGGCGGGAGCAGACGAACCCGCAGTGCTGGAACGGTTGGCCGACGTGCAGAAGCGTCTGAGACACCTGGAAGAGGCCGCCGATACTTATGTGGCCCTGGCTGACCATGCCTTGCGAAGACGGGAGATCGAGCGCGCTATTCACTTTTGGGAACGGGCCACCCAGTTGGCGACTGGACACCCCATCGCCCGCTTGAATCTGGCCAAGGCCTACGCTTCCCAGGGTCGTACCCCAGCCGCAATCAAAGAGTACCTGGCCCTGGCCGAGGCATTTCAGCGCCAAGAGCGACCGGATCAGGCCATGAACATTTGCCAGCAAGCTCTCATGCTCGATCCGCGCAACACCACAGTGCTGAGCCTAATGAGTACCTTGCGGAACCTCCTGGAGCCGGCCGAGAAGCCAAAGCCGGCCCGTGAACCAACTCCCGTAGCGGATCTGGATGACCTTTCTTTTGAGGATGAGCCTTTGCCTTCGTCTCAGCGGGATGAAGGCAGTCCGGTAGACGTGGCCCGGCAGCGCGCGCTCAGCGCTCTGGCCGAAGCGGTGTTTGAGGAGGATCTGGTCACAGTTTCAACTCCTCCTCGGCCGTCGGCGCCAGTTCTCACCAAGCACCAGATAGACACCCTCATCGGGCAGGCGTTGGACTTTCAACGCCAGGGGCTGGTGGATGATGCGGTGGCTGCCTATGAGCAGCTTCTTAACGCCGGAGTGGACCGGCCTGAGGTGCATTTCAACCTGGGCATGCTTTTCCAGGAAAAGTTGCGGTGGCGCGAGGCTATCCATCACCTCTCAATGGTGCAAGACCACAAAGATTACAAGCTGGGAGCACTGTTTGCCGTGGGCGAGTGCTATCGTGCCCAGGGCAAGATAGACCTGGCACTGTCTCATCTCATGGAAGTGCTGAAACTGGTGGACCTGGCGCTGGTGAGCCGTGAGCAGGCGGATGACGTAATCCAGCTTTATGAAAGCCTGGCTGACAGCTATGCCAAGAAGGGCGATGCAGAACAAGCTCGCAGTTTCACCGATTCTCTGATTCGCTTCCTCAACAGCAAAGGGTGGGAGGACAAGGTCAAGGAGGCACGCGAACGGTTGGACAGCGTCGCTGGCGAGGGTGTCGTGATGAGCCTGGCCGAGATTGTTGGCATACCAGGTTCCGAGGCTGTTCTGAAATCCATGGCCATGATCCAGGAACTCGTCAAGCGGGGCAAGATATTTACGGCCATTGAGGAGGCTTTCGATGCCATCCGCATTTCGCCCTCTTACCTGCCGTTGCATCTTCGGTTGGGTGAAGTCTTTCTCAGCCAAGGTCAGTTTGAGGAGGCGACGGCCAAGTTCCTGACGGTGGCTCATCTATATCAAGTGCGGGGCGACACGCGGGCGGCCATCGGCGTCTACCGCCGTCTGTTGCGCGCATCTCCTATGGACGTGACTGTTCGAAGCAGGCTCATCAACCTGCTTATCAACCGGGGGGCCATAGACGAGGCCTTGGAAGAATACCTGGCCTTGGGCGAAGCGTATTTTCAGTTGGCGCAAGTCAACAAGGCACTGGACAAGTACAACGAGGCGCTGCGCCTGGCGCCCAGGGCATCTGACGAAAAGATCTGGACGGTCAGATTGCTGCATCGCATCGGCGATATTTGCTTGCAGCGAGTGGATTGGCGTCAGGCACTCAAGATCTACCAGCGCATCAAGCAGATTTCTCCATACGACGAGCGTACTTGCCTTAGTCTGACTGACCTGTATTACAAAATGGGCCAGTCTCGAAAAGGCCTGGCGGAGATTGATGCGCTGATGGGTTACCTCTTTAAGAACAAAAAGTTCACAAAAGCACTGGCCGTTCTGCGAGATGCCGTTCAAATGCGGCCAGGGGAGGGGCCCCTGCGCTTTCGGCTGGCACATGCCTGTTTATCCCAAGGCAAGAAAGAAGAAGCCGTGGCCGAACTGGATGCCTTGGGAGATTTGCAGTTGCGAGCGGGACATGCCCAACAAGCGATTGAAACTATCCGATCGATCATCAAGATCAATCCCTCCAATGTCGAATCCTATCGCCAACTCTTGGGCCAGATCACTGGCCTGACGTCGTAAATGGCGTTCCCTGGGAGGAGAAAGTGTCTGATATTCTGAGGGTTTTCAGCCGATTTGACGAGATAGCCCTGCTGGATGTTGCTCTGGTAACGTTGGTTCTTTTTTGGCTTCTATTCCTGCTGCGAGAGACGCAGGCTGTACAGTTGTTGCGAGGCATCATCATTCTGCTGCTACTGGTCGGGTTGTTGAGTGCCTTTCGTGAACTGCGAGCTTTTAATTGGTTGGTACGAAGTGCCATTCCAGCGCTGTTAGTCTCCATCCCGGTTATTTTTCAGCCAGAACTTCGGCGGGCACTGGAGCGGCTGGGACGCACCAGCAACTTGTTGGCGTCGTCCGCTCGCGGGCAATATATGACCCAGATCATCAAGGGCATTGCTGTGGCCAGCCAGTCGCTTTCTGAGCGCCGTCATGGGGCGCTCATTGTGCTGGAGCGAGGAACTGGCCTGGGAGAGTATGTTGGCACGGGTATTGGTATGGATGCCTCCGTCACCTCAGAGTTGCTGGAAACAATATTTTTCCCCAACACGGCCCTACACGATGGGGCGGTGATCATTCGCAATGACCGGATTGTGGCTGCAGCCTGCGTGTTGCCGCTGGTCGAGAACCTGTCCGGTGAGCGACACCTGGGGACGCGCCACCGGGCTGCATTGGGCGTCACTGTGGGCACCGATGCGGTAGCCATCGTCATCTCAGAAGAGACTGGCATCATTTCTGTGGCGCACAATGGCCGCATAATTCGCCGCCTGGACGCCAATCGTCTCCAAAAGATTCTGACTGCCTTTTACGAGCCGCTGTTGCGGTCGAATTGGCCCCGCTGGCTGGTGCTAGCCAGACGAAAGCTGGGGCTCAATAAACTGTACGTGCGTCAACGAAAAACAGGATGAGAAGCGGGCAGGAGTGTTGTCTTGCGGAAACTACTAACTGAAGGCAGTACATTGCTTCTGGCCGTCATTTTGGCGTTAGTCGTCTGGGTTGTGGCTGTCAATGAAGAAGACCCCATCGTGGTTGAGACCTACTCTGAAGAGCTAGCCATTGAGCTTGTCAATGCGACAGAAGGCATTGAGGTAGTCACCGACGTCACCGAGCGAGCAGAAGTTGACATTCGGACTCCCCGTTCTAGTTGGGAGAGTCTGACGCGAGACAAATTCCGTGCCGTGCTCGACCTCGAGGGACTGGGCAGTGGCACGCACAACGTGCCCATTGAGGTCACTTGCATTGACGACGCTGTGGTGATCATAGATTGGAGGCCCAAAAGCCTGGCGATGCGGCTGGAACCGCTCGTCACCCGTGAGATGGAGGTGCAGGTCAGGATCCTGGGGAACGCGGCCGAGGGCTTTGAGGAAAAGCCATCCATCATCACACCGGCCCAAGTGATCGTGAGTGGCGCTGAGGTTTTTGTCTCGCAAATCGCCAGCGCCGAGGTGGACGTCTTTTTGAGAAACAACAAAGAAGACGTGGAGGGAGATCGCCCAGTCTTCTTGAGGGATGACACAGGCCACCTGGTGGGATTTGTGGATATCACACCATCCAAGGTGGCCGTTCGCGTGCCCATCGCGCAAAGGAGGGGTTACAGAGAAGTGGCGGTCATCCTGGGTGACTTGCTGGGGCGGCCGGCCACCGGGCACCACGTGCGCGTTGTTTCCATTGATCCTTCGACTGTGGTGATCTTTGGCCCGCCATCTGTCATTGACGAGATTCCTACTCTCGAGACGGGACCAATTGACATTAGCGGAGCCGATGATGACGTTGTGACACAGGCGGCTCTGAATTTGCCCGAGGGTGTGTCGGTCATTGGGCGTGAGGCGTTCGTCGAGGTCATTATCAGCATTGAGCCGACTCAGAGTTGCATTACTTTGCAGCAAAAATCGGTCGAGTTTCAAGGGCTTGGGGAAGGGTTTGGTAAGACGGCCTCCCCCGATTTGGTAGACGTGATCCTCTGCGGACCCGTGCCTCGCCTGGAGGCATTGCAGTGGCGAATTCAAGATATTAATGTGGTTCTAGATTTGACCGGACTGGAAGTGGGCACCCATAGCGTCGCGCCGGTAGTATTGCCCCTCGATGAGATCACTGTGGAAAACATCCTGCCGGGCGTCGTCGAGGTGGGGATCTTTGTGCTCCCTACACCAACCCCCACGTCCACGTTCACGCCGACGCCAACGTCCACCACGACGCCGACGCCAACCGCCACATCCACACCCACGCCTACGTATACCCCCACGTCCACGCCGACGCCCACCGCTACCCCCACCAGAACGCCAACGCCCACTCGAACACCAACGCCCACTCGAACACTCACGCCCCCCCGAACCCCAACGCCCACCCGAACACCAACGCCCAGTCCCACCAGCGCCGGTGGCTGATGTTAGACCCTTGGGGGTTCCAAAACCCCAAGGGTCTCCACGACGACCCTGCCTCGCTTGATCACTTTCTTCACCAGGTTGCTGCCGAAACGATAGCCCAGGTGCTGGTAGGTGGATACATCCAGGATCAGAATGTCGGCCTGCTTGCCTGGCTCCAGGCTGCCCACGACCTGGCCCATGCCTATGGCGTGGGCGCTGTTGATAGTCGCAGCGGCAATGGCCTCAGCCAGGGTGAGATGCATGTAACGGCAGGCCAGGGCGATCATGAACTGCATGGATTCGCAGTAGCAGGTGCCGGGGTTGAGATCGGTAGCCAGAGCCACAGCACCGCCCGCTTCGATGATGGCCCGCGCCGGCGTGTACTCCCGATGCCCCAGGCCAAAAGGCGTCCCCGGCAGCGCCACGGCGATGGTCTCAGAACAGGCCAATGCTTTGATTTCCTCTGGCGGCGTGCAGACCAGGTGGTCGGCTGAGACAGCGCCCAATTCGACGGCCAACGCTGTGCCTCCCAGCGGCTTGAACTCGTCGGCGTGGATCTTGAGGCCAAAGCCTAGTTCCCTGGCTCGTTCCAGGACGCGCCGCGATTGAGCCAGCGAAAAGGCGCCGTCTTCGCAGAATACATCGCAAAAAAGCGGTGGCTTTCCCTTCACGTGCGGGGCAAAAGCTGGCAGCATTTCCTCCACCACCAGGTCGGTAAAAGCGTCGGCTCGGCCCTGGTATTCGGTCGGGATGGCGTGAGCGCCCAGGAACGTGGGCACCAGGTCCACCGAATGCCCAGCGTCCAGACGGCGGATGGCTTCCAATGTCTTTAACTCGTCGGCCACGTTGAGGCCATAACCGGTTTTGGCTTCGAGGGTGGTGGTGCCGTGGGCCAGCATCGCGGTCAGCCGGGGGAGGGTCTGGGTCACCAGATCGTCTGCCGTTGCCTGGCGAGTGGCCCGTACCGTGCTCATAATGCCCCCGCCAGCAGCCATGATCTCCATGTAGGTCGCCCCGGCGATGCGCTGCTCAAACTCGTCGGCCCGCTGGCCAGCAAACACGACGTGCGTGTGGGCGTCCACAAAGCCGGGCAAGACGACTTGGCCGCTGGCGTCAATCTCTTGCGCGGCCTCTATCTGGGCCCGGATGCTGGCCGTCGGCCCGGTCATCAGCACCTGACCATCACGCACGGCGACCGCGCCGTTCTCGATCAGGCCCAGGTTGCTCCCGGTGGCCCTGCGCTGAGGGCCACCGGGCGAGGCCAGCATCAGCAGTTGCGACGCGCTGTGAATCAGCAGGTCAGCTTCTTCTGTCATGGGGT
>CAYVPU010000090.1:0-11682 GCA_964453885.1 uncultured Anaerolineae bacterium | reverse complement strand
CCTTGCTCAGATCCACGTTCCACAGCAGACGCCGGTTGATTTTAAGTTTGGGTTGTCTGGCCTTTGGTGCGCTCACGCTTCTCTCCAATCCCGCTCACACAGCCCCATCACCGCTGCTGCCAGTTTGCGGGGGTCGTGCCGCCAGGGGTTGGTCAGGTCTACCAGGTCGGCGGCGACTAGGCAGTAGACCTTAATGGCCTCCGGTTCCAGTTCCACCAACTCTTCGTGGGGGAGGTGATCTGGCAATGGCATGTCGAAACGGTTGTTGGCCAGCACGAAATCGAACAGCCCCGGCCCGACGTGTCGCTCCAGGGCGGCCACGTGCGCCGCCACGTCGTAGCTGTCGGTCTCGCCCGGCTGGATGGCCATGTTGCAGACGTAGACTCGAGTCGCCCGCGAGGCGCGGATTGCCTTGACAATGTCCTCCACCAGCAGGTTGGGCAACACGCTGGTGTAGAGACTGCCCGGGCCGATGACGACGAGATCGGCGGCCAGGATGGCCTGCAGAGCGCCGGGATAGGCTCGCACCCGGCCGGGCCGCAGAAATACACGCTCAATGGGCCGGCCGGCCTTGGGGATCTGCGACTCGCCCTCGACCATTCGCCCGTTATCCAGGGCTTCCGTTTCGCCCCTCAGATCAGCGCACAGTGTCACGTTCTCCAGCGTCGAGGGAAGGATGCGCCCGCGCACAGCCAGCACTTTGCTGCTCTCTTCCAGCGCTCGCTCAAAGTCGCCGGTGATGCCCGACATGGCGGTGATAAAGAGGTTGCCAAAGCTATGACCGTCCACCGCGTTTTGGCCAAAGCGATATTGAAAGAGTTGCGTCAGAAGGTCTTCGTCGTCGGCCAGGGCGCTCAGACAGTTGCGAAAGTCGCCCGGCGGCAGCACGCCCAACTCTTGGCGCAGCTTCCCTGAAGAACCGCCATCGTCGGCAACGGTAACGATGGCGGTGATGTTGGTCGTGTGCTTTTTGAGCCCGCGCAGCAGCGACGACAGTCCCGAACCGCCGCCAATGGCTACCACCCGTGGCCCGCGATCTCGCTGCCGATGACGATAAAGCAATTCGACGACGTGCGCTTCCTGCCCTGGGACCAGAAAGGGAGAGAGCATTGCCTGGTTGAACTTGAGCAGCGCCGTCGCTACCACGGCCAGGCCCAGCAACCCCAGCAGTACAGGCCACATCCATGGGAGCAGCGAGGTGAGCAAAAGATGCCGGGGAGCTGCTACGCTCAATGGAGCAGCCGTCAGGTTTATCAGCAAAAGCGCCCCTCCCAGGCTGGTGAGAGTAATGCCCACTGCCAGCAGGAGCAGCCAGCGTTTGATTCCCAGACCAGGATAGAGCCATTTCAGTTTTGCCTTGAACCTGGCGCGCAGATCCATCTCCCATCATTCCCCCTGGAGAGCTATTATAGCCCAAGTCCTGCCACAAGTCAAAGATTTCACAAATCATAGCAGGCTCACCGGATCTATGTCCACCTGCCAGCCAAGGGGAAAGGTTACGTATCGCAGCAGCTCTTGAGGGCGGGGAGCGCTAACGACGATCTGCCATCGGTAGCGACCCTGCTTGCGGGTCACGAAGCAGGGAGCAGGGCCGATCAGCGCCACCTCTGGCAATCCCAGGCGGGCGACCTGATATTCCAGTGTACGGCGTATCGCCTCGGCCTGCGCCTGGCAGCGGGCAGGGTCGGCGTCGGCGTAGACCAAGCGGGCCAGGCGGCAGAAGGGTGGGTAGCCGGTCCGGTGACGAAAGGCGATCTCTTGCCGGTAAAAGCCTTCATAGTCGTGACGAGCGGCGAACTGCACTGCATACGTCTCCGGGGTGTAGGTCTGCACGATGACCCGACCGCCCAGTGGGCTCCGACCAGCCCGGCCGGCCACCTGGGCCAGCAGTTGAAACGTCCGTTCGGCGGCGCGAAAGTCCGGTAGGTGCAGGGCCGTGTCGGCAGCAATGACGCCTACCAGCGTCACCAGCGGCAGGTCGAGGCCCTTGGCGACCATCTGTGTACCCACCAGCACGTCGGCCTGGTGATCCGCAAAGGCTTGCAGGAACTTTTCGTGCGCCCATCGGCCGCCGACGGTATCGCGATCCCAACGCAGAGAGCGCGCGCCGGGAAAGTGCTCGCGCACTGCCGCTTCGACCCGCTGGGTGCCGATGCCAAAGTAGCGGATGTGTCGCCCGCTACAGTCGGGGCAAACGTCCGGCGGTGATGACTTTTGGCCGCAGTGATGGCAGACCATCGTGTTGTCGCTAGAGTGATAGATCAGCGGCACATCGCAGCGCGAGCACTGGAGCACGTGTCCGCAATCCCGGCAGTTGACAAAGGTG
The DNA here is from genome assembly GCA_964453885.1 of uncultured Anaerolineae bacterium. Lineage (GTDB taxonomy): Bacteria > Chloroflexota > Anaerolineae > CAYNKW01 > CAYNKW01 > CAYNKW01. The sequence goes on along the minus strand of CAYVPU010000090.1, from coordinate 9,356 downwards.
GCCGCCCCGCGCCGGTTGAGGAACAGGATGGACTGCTGGCCCCGGCGCAGCGTCTCCGCCAGTGCCCGATGCAGCGCCCGGCTAAAGAGGCTGCGGTTGCCGGCCCGCAACTCGTCGCGCAAATCTACCACCTCTACGGGGGGCATTTCCGCATAAATTGCATCGGGGCTGTCTTTCAGGGGTTGGAATTTGCTCCTGGCGCATTGCGTGGTGCGTGGTTCGTGCTGAGCATTGAGCATTGAATATTGAACATTCTCCTTGTGGGCTAGGATGCGCTGGGGAAGGCTCAGCAGCCGGTAGAGGCCCTGTTTAGTCCGATGATACGAGGTCAGGTCGGGCGTGGCGCTGCCCAGGATAACCGTGGCGCCGGTGAGTTCTCCCAGCCGGATCGCGACGTCGCGGGCGAGGTAGTGAGGGGCGCGCGGCTGTTTGTACGAGGACGAATGTTCTTCGTCCAGGACGATGAGACCAGGCTGAGGCATAGGCAGGAAAAGGGCAGAACGAGGACCGATGACGACGTCTACCAAACCATCACGAGCACGCCGCCACACGTCGTAGCGTTCGCCGGCCGAGAGGGCGCTGTGGTAGACAGCCACTTTGCCAGGGAAGCGGGCCGTGAACCGACGCACGGTTTGCGGCGTCAAGCTGATCTCTGGCACCAGGACGATGCCTTGCCGGCCCTGGGTCAGCACCTCGGCCAGTGCCCGCAAATAGATCTCGGTCTTGCCACTGCCGGTGACGCCGTGGAGGAAAAAGATGGTTGGGTGGTCAGGTGGTTGGATGGTTAGGGTTTGGTGGATTTCGGCCCAGGCGACGGATTGATCGGGGGTGAGCTGGGGGGGTGTTTCGGCGACGAAGGCTTTACCAGCCAGGGGATCACGCCAGGCTTCGGCTTCGGCCAGTTCAACCAGGTCCAGTTCTTCGAGGCGTTGAAGGTCCTTCAGCGAACAGCCCGTCTCCGCGTAAAGCCAACTCACCCAGACCTGATCGCCTTCGCGGCAGAGAAGATCCAGCACAGCAGCCTGTTTCGCCGCAGCGCGCAGTTCCAGCGCGCGTGTCTCAGCTTCCTCCAGAGAGAGGCGCAACAAGACGGTTGGCTCCTGTGTGACGCGCTGAACCACATCAGCCTTTTCCAACGCGCCGGCGGTGGCTCCGGTGACGCCGGTGGCCTTCCGCAGCGCACCCCACGCGACGGGGCCGGGATGGTCGCTCAGGTAGCGCAGGAGGGCGGCCTGCCGGGGGGCGCGCTTTGCCTTCTCGTCGGCCAGGCGGACCAATTCGTCGGGCGGTAGCAACGGGATGAGGGTCTGTTGCCTCGGCGCGAGGCTCATCCAACCCCGCCGGGCTAGTGCCTGTACAGGACCTGGAGAGCAATCCGCCGCTGCGCAGACATCGGCCAGGGTGGGAAGGGGGTCGTCGGTGGCAGCCAGGTGACGAAGCACCCGCGCCTGCGCCGAATCGTGACCCAGATGGGGCCAGGCAGCCGCAATTGTCGCATCATCGGCCAGCAAGCGGACAAAGCGCACCTGGCGAGGACGTCCCACCGGCAGCAGTACCGACTCGCTCGCCACCAGGCGATGGCGTCGTAGTTGGGCCAGCGCACGGTGGACGGTATTGCGCTTGAGCTTGAGGTGGTACTGAAGCTGAGTCACCCGCAGCGGGCCTTTGCTGACCAGCAAATTGGCCACTGCACGCGCTGTGCCGGTCAGGTTGGCCGGCAGGGATTCCTTGGGCACGGTCAGTTGATAGACAATCCGCGTGGGGCGGACAAGGCCGGGGGGAAGCATGGCATACAGGCAATGGGTGAGTGTCGTCAGGTACTCGTCGCGCATCCAGTGGGCCAGGGCAATCTGGGTAGGTGTGATGACCGGGGCAGACAAAGCCAGTGACTCAAGTTCTTTGATTTCCTTCACCGGCGCGGTATCGGTCAGGGCCACGACGATGCCATAGGTACGCGCCGGACCAAAGGGTACGATCACCAGGTGCCCAGGGGCGATCTGCCCGGCCAGCGCTTCTGGAACGCGGTAGTGGAAAGTGTCGCCCAGGGCCTCGGTTTCAGTCCCTGGGCTAGCGTGGGTACTACCCGGTTCCGCCCGCCGTCGTAGGCGGACGTTGACAGCTACTTGCGCGAATTTCATGCATCTGCCATCTCTTGTGGCATAGGAGATCATAACCTTACTTTCAACCGGTCTATGGCCGGCGGCCGGGTCGCGGAACTTGCCTGAGCAGGTTGGTTTTCTCAACAGATAGCCCCGCTTGCGCAGCAGGCCGGCCGACGTGCTGTTTATACTACTGGCCTCTGTACACGGCGGCAGCCAGGTAGCCCACAGTGTATTGACCTGGCACGCGAATGTCGGTCACATCACCAGAGTTGGTGTGATACAGTATCCTGACTTTGCTTGCACCCAAAATCCTGGCTGCTGTCAACATGGCGTACACTGGGATGCGTCCGCACACGCTGCAATCCCAGGGCGACAGAGCCTCCTTGATGCGCACCATGTCAAAGCTGGCGATGGCGTCCACGACCACTTTATCGCGGCGCACGACCTCGTCATAGTCTGGAATGTGATGCAGGTCTGTGCTGGCGACCACAAGTGCCTTCTTGCCTCTCAGCACTTTGGCCAGGGCCGTGCCCAGCTCCTCGCCGGCCTCGAAGGACGATTCTCCGATCATTACCGGCAGCAGGCCAAAGTCACCCAGAGTCACCTGCAGGAACGGCAGTTGGATCTCTAACGAGTGCTCGGTGTCGCGGCCGACCCGGTTGATCTGGACCTTTTCCTCCAATGCACCGACCAGTTCGCCGTCGAGCTTTACCAGCCCCAGAGGGGTCTCGTAGGCGGCAGCGCTGGTGATGGCGAAGCGGCCCAACGGCAGGCGATGCACCGGCGAAACGATGGCCACAATGTCATAGCCGGCATCCTCTACCTGGTGATAGGCGTAGGCCGCCGTCTGGCCAGAGTAGGTGTAGCCAGCGTGGGGCGCGATGAGGCCCACCAGCTCTCCCTCAACCGGCCGGGGTTTTACAACGTGGCCCAGAAAGTCTTCTATTGTTCTCCGCAACATCTCTGGTTGGCCAGGGTACCACGACCCGGCAATTACAGACTGCCTGACTTGCATTTTTTTCCGCATGAGACACCTCCTCGCGTCATACGTGGTATGATTCTTTGGTTCTTCAAGGCTCCAGTTGCGTGAGCCAGGCACGCACCTGATCTGCTCTCTCGTCATCGGGAGCCACGTCGAGGTAGGCACGAAACTGCTCGGTGGCCTCTTGATGGCGACCCAGCGCGACGTAAGACAGCGCAAGGTTCCACCGTGCTTCGGCCATCTCTGGTTCAACGTAAAGAATGCGCACGTAGGCTTCCGCGGCCTCTGCGTACTGTTCCAACGTGTGGTGAGCCACGCCCAGGTAAAAGAGTGCTTCAACGTTCTCCGGCTCTCTGGCTACGACCTGCTCCAACTCGTTCACGGCGAGTACAAAGGCTTTCTCGTCCAACAGCCTGAGGCCACGAATAAGGTGCACTTGGGCCGAATCTTGCCAGCGCAATGTACCCAGGCCCGCGCCGACCACCAGGGTCACGCTGACCAGGACGAGCTGCCAGGTTCGATCTCCCAGGCTGTTGCGATCCACCACCTTGGCTGTGCCCCTATTGTCCGCCACGATCTCATAATGAGGGCAGAGCAGCCTGCCGACGACCATGCCGCCAGCCAATCCTCCCAGATGTCCAAAAACGTCTATTCCCGGCACTGTGAAGCTGAGAACGAGGTTAAAGAGGATCACAACCATGATATTAGTCAGGCTGCGCCGCCCGCGCTGGCCCAAGATGTCTCGATGGCGCGCCATGTAGACCGCCAGCGACCCAACAAGTCCAAAGATGGCCCCAGAGGCGCCGGCCGAGAGGGATTCACTCAATACGTAGCTGGCAACGCTTCCCGCCAGGCCACTGAGTAGATAGACCACGAGAAAGCGGTGCCTGCCAAAAAGGCGCTCCACCTGTGGCCCCAGGCTGTAGAGCGCGTAACTGTTAAAGACCAGGTGAACAAAGCCGATGTGCAGGAAAATGGCTGTGAGAAGCCGCCAATACTCGCCCGTGGCCACCAACCAGGGCACCTTGGCACCAAAGCGGACCAGCACACTGGTGTCGGTGGACCCGCCGCTAAAAGTCATCAGCAGCCAGATGATGGCATTGAGAGCCAAGATGGCCCACGAAAAGAGGGGCCTGGTCAAAGGCAGGGGAAGGCGCATCAAAACGGGAGGGGATTGGATAGGTTCGGGACCGGAGGAAGGGAATTCGTTCATCAGAACCGCAATTCGATGTCGCTCAACTACAACTCAATGTGGTGCTGCTTCAGCCGGCACTTTTCAGCCGTGATGATGGCCATGATCTGGCGCACCGTATCATCCAGATGGTGGTCTCGATTCACTACCCTATAGTCAAAATTGACAATTTGGGCCATTTCCTGGCGAGCAGTGGCAAGGCGTTTCTCCAAGCTTCTAGGCGATTCTGTCTTGCGGGCTCGCAGGCGATGCGTCAGTTCCTCTTCGGAGGAGGCCACGAGAAAAATCAGCACGGCGCCGGGCACCAGCTTGCGGATAGTGGCAGCGCCTTGCACATCTATGCGCATGATCACGTCTTTGCCGCTGACCAGGGCCTGGTGTACGTGCGCTTTGGGGATACCCTTGTATTCACCGTAGACCAGGGCATGCTCCAGCAATTCGCCCTGCTCGATCATGGCAGTGAACTCTTGCATCGAAACAAAGTAGTAATCCTGACCGTGAACCTCGCCAGGTCGCTGAGGGCGAGTCGTGGCCGTCACCACAAAGTGGAACGGATGCCCCAGTTCTTTCATGCGATTGAGCGTGGCGTCCTTGCCCACGCCAGAGGGGCCAGAGATGACGATGAGCAAGGGTTGAGGTTCGAGTTCATAGGGGTAAAAATCATCGAGTTCAGTGCTCATTAGAAAACTTGCTCCCGTTTGATCGAATCACGAGATTGCGATATAATTGTGGCAGTCACAATCTGAATAGTCAGGGGGAAAGGGATGCCCATATACGAATACCGTTGTCACGATTGCAAACGCCAAGTCAGCATCTTTTGGCGGAGTTTTAGCGACCTGGAAAACAAGGACGCCGTGCCTCGTTGTCCCCGTTGTGGCGGAACAAACCTCAGGCGACTCGTCTCTAGGGTGGCGGTGCTTCGTTCAGAGGACAGCCATTTGGATGACCTGGCGGATCCCGGTATGTTATCTGGCTTGGATGAAGATGACCCCAAGAGCATGGCCCGTTGGATGCGCCGCATGAGCCGGGAGGTGGGAGAAGACCTGGGGCCAGAATTCGACGAAGTGGTAGGCCGCCTGGAGGCGGGGGAAAGTCCGGAGGACATAGAAGCGGCCTTGCCCGATCTGGGTGGTGATGCGGACTTGGGGGACTCTTGATCCTCTACGCAACACTGCCTGGCTAGAACCTTTCCGCGCGGTCTACGCTAAGGACGAACACAACAGCCCCACCGACTTGAACCTCCACCGGCGAAGGCATGTATAGCTCGCCCGATTCCATGACCGGAGGCAACGGATTGACGTATTGGGAGCGTGTGTGGCAGTTGTTGCGGATGATCTCCAATACGTCGTTTACCGCTTTGTCTTCGGTGCCGATGAGGATCGTCGCGTTTCCCTGGCGCAAGAAGCCACCGGTGGTGCTGATCGTGGTGGAGCGGTAGCCTTTTTTCATCAACGCATCGCTCAACTCCCGGGCGTCGTCGCTGTTGATAATACTCACGATCAATTTCATCTCTCACCCCCTCTCTTCAAGTTGTGATGACTTTTTCTCTTTCCCCGCCAAAAATTCTTACGGACCTGGATTGGAATTCTCGGCCGCCAGTCCCTCGGCGCAGGCCGCCGCCACCAGGTCGTTGTCAGCCGACACAAAGGTAAGTGGCGAGAGGCCAGCCGCGATAGGGGCAAGGTTAACCAGGCAACCTTTAGGCGGCGTTGAGGAACAGCAGTGCCGATGCTTTCTTCCTGATCACCTGCTGAATTGCCTCCACCGGCTGGCGGGCATCCACGATCAGCCAACGGTCAGGCTCCTCCTCGGCCAGCCGCAGATAGCCCCGGCGTACTCGCTGGTAGAAATCCACAGCTTGCTGATCCATACGGTTCAACTCGTCATCCTCCGTCTCGTGAGCGCGTCGTTTGCGATGCAACCCCTCTTCCACCGGGATGTCCAGGTAGACAATGAGGTCTGGCCGCAGCCCGCCAGTGGCGAAGGCGGTGACAGTGCCCAGGACGTCCAGATCTAACTGCCGGCCATACCCCTGGTAGGCCAGAGTAGATTCGGCGTAGCGATCGCAGAGGACAATCTGATTGCAGGCCAAAGCCGGGCGGATCACCTCTTCGACGAGTTGCGCCCGCGAGGCAGAGTAGAGCAATATTTCGGTGGAGGCCCGCATCTCTGCGTTGGCCGGATCGTGCAGCACCCGGCGTACCTGATCGCCGATAGACGTGCCACCCGGCTCGCGGGTCTGGCAGATCGGGTAACCTTTTTCTTCCAGATAGGCTCGCAGCAGGCGAATCTGGGTCGTCTTGCCGCTGCCGTCAGGGCCTTCAAAGGTGACAAAGAGACTCATGGCTATCGTCGCAAAATACGCACCCGCCGACGGGGGTCCTTGCCTCGGCTGTGGGAGATCAATTGCGCCTCGCGGACCATCTGGTGCTGTCGCCGCCGGATGTAAGAGTTCTGGGCCGAGAGTTCCACCATTTTGGCGCCATTGAGCACCCGGCGAATGGCCTCTTCCGTCTCACGCATCGCCGTGGACATGGGATCTCTTTCCACTTCTTGGAGGTCAAAGATGTCGACCAGACAATCTTGCATCTGGGTCACAGTGTTGGCGCGCAGCACGTAGACCGGCGTGCCCCGACGCTCGGCGTCCACGATAACGCGCGGGCGCTTGCGGTAGTAGCTCCGCAGCGTGAGGAGCACACTTGCCTTCTCCAGACCATCCACCAGTTCCACCGGCACACCCAGGTGTTTGGCGGCCTGGCGCAACCGGTTTTGCGCCACGCCGTAGGCATACACATACAAGGTGGACAGGAGACCCCTTGGCCGGTCCACGGCATCTGGTTCCAGGTAAACGGGTTCCAGAGATGACTGCTCCATTCGTACCTCGCCTTGCTCACCCCTGTAGCGCATCTCGGTGGGCGACGGTCTCCCGCGCAGGATGGCATCCACTGCCTGGGCCACGTTGTGGTGTACGGCCAAGTGTTGCCAGTCCAGGATCTCGATGAGCACCTCAAAAGTGGGCGGCGACCGGCGTTCCAGCACCGTTTTCCGGGTGCCACGCCGGCGAGCTTCTTCGTCGGAAAGAGTCACACTTTCGACGCCCCCTACCAAATCGGCCAGCGTGGGGTTCAACAACAGGTTGGCCAACGTATGGCCGTGGGCGGTGCCGATGAGCTGCACCCCTCGCTCGGCGATGGTGCGGGCGGCCATGGTCTCCAGTTCGCGGCCGATCTCGTCTATGACAATGACCTCGGGCATGTGATTTTCGACAGCTTCGATCATCACCTCGTGCTGGAGAGGTGGGGCGGACACCTGCATCCGGCGGGCCCGACCTACAGCGGGGTGCGGAATGTCACCGTCGCCGCCGATTTCATTGGAAGTGTCCACGATGACCACGCGCTTTTTTTCGGCCAGCAGACGGGCCCCCTCTCGAAGCATGGTGGTCTTGCCCACCCCCGGCTTGCCCAGCAACAACACGCTCTTGCCGGACTCGATGATGTCCTGGATGATGTCCGTGGTACCATAGACGGCGCGCCCCACGCGCATGGTGAGGCCAACGACGCGGCCTTTGCGGTTGCGAATGGCCGAGATGCGGTGCAACGTGCGCTCAATGCCAGCCCGGTTGTCCTCATCGAACTCGCTGAGGCACGAGACCACGTGATCAATGTCTTCTGTGGCTATCTCTTTATCGCTCAGAACGACCTCGCGATTCAGAAAGCGTGCTTCTGGCATCCGGCCGAGGTCCATGACTATCTCTAACAGTTCTTCAGTCTGGTTGGCCTCGCGGACCGCCTTGCTCAGGGGAGCTGGCAGTACTGCCAGCAAGTCCTCAAGATCATCGGTTATATTTGGTTGCATCGGGGACATTCGTTTCCTTTGCTCCACCAAATCAAAAGTGGTGATGGATGGTGCTTTCCGTGAAACGTAATGCACAAAAAAGGTCGTGACGTAGAGAGCCAGTGTGGCGCTGGCTCACGTTTTACGTTTTACGATTCACGACGCTGTTAGCGGGAGAAACGGTGGGCGTGGTGACCTCGGCCCGCTTATCCAGAGCCGACACCAACTTTCGCACCGGGTCGGTGACGCGCACGGTGGTATGCTTTACCATCAGTGCCCGGCTGGCAAAGAGACCGAATCCCACGTCTTCCAGGACGGCTCTCAATCCTCCCTGGTACTCTCGCACGCCGCAATAGACCGGGCCGGGCGGGACGTCGCGCAACGCGGTCAGCCCATGAGCCAGCAGGTCGCTTGCATAATCGTAGGCCTGTGGGTGAAGCAACACATACAGCCAATGCCCCACGCACCCCGGTCTGACGGTCAGGCAGCCAACGATCTCGCCGTTCCTCTCCAACACGTAACCCTGTCTGTCGCTGGCGACGGGCCAAGCCTCAGGCGGGCAGAGATGGCCCCTGGCAGTGACGTTTTCGGCTCTCTGAACCAGCCGTGGAGCGACAGCGGCGTGGAGTTGATGCAAGGCTATCGCATCCTCGGCGCGACAGGACCGGATGGTGGCACTGGACAAAAGGTCGATCTCGGCCAGCTTGCCACTGTCGAGGCAAAAGAGGTCCTCACGGGTGTAAATGCTGAACCCCGCCTGGCTGAACGAGCGTATCTCCTCGTCTCCCTTGGGCAGGCGGGCAAACAGCCGTTCGATGCCGCGCTCCCCGGCCTGCCGGCACACGTGGGTCAACAGGTGATGCCACACCCTCGAGTCCGCGTCGCTAGTCAGGGCCGGAGCGATGAACAGCACGTCGGCCTCGGGACGTGCCCGGCGCTCCCGTACCTGGACGAACCCTTCCATCCGACCCTCAGCCGTGCTGCCACTGACCACATAGGTACGAGCGCCCAATTCTCCCACGGTAAAGTAGGCGGACAGTGCCGCACGCAAGGGATGGTAGGATCGCGTCAGGCTCTCTTCCAGGTTAAAGGCAATGCCCCGTTGCTGCAAGCGGTTGACCAAAAAAAGGTGCCGAGGCGTAAAGATGCCGGCCATGCAGGATCACACCGTTCCTTCCATCTATGCCATCGTATGCGTGTGGGCTATTGTACTATCTTTTCGCGTGTTAGTCAAAGCCCGGCTGGA
>CAYVPU010000089.1:8961-11710 GCA_964453885.1 uncultured Anaerolineae bacterium | reverse complement strand
TCCTGATTCGTTGTCATATTCGGGCCGAGCGAAACAACACGGGAAGTCATATTTTGAAGTCCACGGGCCCAAGGTCGCTCCGCCCACGCGCAAGCTTCTCCCACGGCATCAGCCCGCTCGTGGGAGGCCGCCTCGTCTCACTGTCCCTCTCTAATAGCCCAAACCCGCCAAGTATGGTACAATATAATCAGTTGGCACTGACGTTTTACTACGGGCGTGCGTTCAGGCAACTGGTGGAGGTGTATCGGCTATGAGCAAGCAAGAAGAACGTGTACTTGTCAAAGATGACAGTGCCCTGTTCTCGTTAGTCAGGCGGCTGACGGAAGAACAGCCATCTGTTGAGTGGAGCGAATGGGAGCAGGAAGTGCTGGTTCCGATTGAGATACCATTCTTTGTCCTGCTCAACGCAGCAGACCGTCTTTCTGTGGACAAAGCCCGCATTTTGTACCAACGACTGGAGAAGCGACTGCCCGGGACGGTAGTGTCAGGCCAACAAAACGCAAGCGGCACAGGGGCAGAGTAGAGTGTGAAGCAAGGATCTGTCCTGAGCCCTGAAGGGTCGAAAGGCCACTCTTCCGCCGTTGAACAAGGATAGATGATGAAGGATGAATGACGAACTGGGCAAGAATTCCATTCATCCTTCATCCTTCCAGTTCCCTGGCCTGCCCGCGTGCCACAGCCTGAAGACCGGCCTGGCGCCGGCAGCATCCATTGCGCGACCGGCCTAACTGCACGGGCCAATGGTCGCTCCGCCCGAGCGCAAGCTTGCTTCCACAGCATCGGCCCGCTCGTGGGGGGCCGCCTCGCCCCACTGCCGGCGGTCGGGGTGAGGGAGGCGGAAGTGGGCACTGTCGCTTGTGCGAGTGCCGCCGTTGTAGTACAATCTGGGCAGGTCGCCATGTCCACAGATAATACATTAGATGGCTCGTTGCCAAAGCTACGGTAAAAGATGAAAACAAGCGCACTTGAATGGCATTGGCATTGTGCTGGTTTACGAGAAAGCAGGCCAACAATGATAACTATTACAAAAGTTCTTAAGAGAATCGCCAGTCAGAGACCGGTCTTTCACTCAGAAGCCGATTTTCAACACGCATTTGCCTGGGAGCTTCATCAGCGGCTGCCAGCCGCTTCAATCAGGCTGGAATTACCTACGCCTCATTTGGACAAGCAACGCTATTTGGATGTATGGGTTTCTCATGAGGGCAGGATTTCTGCCATTGAGTTGAAATACAAAACTCGTGCCCTTTCGGTACAAATCGGTAATGAGCAGTTTTCTCTGAAGCACCAGGGTGGACAGGATGATGGTCGCTATGATTTCATAAAGGACATTCGGCGTTTGGAGCAATTCCTCTCTGGTCGAAGGGGTGGCGCTGGCTATGCAATTCTACTAACCAATGACAGTGCATATTGGACACCGCCAAGTGGTAGGCGGACACTTGGTGCAGATTTCTGTTTGCATCAGGGGCGCAATCTTCACGGTACTTTGAGTTGGAGAGCAGGTGCGGCGCCGGGAACAATACTAGGTAGAGAAGAGCCAATTGAGTTGCATGGAAAATATGCTGTTCATTGGGAGAGTTATTCCCAACTCAGCAGTCGAAGTTATGGAAGGTTTCGCTATCTTGCGGTCAAGGTAGTCACATAACACAAAAACGCCACCCAACCACATTTTTTGGCAGTTCTGTTCGTTATCCCACCTCACCCCAGACCCAACGCAGCCCTTCGGCTCCGCTCAGGACGCTGCCCCGCATCCTTCGCCCACCGGTCGAGGTGAAGGAACAAGCAACTCTACCAGCGTCAAATCGAGGCCACGGACCGGCAGATTGACTGGTTGGTGTACGAGTTGTATGGGTTGACGGAGGAGGAGATCGCGGTGGTTGAACCACTGAGCCACTGAGGAAGATGAGGACACTGAGTTGAACAGGAGAAGATCAAAATGGAATTGACAATTGACGAAAGACAAGCCAAAGAACTACTCAAAGATGTGCTCATCGAACTGATTGAAGAAAAGCGAGACCTGTTCTTTGAAATCATGTTGGCAGCCATCGAAGAGATTGGTCTAGGAAATGCAATTAGGGAAGGTCGGCAAAACGAGTTTGTCAGCGAAGAAAGAGTTCTAGCCATCTTGGAAGGCCAATCGTGAAGGTATCTTTTGAGGCCAGCTTTGCCAGAGACTTGAAGCGGCTCAAGGACAAGAAATTGCTTGGGCGCGTCAAACAGGTCATAGAAGAGACCAAAGCCGCTGCTGACTTGAGCGACATCAAAAACCTGAGAAAGATGAAAAGTTATGCTACTTTCTACCGCATCCGATTAGGTGATTATCGAATTGGGGTAGAAGTGCTTGAAGATGAAATCATTCTAGAAGATTTGAGATTGGCGGATTTGAGATTTGGAGATTTGAGGAGCACCAAATCTGAAATCCTCCTTGCGGGAGAAGAAGAATGAGTAGTACGGACATCCAGTCCACATTTGCTCCTGATACCATTGACGAGTTGGTGCGCGGCCTGGACCCGGTTGATTGGGTTCAACTGCAACTGACGGCTCGCCTCTCGCCGGCAGAGCGGGTGCTGGCCGGGATGCGGGCGCAGGCTTTTGCCATGGCTGCTCTCCGAGGCGCCTTGCAGCGCCGGTTCCCTCACCTTTCTCGGTCAGAACTGAACATGAAAGTTCTGTCCTATTTGACTCCTGTGCGGATGGAACGCCAATGAGTGCCCTCACGTTTTACTTTAAGGTCCTCCAGGCGCTGGAAGAG
>CAYVPU010000089.1:0-8861 GCA_964453885.1 uncultured Anaerolineae bacterium | reverse complement strand
GTGGCAGCGCTGTGGGAAACGTTGGTCAACCGCGCCGAAAACCAGGTGCGGGGCTATCAAGGGACATAATATCGATTAGTAGGGGCGAGGCAATCGGAAGAAATATTCCATTTTACTCGTAATGATCGCTCCGATTGCCTCGCCCTTACTGCAAGATTGGAATCCGAATTCTATGCGCGCCGATTTGCACATTCATACTACTGCCTCCGATGGCTGTTGGACGCCAGAACAGGTCATCGTTAAAGCCCAGGAGCGGGGTATTGACCTCCTCGCCATCACTGACCACGACTCTATCGCTAACGTCCCTCTGGCCGGGACGCTGGCCCGGGAGGCGGGATTAGCCTTCCTGCACGGCGTTGAGATCAGCACACTTGTAGACGGGCAGATTTTTCACGTACTGGCCTATGGCTTTGATCTCGATCACCCGGCGTTTGTTTTGTTATTGCGGGAGAATCGGGCCAAGCTAGACCAGGCCAGTGACAACATCGCCCACCGCCTCGCAGCCACCGGGTACGAGATAGACCTGCAAGACTATACCACCTACGAGTACGACCGCACAAGAGGTGGCTGGAAGGCACTCAATTTTCTGATTGACAGGGGCTTTTGTACCGGCCCGCGCGATTTTTTCTCCAACCTGGTGTCGCCGTTTCCTGTCGAGTGGCCTTCGTTCCCTCACCCTGCTAAAGCCATCGCTGCCATCCGGGAGGCCAGCGGCGTGCCTATCCTGGCCCACCCCGGCGCCAGCCTGGATCACACGGCCGTCACCGAGGAGTCGCTGTCCCCTTTCCTTGACTATGGCATCGCTGGGCTAGAGTGCTACTCCTGCTACCATAACGAGGCCACGACCCGCTTTTGCCTGGATTGGTGCGCCCGCCACGACTTGCTCGTCACAGGCGGTTCCGACTGCCACGGCGGGCTCGTAGGACGCGAGCTGGGCGTCCCCGCTGTGGACGTCGCTGACCTGCGGCTGGGTGAACTTGCCGATTCATGGCTCGCTTCTCCCTGAAAGGCTAGTGCTGTCCGGTCCGTGGTTACTTTCGGCTTGCTTACTCTTTCACGGCTTATCCAAGTTCACTGGCATATTGTTGAATAGCCCGGGGCGAGATCCTCGTGTATTCATCCTTGTTGATGAGCGCCATCTCTTCCTCGGAGAGGCGGTAACTCAAGATCTCAAGCGCGTCCTCCGGCGATTCCCCGTAGGCCAGTTTCTTTTTCCCCGTCTTCAAATTGAACAGATACATGTAGTGAGGATTTGTAAAGCTGCTCATGTCTCATGCCTTTACCAGCGCGTCCAAGTATACGCCGCTCTTTTGCCAGACAGAGGCGGGGAGCCCCCGATTGATTTTATCGTCATACTTGCCCGCAAGGAGCTCCCGGTAGAATTGATAGTCAACGCCCTTTACCTTTTCATCGTCAGGAAACCGGTGGTAATTCTCTTTCGTCATCAAGCTCTTGCCCTCGGCGATCAATTGATAGCCCAGAGCCGAGCCCGGGTAAGGGGCATATAAAGCAATAGAGTTCAGTGTCCGGCGCATAATCTTTAGCATCCGCATCGTCTCAAAAGCGTCCTCATGGGTCTCGCCGGGGATGCCGAGCATAATGTTGGACCAAAACCTGGGCGCTTCTTTTCCCTCGCGCTCCATCTCGTCGCCGATTCTGTCAAAGAGGTCTATGGCAAAAAAATTATCCTCCGCCGTGCACTCTTTGTTGAGAATCCTCAAGACACGGTCACTTCCCGACTCGAAGCCTATTGAGATCAGATTCCAGTTCGTCTCCCTGATCAGCGCCTCAAAGAGGTCGGGCCAGTGGCGAACGGTATCAGAGCGCGCCGCGGCCCAGTAGGGCCAGGTACGGTTTGCCAGACGGGGATACTTTTCTATCCACTCCTGCAACCATTTGGGCTGCTGGAAAAACATCGAGTCATGAATGACCAACGAACCGATCGGCCCGTACGTTTCGTCCAGGAAATTGAGCTCCTCAATCACCGCCTCGACGGGTCTACGCCCCATATTGGGAATATAGGAGGCCTCGTTGCAAAAGACACATCGCCACGGGCAAACCCGGCTGGTCAGAAGCGTCACCACCGGCCCCGGCCCCCACCCGCACTCTGGCTCCAGGGGCCAGGGGAAATTGCGCAGCCTCTTGTGCGGTTTGGGCCAAAGGGTACGGTCTATCATCGGCCAGTCGGCCATGGACTTTGCCCCGCTGCCCTGGACGACCCTGGGGAAGGACAACGGGTCTTTGACCAGATCGACAACGATCTTTTCTCCCGGCCCCTGGCAAATCCGATCAAACTCTTTTACCTCTGTCATCTCGTCAAGAGCAACGGTCGCATGCATCCCGCCGCTGATGACTATGCCCTCGGGATTCACCTCTTTAAAGAGCTGTGCCGCTTTATAGGCAACGGGAAACGTGTAGCTCCTTATGTTCAGGAGGAGCACGTCATATCCCCTCAGGTTTTTGCGGACCTGACGCCAGGAGGTTGCAAGACGGGTAGAGTACAAGTCTGTCATTACACCATTGTTATGAAGAATTGTCCTCAACAGACCCAATCCATGATCCTGCCACTGCTCGTGAGGGCCATGAGGATGGACCAGGTCTCCCAGGTCGCCCAAATCCAACCAAAGTATCTTGCTCTTTTTAGCTTTGGCTGCCTTTGACCAAATTCTAACCATTTTTTCCCCCGTGAATTCGACTCAGGATTGACCGGCATCCGCCCTGACCGCACGGCGGAATCGCTCCGTCCACGCTGGCTCAAACCGGTCCGGGCCTGCCTCGTATCGGTGACACGTCACCTGGATGGTCGCCGACTCCACCTCGATGACGTTGTAGCTATTCTTGCCCTTTTCCTGCCCCTTGCCTCGCCGGGAAGTAGCAGTGCCAGCCTGCACGACCAGAGGACCTTCGCAGGTGCGCTCTGCCCTGGCCCAATGGCGATGCCCAACCAGCACCATCTCTACCCCCATGGCGGCAAAACGGCGCAGCAGATAGCGCGCCCGCCGGATGGGCTGCTGATGGCCGCCATCGGGCAAAAAGTGGTGATGAACGGCCACGACGCGGCAGTTGTTTCCGGGGGCCTGGGCAAACTGTGACTCGGCCCAGACCAACTGCTCGTCGCCAAGCCCCCCTCCGTCCACAGTGAACGAGCGGGTTGAATTGAGACCCACCACACTCAGGCCTTCCACTTTGTTAAGCATTGCCACGTCCGGCGTGGCAGCAATAAAACCCCGGTAACGATCCAGGGGCCGACAGAAGCGCAGAAACAGGTTATACAGCGGGACATCGTGGTTGCCGGGAATGACGAGAAAGGGAGAGGAAAGCTGGTCGAGGAGATCACGGGCCTGGAGGAACTGATACTTACGTGCCCGCTGTGTCAAGTCGCCCGAGATCACAACAACGTCCGGCGAAAGCGCTCGAGTTTCGCGGATCACGACCTCGATCAGATGCTGGCGCAACGGCGGACCAAAATGCAAGTCAGAGAGATGTAGCAGTTTTGCGGTCAAATCAAGGACAAAACACTCAAACAGCCTGGACGTCGAGCACTTCGGGGATCTTTTCCTTGAGTACCCGTCCGATGCCAAAAGCCAGCGTCATCTGCGACATAGGACAGCCCTTGCAAGCGCCTTGTAGTTCTACCTGCACCACCCCGTCCACGACGTCTATCAACTTGACGTCGCCGCCGTCCCGCTGCAGCGCCGGACGCACCTGGTTCAACACGGCGGCGACTTTGCTCTTTAGATCGTTGCTTCCTTGCTCATCTGACATTGTTATTCTCCTCAAATTGTTCAGCAAAGCTTTACCTTGAACTCGACACTGTTCAAACAAGCCTTCGTTTCCCGTGCTCCCGGCGGGTCAATGACCCGCCGGAGCCTTTATTTGATGCCCCCCATAATTCAAAAGCTCAGGACAAAAGTCCGTTCTGACTCCAAACCTGCCGCACCTCTTCCAGGACCCGTTGAATGGCCTCGTCCAGCGGGCCGTCTACTTGAGCGCCAGCGGCAAAAGGATGTCCACCACCACCCAGGCGTTGGGCGACCTCGTTGACAGCCAGCCGCCCCTTTGAACGAAAGTTCAACTGCACCCGACCATTGCGCGTCTCGGAAAAGAGTATCGAAACTTCCACCCCAGCCACGCTCAGCCCCACATCTACCAGGTGCGTAATGTCACGGCGGGCCACGCCACACCTCTCCAACATCTCCCGCGTGACCTTGCTCCACGCCAGCCGACCGCCATAAGCCAGGGTGAGCTGCGCCAGAAGCTGGCTCTGGAGATGCAAGTGCCCCAACGAGCGTTGCTCGTAGAGATAGCTATAAACCTGGTGAGGCATCACCCCCGCTTCGAGCAACTGGGCCACAATCCGGTGGGTGCGCGACGAAGTTTTGCCAAATCGAAACGATCCCGTATCGGTCACGATAGCCACGTAGAGCGCCAGGGCCATCTCGTGGGTCAATTCGCCGCCCATGTGGTCAATCAATTCAAAGACCAACTCGGCTGTGGCGCCGGCCATCGAATCAATCACGGCAACGTCTGCAAAAGCCCCATCGCCCGGGTGGTGATCCAGACAAACCGTCGTCGACAGAGATTCCTGGGCAACCTCACCCAACCCGCCCAGGCGAGACCACCCCTCAGCCGTGTCGAGGATAAAGATAACCTCGGCCTCTGTCAGCGTCGCCTGGTCACGATCCGGGTGATAGACTCGAACAGAGCCCTGCGGATCCAGGAACTCTAGCATCTCGGGCATAGGATCGTCGTTAACGACGGCGACATCTTTGCCCAATTGCTTCAAAAAGGCAGCCAGAGCCAACTCACAGCCCAATGCATCACCATCGGGATGCACATGAGTGGTCAACACAAAACGTTCGTGCTGCTGGATCAGTTCCGCTACGTCACTCCACATATCTGGCAGAGACCTCCCCAAGAGGACTTGGCATGGGGATTGTACTCATTTTTTGTCTCCCGTCAAATCCAGCGGTATGAAATAAGTGCAGTGTTTGCCGGCCGAGGCAGCACTGTGAATACGCCTCGCCTCGACGCCCAACAGCGTCGAAATAAGGCACCTGTCCATCTGGCACACCTCGGTGTGGTTGCGTGCCACGCGACGATAAGGACAGTTGAACTGAGTCAGCGCGTAGCCGTCTTCCAGCTCTTCCCAGCGCGAGACAAAACCTTTAGCTGTCAGAAAATCAGACACCCTGGCCACTCGTTCTGCCAAAGGCAAGTTCGGAATGTCTGGAGCTTTGGCAGCCATCTTTTCGCCAATGCGACGAAAGATCTGCCTCACTTGCTCCTCACTCACCAACTCTTTGATCTCGTCCAAAAGATGCTCCGCCAAGCCATGATAATTGGCCGGGAAAAGATCGTTTCCACCCTCTGTCAAGGTATACACCTGGCGAGGTCGCCCAGCCGACCGTCTGTGCTGCAACTTGGTGCCAGCCACCAGAGCCTGGGACTGCAACACGTTCAGGTGATGTCGCACCGTCATCGGCGTAAGCCCCAGCTGCTCCGCCAACTCGTCCACCGTGGCCTGTCCGCGATCTCTCAGTATCTCGAGAATTGTCCTGCGCGTTGGTTGCATAATCCGCCTCCTGCCAGATGGTTCCTACACCGTTGTAAAGGCCAGCCAGCAGTCCAGTTCGCCTTATTCTCCGATTATACCATACGGCGATCTCTCTGTCAAATTTCTATGATATTAATCATAAAATAGAGTGGTTGACAACCCTGTCAATCGGTGCTATCATTATCTCCAGTGCATCCCACCTGGGAAGCGTCAACTTTTTTCCCCGCCCGGTTGTCTTCAGGAACCCAGTGTGGTGGCACAAGGAGCTCCCGGCGATGCAGGATTGGCTGACTGGCCTTTCCGACAAAAGTAGAATGACCTATGGCCTGTTGTTGGCGGCAGTCCTGCTGGCCCTGGCCTGCTACCTTCTGGCTGGCCTGGTACTGCTGCTGGCACCTCCCTTGCTCCCAGCGGCGACAGCCATCCCTACGGCAACCATTGCCATCCCGCCAACGTCCACGCCACTGCCTACCTGGACACCGACCGGCACACCGACACCCCAGGCCACACCTACGGCCACCGAGACGCCTACCGGCACAGCAACGCCCACGCCGACGACGACTCTGACGCCAACGGGGACAGCGCCACCCACCGAGACGCCGACGACTACGATCACACCAACGCCTACTGCCACCGTCACCCCCACCAACACGATCACTCCCACGCCGCTGCCCACTGAAACACCTACAGAGACAGCCACGCCCACTGAGACACCAACGGAAACGTCAACCGGGACACCCACACCCACCGAGACACCAACGGAAACTCCCACCGCCACGCCTACGGCCACCCCCACGGAAACCGCCGTGGCCGCATCGCTGACGCTGAGTCCCACACTCGGTGCACCAGGGACGGTCTTTGACATCAGCGGCGACAACCTGACCGCCGCCACAGTCTACGACCTATACTGGGACAGCGGCAGCGCCTTCATTTCGACGACGCTCACGGATGGGGTGGGACATTTTGAGGGGATCACTTATACCGTGTCCATCACGGCAACGAGCGGCATTTACATCGTTACGGCGCAGTTGGGAGCTGTCGTCCAAGCCGCAGCTCCATTCGAGGTCGAGGTGCCATAATGAGCCGTGTTGCGTGTTCCGTACCATCACGCAGCATAGTACGCAACACGTCTTGAAGCAAGAGTGTGCATCGGGTGCATGATGGAGAAGGAAGGGATGAGAGGAGAAAACAAGAGGACATGGAGATAGCCGAATTGTTGAAACAACTGACAGAAGCGCGAGGGCCTTCAGGTTACGAAGCCGAGATACGAGAGATCGTCCGTGAACAATTTGGCCAGTACGCCGACGAGACGCGCACCGACACCCTGGGTAGCGTCATTGCGCTCAAGCGCGGCGAAGGCCCAGAGCCAAGACCCACAGTTATGCTGGCCGGGCACATGGACGAAATCGCCCTGATGGTGAAACAGATAGAAAAAGGCTTCCTGCACATCACCCAGGTGGGCGGCTTTGACCCGCGCGTGCTGCTGGGCCAGCAAGTCATCGTCCACGGACGGCGGGAGTTGCCCGGTGTCATCGTGAGTGTACCACCCCACTTTACCGATCCGTCCGAACGAGACAAGACCGTGCCCCTGGACAAGCTTTTCGTTGACGTGGGCTTGCCGCCGGAGCAGGTGGACAAGCTGGTGCGCGTTGGCGATCTGATCACCACCGACGGCCGTTTCACCGAGCTAAGCGACGGGTGGGCCGCCAGCAAGGCCATGGACGACCGGACGGCCGTAGCTGCCATCGCCATCTGCCTGGAAGAACTGACGCGGCTCAAACACCAATGGGACGTATACGCCGTGGCCACTGTCCAGGAAGAGGTAGGGCTGCGCGGCGCGATGACCAGCGCCTACGGTCTGGCGCCCACCGTCGGCATCGCCATAGACGTCACCTTTGGCCACCAGCCGGGGCTGTCGGAGGCGGAGACGATCAAAATGGGCGAGGGGCCGAGCATTGCCTTTGGTCCCAACATTCACCCCCAGGTCTTTGACGGCCTGGTAACCGCCGCCAAAGCGATGGAACTGCCTCACCAGATCGAGCCTATCCCCGGACGCAGCGGCACCGACGCCTGGGCCATCCAGATCAGCCGCGAGGGCATCCCCACCGGGCTGCTGGGCATCCCCTTGCGCTACATGCACACCCCTGTCGAGACGGTCGTGCTCAAAGACGTGGAACGCACGGGCCGCCTGTTGGCTGGTTTCATCGCCCGCCTCGACGACGAGTTTCTGGACGAGCTCACCTGGAAAGCGCCGTCCAGGAAAGAAAACGAGGAGGAGGAGGCGTAAAATGTGGCTTAAAAAGCTTTCGGAAGCGGTGGGCGTCTCGGGACACGAGGACGAGGTACGGCAGATCATCATTGAGGCCATCGCTGACCAGGTGGACGAGTATCGCGTAGACAGCATGGGCAACGTCATCGCCCTCAAAAAGGGTGACGGGTCCTCGAACTTGAAAGTGATGGTGGCGGCCCACATGGACGAAGTGGGCTTTATGATCAGCCAGATCGAGGAGAGCGGGCTGCTCCGCTTCTTCAAAGTCGGTGGGCTGGACGACCGCATCCTGCCGGCCAAGGGGGTGTGGATCGGCGACAAAAAGGTGCCCGGGGTCATCGGCATCAAGCCGGTGCACCTCACCGAACAGAGCGAGCGAAAGAAACCAATCAAGTACAAAAAATTGGCCATAGACATCGGCGCTGGCAGCAAAGCTGAGGCCGAAAAGCTGGTCCAGCGGGGCAATTATGCCACCTTTGCCACCGAGTTCGTCGAGCTTGACCTGGAGGGAGAGAGTTGGCGGACGGTGCGGGGCAAGGCTTTCGATGATCGGGCCGGCTGCGCCGTGCTAATCGAGTTGTTGGCAAGACAATTCCCCTTTGACCTGTACGCCGTCTTTACCGTGCAGGAGGAGGTTGGGCTACGCGGGGCGCAGGTGTCCGCTTTCGCGGTGGAGCCCGACCTTGCCTTCGTTCTGGAGGGCACGGGTGCTAACGAAATCCCGACCAAGAAAGACATCAGTCCCTCCACCCGCCTGGGGCACGGCCCGGCGATCACCATCATGGACAGATCGTTCATTGCCGACCAACGGCTGGTGCGCCTGCTGGTTGACACGGCCGAGGAATTGGGCATCCCTTATCAGATCAAACAACCCGGCATCGGCGGCACCGACGCGGGGGCCATCCACCGCACCAAAGAGGGAGTGCCCTCGGTGACGGTGGCCATCCCCTGCCGCTACATACACTCGCCGGCCGCCATCCTGAGCCTGGACGATTTTGACCACACCGTGCAGTTGATGCGTGAATCGCTGATAAA
>CAYVPU010000088.1:5062-11718 GCA_964453885.1 uncultured Anaerolineae bacterium | reverse complement strand
CAATGATGCGGTATTTGCCGGCAAAGGGCACCGCCGGTTTGACGCGCTTTTGCGACAGGATGCTGAGGCGCGTGCCCCGACCACCAGCCATGATGATCGCTTGCGTTCTCACGGTGATTCCTCCTCTTTGACCGCCTTCACTCAAGCCTTCGCTTCCCGCGCTTTCGGCGGGGCTCTGACCCGCCAGAGCCCCTATTTGAAGGTATTGGGTTTATACACAGCCCGTCTCAGATGGGGAAGTAAATAGTCCGAGACGACTATCTCCCAGCTCATTTTCTGACTGATGCGGTAGCCTGACTCGATCATCTGGGCCATGGTTTCTGGTGTGCGCGGAAGACGGCTCAGGATTTTGTCAGCGACGCGGCCGGCACTGGCCGCCTCTACAGCGTCGCGTTCCGGCTGCCCGATGCCCAGCGCGGCGCGATAGTCCCCCTCGGCCACGCCGGGTGGCAGCGTGGTGTAATCGGCGACGACGACGTTGCACTGGTCTGCCGGGGCGACCCGCCGCAAAAAGCCGACGCAACCGCAGACGTTCGAGACGACGCAGATCGCCCCAAAACTGAGCGGTTCGACCTGGGCGATGCCGAATGGCTCGTAGATGCTCTGGCCGAATTCCAGATCGCTGCCCTGGCGAATATCCATGAATTCCATGCCGGCTGGCATCCGCTCGCCGCAGCGGTCGCGGCTCCAACCGTATTGGTTGACGAACACGACCCGCGTCGCCCGCGCCGCCTGGTTAAAGGCGACGACAGCGTGGTAGAACGGGATCTCGTGGCTGATGAGGTCGGGCGCGCCTTCGCGGTGGACGACGGGCCAGCCGTACTCTTCTTCCATGCGGAACACGTCCTCGGCGGAGCGACCGGCAGGGATGATGGTGGAGAGGACGTAGAGCACAGCTGTCTTGCCCTCGGCGGCCAGGGCAGCATCCAGGTGCTCCAGCACGCGTATGTCGCGCCACAGTCCCTTGCTGATGATCATGCGCGTCACGTGGGTAAAGACAAAATCTGGCGGCGTCTCGAACAGATCCAGGTTGAGGGCGTATTGCTGGAGCTTGCGCCTGGAGGCCAGCTTTTCCTCGAGCGAGATTTCATAGCTGGGCACGCCGTTGTAGACCAGGTCAATGTTCCTGGCAGCAAAGGCCGGGCCGAGGAAGCGCATCTCCTCGACGACCCGGTCGCCCACAGCAGAGATGTTGTCACATTCGGAGGCGGCGCTGAGAAGCGCATGCTTGTAAAACCCGGATTGGTCGCCAAAGACCTCCTCCAGCGACTTGCCCTCGGCGGTTGCCCGCGCCATGACGTTGTAGAACATGGTGTCGTAGCCAAAGTGGTTCTCGACGATGGGGCGAACGGTGGTCACCTCGTGGCCGTAAAAGATCGAGAGGTACTCGCCCGGCGCGTTGAGCGTGGCGGCAAAGACCAGCGGTAGGCCCATGAATTCGTGGGCGATGATAACCCGGCGCGAGTGGGTGGCATCTCTGTCGTCGCCCACCAGCGCCCGCAAGGCCAGGAAGGACGGTTCGGCAGCGTTCAGATAAAAACTGTACTCCGAGTGGTGCTCGTGGCGGTCCGAGGGGATGCCGTAGCGCGACCAGACGCGGCCTTTGAAGAGGTTGACCTTGTCCTCATCCACCTCTCCGGCGTCCACCAGCAGCACCTCGTGACGTGCACTGCCAAAGGCGCGGTCGCCATAGAGAATGTGAACGTTATAGTCGGCCTCGATCCTGGTCAGCGCCGCCGCCAGCGCTGTGTCCACCAGGTTGACCTGGTGAAAGCTAGAGTAGTGGATCTCTAACTGATTGCGCGGCGCATCGAGGCGTTCCATCTCGGTCTGATCGGTTATATCCATGGGGCCGACGAGCACCGTGCGCCGGACGTTGGCCAGGTAGCTGGGCGCGCTCAACAGCCCATCGAGGACGGCGCCGATGCCGCCCAGTTTGAGTCCTGCCTCGTGGGTGGCGTGGACGACGAGGTTGAGTTGGGAAGTAGAGTCCATCAGAATTATCTCCAGCGCCATCGTGTTTCGGCAAACTCGCTCAGGGCAATATCAGCCAGCCTCTCGTAGACGGCGGATATGTCCATATATCGAGCCAGGGTCTCTAACCTGGCCTGTAGAACCTGACGCTTTTATCCAAGAGAAGAGATTGTATGACATCTTTGAACAGGTCTTCTTCATTCAAGCCCAGCGTGTGGGCAATTTCCATCGTTGCAATGGCCATGACTCATACTTACTCTAACCACCCGTATTGTACTCCTAAAGCCGACCAGGGGCAAGCGGGCTGCCTGAAAAGCAACAAAAGAGGGCCATCAGAACCGTCGTGGCCGTGGAGGTAGGCGGTGCTCTGGCCGCCGGTGGTCTCGACCAGCACGTGGGGCAGGCCCAGCACGGCGATGACGTAGGTGGGCGTTACGCCGTCCGCCGTCTGCGCGACCAGCACGCCGTCGCCGTTGTACTGGTACTCCAGGGTGAGGATGGTGCCGTTGGTGACGGTGATGAGCCGGTTGGCAGCTCGGCACCCAGGCAACACGCCCCGACGGGTCGGTGTAGACCAGCGGCGAGTTGTAGGCGTAGGCGTAGCGGTTCCAGGCGATGGGGTGCAGCGGGTCGGGCACCAGGCTATCGGGCTGGGTGAACTGGCCCAGGCGCGATCACTACCAGCGGCCACCATGATAGTACAGTTCGACGTAGCCGTCAAATCGCTGGCCGGTGTAGCTGCGTTCGGCGAATAATTCGGTGCCGTATCCCGGTGGACTGTCAAAAGGTGGGTACCACTCTTCTTCCACCGAACCGCCTTGGTCGTCGGTGACCAGGCCTGCCCTGAACTATGCCTCCACCCTCAATGCTTCTATGCTTCTATTGTACCACAAGAATTTTCCACAATCAACCGCTTTTTTCCGCCAACCTTTTTCCGCAGACGACTCGTGGCCTTCCGGATGACACGCTTGTCTGGTAATCGTTTCACGTCGCCTCAAAGTATCATATCACGATTGACGAATGTTGTAAACGCCGGAAAGATAGACTTGGCATAACGGGCGAAAACTGGTATAATCGAAGGTGGGAGTGCTGAGGGGCTGAGGTGGTGATGCGGACGGGTGAGGGGCAATATGATGGACGATCGATCTTACCGCATCCTGATAGTAGATGACGATCCGGAGATGGTTAGTTATCTCACCGAATTGTTGACCGCTCACGGCTACAGTGTAGTGGCGGCCCATACCGGTGAGGATAGCCTGGCGGCAATGCGGGCTGGTAGTCCCAGCCTGCTCTCTTCTGCTGGCATAGATCTGGTCATTCTGGACGTGCGTATCCCCGAACCTGATGGTTACGAGGTTTGCCGCCGTGCCAAAGCAGACGAGACGCTGCGCTATATCCCCATCATCATGGTCACGGCGCTGGGCTCGAAGCAACACGTAACGCGGGGCCTGGAAATTGGCGCCGATGACTATGTGACCAAGCCCTTCTCCCCAGAGGAGCTGCTGGCCCGCGTCCAGGCTATGCTGCGGATACGGCAGATGGAGCGGGAAGTGCTGCGCCACAACCGCGAACTGGCTGCCCTCAATGCCATTGCCTCGGTGGTCAGTCGCTCGCTGGATCTGGAAGAAGTGCTGCCCGCCACTTTGGAAACCATTATATCCCTCCTGGAGATGCACGCCGGAGTGGTTTGCCTGCTGGACAGCGAGAGTAAACAACTGGTCGTGCAATCGCAGCAAGGTTTCTCTGCAATTGGCGCACATACATTGAGCGAGACCTATTGGCGAGTGGGGCAAGGCATCATTGGGCGAGTGGCCGAGTTGGGGGAACCGGTTCTTTTGCAAGACCTGGGCGGCATTGAGCCATGGACTAGCATCCTGACCGCCGAGACAGAGGCGATGGAAGGGTCAAACAGAACCGCTCTCTCATTGCTCTGCGTGCCCCTGCCAGCTCAGAATCGTGTACTCGGAACTCTCGTTGTCCTCCGGCCACGTTCGCCTGGCTTTTCCACGCCAGACCAGTCTTTGCTGGCAGCTATCGGCCAGCAGATCGGTATCTCGGTAGAGAAAGCCCGTCTATACACCGAACTTCGTCAATTCGCCCAGGAATTGGAACGATCCCAGGCACAACTCATCCAGGTGGAAAAGCTGGCGGCCATGGGCCGGCTGACGGCCTCTATTGCCCACGAGCTCAACAATCCCTTGCAGGCCGTCCAGAATTGCCTGCACCTGACCTTGACCCGTAACCTGACTGACGAGAAACAGCACCACTACCTGGTCTTGGCTCAAGAAGAAGTAGAGCGCCTGATAGGCATTGTATTGCGGATGCTGGATTTTTACCGCCCTTCGCGCGGCCAGCGAACGCCGACCGACATTAACGCCCTGATCGAAAACGTACTGGCCTTGACCTCCAAAAGGTTTCAACGGGGTAACGTCACCGTTTATCGTCAATTGGCTCATGACCTGCCACCCATCCATGTGGTAGCCGATCAGATCAAGCAAGTCTACCTCAACATGGTGATCAACGCCGTCGAAGCCATGCCCGATGGGGGCGAGTTGATCATCACCAGCCGCCTGGAAAACGGGAGAGCAGAACAGGAGAAAGGCTGGCTGCGGGTCTCCTTCGCCGATAATGGCATGGGCCTGTCGCCGGAGGAACTGCGACACATCTTTGAGCCCTTTTACACCACCAAGTCTCGGGGCACTGGATTGGGACTTTCGGTGAGTTACGGCATCGTAGAACAGCACGGTGGGCATATATATGTGAAAAGCGTACCCGGCAAGGGCACGCTGTTCAGTGTTCGGCTGCCACTTGTCTTCACAGGGGGGGAAAGCAATGATGAAATCGGCAAAAATTCTGGTAGTAGATGACGAACCGGCCATTCGCGAGACGCTGGCTGAGGTGTTGAACGCCAAAGGTCGGAAGGTCGTGACCGCCGCCAGTGGAGAGGAAGCTCTGGCACTCCTGCAGAAAGAAACCTTTGACCTGATGCTCCTCGACCTGATTATGCCTGGTTTGGGTGGGCTGCAGGTGATGGAAAAGGCGCGCACGATAGCTGCTGGCACTGTCATCATCATGCTCACGGCCTACGGCACTCTTTCTTCGGCTATTCAGGCCATGCGGCACGGCGCCCATGACTATCTCCTGAAACCAGCCAGCGCCCCCAAGATAATGGCGAGTGTCGAAGAAGGGCTGCGCCGGCGACAGGAGGCACTGCGCAAGCAGGAGCTGGTGCGCCAGATGGAAAGGGCGATCAAAGAGTTGTCCACTGGCGAGTTTGCCCTCTCGGGCACCGAGTCAGAACCTGAGCGACCGGCGCGTTTCCTGCAGGCGCGTGACATCGTTGTGGACTTGCAGAGGCAAGTCGTACTGGTTCGGGATGAGCCGGTGAATCTGACGCCCACCGAATTGCGCCTGCTGACCACCCTCATGCAACGCCCCGACGAGGTGATTGGCGCTCGTGAGTTGGTCGAAGAAGTGCAGGGCTACAAGTGTGACGAGTTGGAGGCACGGGCCATCATCCGGGTGCACGTTCGCCGCCTGCGGAAAAAGATCGAAGAAACAGCCGAAGACCCTCGTTACATCATCAACGTGCGAGGTGTTGGCTACATGTTCACCAGTGGAGGAAATTGACTTGCTCAGGGTTCTTGAGGTTGTGATAGATCTGTTATCATACCGTAACCCTCACCCTACTTGTTTCGTGATATGATACTAGCGACATTTGACTGGATTCCACGTTGGGGGGTGAGGGAATGGAGAATGGACGGAGCCAAAGGAACCCGAATTTTGATAGTTGAGGACGAGGAAAAGGTCGCCTTTTTTCTCAAAGAGAGTCTATCCGATCCTGAAAACAGATATCAAGTTGTCAACGCCTCATCGGCAGAAGAGGCGCTAGCAGCCATAGATTGCCATGGTTTTGACCTGGTCATTTCTGATTTCCGCCTTCCAGGGCGGAACGGCCTGGAGTTGATCAGCGAATTGAAATCTTCTCACCCACACACTCACACCATGCTCATCACAGCCTATGGCTCTGATGAACTGGAGGCCGCTGCCTATCGTCATAACGTTGCTCGCTACCTTACCAAACCCTTCCACCTGGACGAGTTTGTGGAAGCAGTCCAAGAGATCCTCACCCTTCCCAAGCTAGTCATCTGACATAGTCTTTCCCCCGCTTTGCTGGCTCGCAGCCGCCACGTGTGGCTGCGTTTTTGTTATCGGGTCAATGTTCATAATTTGTCTTGACAACTGCTACCACTCGTGTTATAATTAGCATGATGAAAATGATAAAAATACATCTTGGCCGATGCCATTTTGTGACGGATAGAACTCGTAGTATTGCCAAGAGTCGATGGGGAGTGGTGTGCAGGAGTGAAGCCAATGTATCACAAGACCGAGATGATGTTCCCGCCTCGAGTGGTCCCCACATTGAGGGATTTGCGGGGCGAGGGGTGGCAAAAGCTAGTGGACAAAATATCAGCTTTGCCCGAGATGCACCCCGACAAGTTGGCCTTTATGCTGATGATGATCCGGCTGGATGGTTGCCTGAGGTGTGACGCGGACTCGTATAGAGCTATGCGGGGCTGCGGGCTATGCGCCCGACAGATTCTCAGGCGGTTCAAGGGGTCGGATGAGGATTTGATCAAACAATTCGATCTGGCGCGCAAAGACGTCCTGGACTTTTTGGA
>CAYVPU010000088.1:0-4962 GCA_964453885.1 uncultured Anaerolineae bacterium | reverse complement strand
GGGCCGGTCACCTGGTTGACCGGCCCCGGGGCTTGGTTCATGACTGGCAGAAGTGGCCCTGGTATGTGAACCCTTGGACGTTTTTGGAAGCTGTAGACGAAGCAGATGTCGGAATTTCAAGTTCAGGTGGGGAAAACGAACTCTGAGAAGGCGATAGAGATTGGAATCGAGCCGTCTGCAGCCCCTGATTGCTCTTATTACAGCACATTTTTGCTCTATTGTGTGTAAATTTTGCGTAAATTCCCTGATTGGAACTCGGCCAAGTACTTAATTAAAGTGGAAGGTGATATCGTAAGGATATAGCTTTGTTTATTGGGGGGTCAAGTTGTCGGACGGGAACGAGGCACCAGCAGCAGCAAGGCGATCATCCCCAGTAGTCGCACGCCGCCGCTGGCGATGAGGACCGCCCGTATGCCCCAGGTCTCGGACAGAGCGCTGCCCAGGATCGGGGCCAGGAAAGCAGCGACGTTGATCAGCGTCGTGTGAATACCCACGTAACTGGGCCGGTGATCGGCGGGGGTGTTCTCCAGCAGGGCGTTGAAGGCCGAGATGTTGAATCCTGGCGAAAACAGTCCGCCCCACAGTGATACCAGCAGCAGCGGCTCAATGCGGGGCGAAAGGCCAATGAGGGTGGGATAGAGGCTGAGTCCTGCTGCGCTGACCATCATCACCCAGCGATTGCCGCGTTTGCCTGCCTGCCGGCCCCAAAACACGTAGGGCAGCAGGCTGGACAGGTTAAAGGCCACCGATAGCAGCCCTATCCAGCCATCGGAGGCGCCTAACTCGCGCACACGGTAGAGGTTGTATAGAGGGGCGGGCAGGTAGAGGCCCCAATAAAAGATGAACATTCCCGTGGCAAAGCGCCAGAAAGCACTTTGCCTGCCCATGCGTTGGAAAGCGTCTCGCCAGCGGTCCAGGAATCGGGCACGGGCTGGGGGAGGGGGGAGAGGGGCAGCATCAGCCACCTGGAGACGGCGTAGATGCGGCAGGCTCAACAACGAGGCGATGGCCGCCAAAGCGAAAAGGATCTGATAGTTGTAAGGGAATCGAATGAGATCCAGCACCCGGCCCGCGGCCAGGCTGGTGGCAGTGCTGACGAGGGTCAGGAGTAGGCTGCGGAGGCTGACCAGCCTGGCCCGCTTGTCAGGGGGAACGGCGTCGGCTAGCAGAGTGGTAAAGGCGACGTTGAAAAGCACCGTAGGCAGGGTGACCAGCGTCGCCAGCAGCACCAGTGTGTCGGCCTGGCGCAGAAAGGTGGCAAAAGGCATGAGAGCTACCAGCAGGTAGCCCCCTCGTTGGAAAGCTGCAGCGGTGAGGATGACAGGCACCCGGTGGCGCTGCCCCTCGACGAAACGCCCTGCCGGAATTGACCACAGGCACGTCACCAGGGCTGGTAGCGCTGTAAGCAGGCCCATAAGCCGGGCCGAAGCGCCCAGGCGAATGGCATAGACACTCAGAAAGGTGCCGGCCACACCGGTCATCACGCCCCACCAGATAACCTCGTTATAGAGCCGCCAGTCGTTCTGTTGCTCGACTGTCTCGCGGGATTGCAGCCACGGCAAGCGAGCTGATAGTTTTCGCAGCAGGTCTTTGGGCGAGATCCACGGCCCGGCGCCCAGCCAGGGCCGAAAGAGGGAGGGACGGATTTTCTGCCAGCCCCTTCGTCTCCCCCATCGTTTTGGCTTCCTCATTTTTCCTTATCGCCCTTGCTGTCCAGCACGGCTTTCAGGTTGGTGTAGGTATCATTGAGCAGTTCGGGGATGACGCGGGTTCCGGCGAGCACGGGCATGAAATTAGTGTCCCCTTCCCAGCGGGGCACGACGTGGATGTGGACGTGAGACTCAATGCCTGCCCCTGCTGCCCGTCCGATGTTGACGCCGATATTAAAGCCGTGGGGCTGCATTGCCTGGCGCAACAGGCCCAGGCTCTTGCTGATGGTGGTCATCATTTCGGCCTGCACTTTGACCGGCAGGTCTTCCAGGCTTGGCACGTGGGCGTAGGGAATGACCATCAAGTGTCCATTGTTATAGGGATACAGGTTGAGCACGATGGCACAATGCGTGCCTCTCCACACTACATAGTTTTGTGCGTCTCGGTCCTCGGCCAGTTTGGCGCAAAAGACGCAGTCCTCGGCTCGTCTGTCTTCCTTGTCGCTCAAAATGTATGCCATGCGCCACGGTGTCCAGAGTCGCTGCAAACGGTCGCTCATTCTGATCAGATCCACGTCTGGACGTCGATAACCTTCTCTTTTGCGCCCAGGTAGAACTGCCGCGCTTTCTGTCCCGCTGCCATACGTTTTACGCCCGTCCCGCTGCTTCCAGCATGGCTCGGATGCGACCCAACCTCGTGTCGCGATCCCTGGCGAAACGCTCAATGCCGGCCAGCAGCCAGTTCGGCGAGAGATGCGCCTCTTCGATCGTTTCGTCTACCGTGCCGCCGGTGCGCCAGCGGTTGTCCCAGTCGGCCGAGAGGGCGTACTCCTCGTTGACCCTCAAGAAAATCCAATCGCCCATCAGCCGGCGGGCCTGAGTGGTGACCGGCATGGCATCCACCTGATCGGCCGGCGAGAGTACCTGGTTCCGGTAGTCCTCTGGCTGCAAGGCAAACAGCTCTGGACTGATGGCGGCCACGATCTTGACGTTGAGGCCGTTCCTGTCCAGTTCTGGCAGGACTTTGACGACGTTAGCCATGGCGCTGGTGCCCTGGACGATCACCGTGCCCATGCGAGGTTTGGCAGGATCATAATTGCGCACAATGTAGGCTCCTTTGGCGGCGGCAAAGTGAGAGGGGATGCCCAGGGCAGCGCGGTCGGGGATATCGATGGCCGGTCGCGTGAGATGCAGGGCAATGATGGGCGCTGTCTGTTTCAGCGCCGCAGCCAACACAACAGGCACTTCATTGTGTTCCCAAGGGTGAACGTTGATGATCTGTCCCTGGGGAAAGAGTTGCGTCACGCCGGGAGAAAAGATGCCAAAGTGGGTGCGAGAGTCGTCGGCTGTCTCCGGGCCGGAGTGGCCGGCTATCCACACCACTTTGCCCACCTTGAGTTGAGAGTCCTGCGCCAGTTGGCTAAAGAGGCGCATCAGGCCGTATTTGAGGTAGACAAAGGAGCCATAGGTGGAGCAAGCGCCGTAGAAGCCGTCAAACTCTTTGTAGGGATTCTCGGCAAAGTTGACTGTGGCCAGGCCGGCCATAATGCCCGAGTTGGTGAACTCGGTGATGGTCTGGGGCAGCAGAACACCCTGGAGATTGTTGTCCCGATCATACCAGCCATAGCCGGGGAAATCACCCCACGGCTTGGCAAAGCCCGAGATGTTGGTCGAGTCGGCCAGGTCGGCGGAGCAGGCCAGGAAGAGGGGGCGGTCGTAATGCTGATGGGTAAAGGCGTTGACCCAGGCTCCCCATCTGTCCAGGGCGCGCCGGTTGGGAACTTTGGCTCCCGGCTCGACGTACATCTCGGACGGGTAATTCTCATAGTCGTAGAGCCTCTCGTCGTGGAGAGGGTTGGCCTTGGGGTTCAGCCGGAAAGAGGGTATCTCTTTTGGCACCGAATCGCCCAGTGCCACCAGCGTATCGGCCAGATAGTCTGTCAATTCCTGGTCGTCGTGGAGCACGCTCATCACTACCTGCAGGTTGGCCTCGAATTGCGCTCGAAGCGCAGGCTGGTCGTCTGGCGCTGGCTGGCCAAAGCCCTCAAACTTGACATTGTACTTTTCAGCAAAGGGGGCCTTGGTCTGCCAAAACAGGTCACTGTTGCGGGCGTGGGGGCTGCCGTGGGACTTGTTGTCATACTTGAGGTAGCCCCGGCCCTTGCGAGTCTTGACCCAGGTGACACTGGGGACCTTGTCGGGGTTGTCGCCGAAGAACATATGCAGCAACGCGCGGGTGACAGGTTCCCACTCGCTGCCCTGCTCAGCGCCAAAGACGCGCCAGCCATAGGACCCGAACCAGTCTTCGGGCGTACCGGGCACCACATCGCTGATGCGGTGATCGTCAATGCCAAAATCGTTCCAGTCCACGAGGTAATACAGGTTATCCAGACCCAGGCCCCAGGCGGCGTTCTTGGTCTCATGGCTGGCGCCGGGAGTGAGACCACCTTCGCCTTCCAGAGCGATGACCTTGACGCCGTCGGCGCGGGCGCGTTTCAAGGCCAGCGCCTCGCCGGCTGCAGGTGGGGAGCCGTGCCCCGAGGGCCCGGTGTTGAATTTGAGGAACAGGGTCTTGCCTTCCATCTCGGCGTGGCCGGACAGTCCGCCGTTGTGCCGGAAGGTGAGCAGGTCTTCCCACAGTACGGCCCGGTCGTCGGGAATGTAGTAGCGATCATTGCCGGTCTGCTGATATTTGATCCGCATTGCCTCATCCAGCACGGTAAAGGCGCAGTAGATGAGCGGAATGGTGTGCCCGGCGATGAGGATGAAACGGTCGCCGAAGCGATTTTCGGGATGGCGTATGTCCCAGCGCATCCCGCCGCCCAGCAGGGTCGCCAACAGCACGTGAACTTTGGATCGTGATCCGCCTGGGTGTCCGCTCTGGCGGTAGTTGAGGATCAGGTCAATCAGTTGATCGATTACGTCGGCCGTCTTTTGCCACTTGGGAAAGCAGGCAGACAGTTCCTCGAGTCTGGCCTCCATTGAATACACTCCTTTGTGAGTTATGTGTCAGGTGAGAAAAGTAAGCCTCATCCCCTGACACGCGGTGACTTGCTGTCGTCCTGATTGTGCGGTCAGAAGTGAGGTTGCACGGTGTCCATTGAGAGATACGTCCAGAAAAGATCATACTTGCTTTCCATGGGCTCGCTTCGTTTTCGTTGCGGGGTCCCCCAGCAAGTGAAATGCGGTATAATGATACACCATTTGGGCGGGGATGTCAATGCGAGTTGCGATTGTGTATCGTTTATCGCTCATCTCAGGGGGAGACTTGACGGGAGGTGATTTTTGTGGTGTAATGGAGGGGGAGGATGCC